>DASXXT010000252.1:0-5095 GCA_036502965.1 Roseiarcus sp. | reverse complement strand
CCGTCGTGTGCGAACGGCTGCCTCGAGGCAAGGGCCGGCGCGCCGGTATTCGCCCTGCAGGCGCGCCGCCACCACGCCGGCGATCAGATCTATCCCCCCCACGGCATCCCTATGCGCAGGCCCTCGCTAGCAGCGCCTGGGGCGGGGTCTGGCTACGGCTGTGACGCGCGGGGAAGGCCGCTGGTCAGAGCCCAGGGCGCGCCCGTCCGCACGTGTATGTTGAACAGGGGCACCGAGACTAGGGTAGATAGGTTACACCGCACGCTGAAAGCTCAAGCGTGACTGCAAGCGTTGATGCGCAGCCCGGGTGCGATGGTCGAAGTCAGGTCATGTCCAGGGCGAATCGCTTGAGATCGGCGAGCGAGCAGTAGTCGAGGGCGCGTTCGTGAGTAGCCCGCAAGACCACGCGGGGCGCGTAGCCTGCCTCCAGCGCTTCGTGCCAGCGCGTTGCACACAAGCACCAGCGGTCGCCCGGCCCCAGGCCGGGAAAGCCGAATTGGGGCATCGGCGTCGACAGATCATTGCCGCGGGATTTGGAAAACTCGAGAAACGCGGCAGTCATGACGACGCAGACCGTGTGGCTGCCGACGTCTTCTGGACCAGTGTTGCAGCAACCGTCACGAAGGAACCCCGTCTTGGGCGTCATAGAACAGACGTCGAGCCGGAGGCCGAGGACATTCAAGGGCGCGCTCGGGCGACCTCCACCGTTCCCGCTGTCGTCCCTGAGCATTGCCGACTCCTGAATCGCCGCCATGCCCGCGAATACCGACATCGGCCGTGGGAAGGACGATTGCGCTTCCGAAGCTATCGAATCAGTGAGGGGTATGAAAAGCCCCTTGCGAGCCGCAGCTTCCACCACGAAGGTCAAAATCTTACGCTGGTACCCATGTGGGGATGTCGCGAATGGGCGGATTCCTGCGCTCCCAAAGGGTGCCCCGGAACGGCAGGAGTCGGCGTATTGCGGACGTAGCAGATCGCGGTCTTGGACGCCTCAATTGGGCGGATAGCGGACTTTGGTGACGACTGCGGTGGGCCGCCAAAGAGCTAGAAAGGCCATCGCGACCAGATCATTTCGGAGGAGGGCTCTCGTCCTCGGGCGTTTCGGCGTTCTCAACCGAAGTCTCGAGCGCTCCGAGCTCGTTGGCGGTGGTCGCCAGGAATTGATCGACGACGCTCGCGCGGCCGTCGGTCAACGTCTGCCCACTCGCCAATCGATCGCCGACAAGCCGGACAAGCTCCGGACTCTGGACGAATTTGCTGTGATTCGTCGCGTCGCTGGACTTGATGTCCGAAAGATCGAAGACGTTGACATGCTCGGCGGCGAGCTCGCTCTTGTAGGGCTCGGTCTTGGGATCGATCGCCCCGAGGCGCGCGTCGCTGCCCCAGATCCAACCGGACAGCGCCAGAGCCTTGTCGTCGCGCGAAGCGAAGAGGGTGAATTTCGGATGTGGATCGCCCATGTCTCCTAGGTCGCGTCGGAAAGCGTCGACGTCGACGTCGGGGGCAGCCAACATCACATCGTCGATTTTCGCTGGAATCACGCCGTGGCGGATCGCCATCTGTCGCAGGGTTTCGAGCGTCAGATAATTGCCCATCGAATGCGCCAGGATGTCGATCTTTCCGACCGCCGGATCGCGAATGAGCATGTTGAGCAATTGCTCGAACGCGTCACGCGACAAAGCGGCGCTCTCGCGGTCATAACCATAGGCGAGCAGGCTCCCGCGCGACGGCCAGGTGAACAGGATCGGCGTCACATCGGCGTCGGAATCGTGCACGAGCTGGGCGAAGCGGAAAACGGCGTCGCCGAACCGATTGTTGTAGCCATGAACGAAGATCAGTACCCGGTGCTGGCGCTTCGCTGACCCATGGGAATCAAGCCAATAACGGGTGGCTTTGGCATCAAGGCGGCTCGCCTTGGCGACGACGAAGTCCGTCGCCGGATTGCCGGGAGGAGCGCTCGGCCACTGGATCTCCCCCGCCGCGCGCACGCTATCGGGCGGGATCGAGACGACGATATTGGCGAAGCTCAAGGCGCCGCCTCGTTCGCCGGAATAAAGCTTGGCAGGATCGGCGGCGGCGCGTCTTGTCGTCGCCACAAGCATGTCGACGCGCGACGCGCCAGGGACCGTCTGGGCGACCGGGGCAAACAGGTTTTCCGGCGTGCTGGCGCAAGACGCGAGCCCGAAAGCGACAACCAGCAAAAACGCGGTGCGCAACGTCCCCCAACCTTTCGTTCGATTTGACTGGGCCAGTCGACTAGTCGGGAACATCCTGTCACTTCGCCAGCGTCACGACCAGCGCATCGGCGCGCCCAGCGACAAGGCCTCCCCCGCGTCCGCTCAGGTCCATGGAGACCCCGTCGGATTGCCTAGCCACATCTTACCCTTGGCCTGTTCGCCAACCGCCAATCCGGTGCGGAGCGAAGTTCGCCTGAAGCGGGGACCGTGGATCACTCCCCGAATTTTTCGCACGGTCTATTTGATTTCTGCACCACTGCGACCGTCCGCTTCGGGTCGAACTGACGCGTTCGCAGCTTATTTCAGGGAGTCGCTCTTGGCGTATTCCTTCCGTACGGGACCGACCAGGAACGGCAGCAACGGGTCCGACAGATGTTATGCTGGGCAGCCTTGTGCAATGAACGGACCGAAAGGCTGAAGGTTATGTGCGCTTAGTATCGGGTCCCTGCCAGCGTCTGCCGACCAGAATTCTCAACGGCAGAGGGCCGTCGCGGTCACCCCACGGAACCTAAGTTTCTCCTGTTTCGTTCCAGCTATTCCTTGGGAGAGGTCACCCGCCGTGCCGGAAGAGAACAGCACAAGACCTGTTGACGACGCTTGGCGGTTGCAGCTGCTTATCGATTCCGTCATCGACTATGCGATTTACATGATAGACTTAGGTGGCCGCGTCACGAGCTGGAATCGCGGCGCGGCGCGGTTGAAAGGCTACAGCGCCGAGGAGATCGTCGGGCAGCCGTTCGCGAAGTTCTTCACCCCCGAGGACCAGGCGCGGGAGCTTCCCCAGCAGGCGCTCGCCACGGCGGCGCGGACTGGCCGGTTCGAATCTGAGGGCTGGCGGGTGCGCGCCGATGGCAGTCGGTTCTGGGCGCTGGCGGTGATCGACGCCGTACGTGACCACGACGGCAAGCTCATCGGCTTCGCGAAGGTCACCCGCGACATAACCGAGCGGCGGCTCGAGCAGAGTCGGCTGCTCGAGAGCGAGCGCCGGTTCCGCCACCTCGTCCAGTCGGTGGTGGACTACGCGATCTTCCAGCTCGATAAGGACGGGGTCGTCGCGACCTGGAATCGCGGCGCGGAACGCATCAAGGGTTATTCTGCCGACGAGATCATCGGCCGGCACTTCAGCGTGTTTTACACTGAGGAGGACAGAGCAGCGAGCATTCCGGCACGAGCGCTCGCGACCGCGGCCGTCGAGGGAAGATTCGAGACCGAGGGATGGCGGGTGCGGAAGGATGGGAGTCGCTTCTGGGCCTCCGTGGTCATCGACCCGATTCATGAAGACGGTGAGGTTGTCGGATTCGCGAAAATCACGAGAGACGTCACCGAGCGCATGGAGACGCAACGCATCCTGCGAGACACTCAGGAGCGGCTCGCCGTGTCCCAGCGCATGGAAGCAGTTGGCCAGCTCGGTGGCGGCATCGCCCATGACTTCAACAATCTTTTGATGATCATTATTGGCAACCTGGAGCGAGCGGGGCGCGACGCCCAGGCGCTCGGCGCGAGCGCCCCAAACCTGCCGCGCTCGATCGCCAACGCGATGCGCGGAGCCCAGCGCGCCGCCGCCCTGACGCACCGCCTGCTCGCTTTTTCGCGTCGCCAACCGCTTAATCCCAAGGTTCTCGATCTCAACAAGTATCTGCCTGGCGTGGCCGATTTTCTGCAACGCTCACTCGGAGAGACGATCGAACTTGAAGTCACAGGCGCGCCTGGACTCTGGGCGATTGAGGTCGACGTGTCGCAGCTCGAGACAAGCCTGGTCAACCTTGCGGTCAACGCCCGCGACGCGATGCCTGACGGTGGCAAGCTGACGGTGGAAGCCTTCAATCAGGCGCTCGACCGCGACTACTGCCGCTCCAATCCGGAAGTCACGCCCGGTCAGTATGCGCTGATCTGCATCAGCGACACCGGCCATGGCATGCCAGCGGATGTGCTAGCTCGCGCCTTCGAGCCTTTTTTCACTACCAAGGAGATCGGCCAGGGGACGGGTCTGGGGCTGAGCCAGGTGTACGGGTTTGTGAAGCAGTCCGGAGGGCACCTGAAAATCTACAGCGAACCGGGACTTGGAACGACGGTGAAGATGTACTTTCCACGAGCCCATGAGCAAGCGAGCGATGTCGAAGAAGAGAGTGGCGTTTGGCGTGGCAATGCTGACCACGAGACCATTCTGGTGGTCGAGGACGACAAGGATCTGCGGTGGTACCTGATCGAGGCGCTGCGGGATCTCAACTACCAGGCAATCGGCACCCCAGATGCGGCCGGGGCGCTCCAAATTCTCGAGCAGCCATCGAACAAGATCGACCTGATGCTAACGGACGTTGTCATGCCGGGGATGAATGGGCGAGAACTCTCACGACGCGCGCAAGAATTGCGGCCGGGATTGAAGGTACTATTCATGTCGGGCTATTCGCGTAACGCGGTTGTGCATCAGGAGCGAGTCGATCTCGACGTGCAGCTCGTCCAAAAGCCTGTGTCCTTGCAGGATTTGGCGGCTCGCATTCGGGACATGCTGGATCAGATCGTCTGACCCTTGGCGCGAAGCGTCGACAAGAGCTGGAGCCAGGCGATTCCGAAAAGGTGACGTGACGCGGCTGGCACAGGAAGAGCGCAAGAGCTTATCGATCGCCGTCGCCGCTCCTGGCGCACCCGACGCCTCCAGCCGAAGACCGCTTTCTCGCGCTTCCCGCCCGTTCATAGGGCCGATCTTGAAGGGCAGCAAAGGGTCGAGGGCGGTCATCGGTGGGCGCTGCGAGGAATGTCTCAGGAGGGCGGAGAGCGACCATTGGGCGAACGGCGGGAACGGGTGGGAGAGCAGGCGTACAAGGGCCGCCGGGGAAGGGTTGAATCGACTGGCAATGGCA
>DASXXT010000251.1:0-12545 GCA_036502965.1 Roseiarcus sp. | reverse complement strand
GGATAAGATGCGATCAATTTCCGCCTTGGCCGGCGCGTCGAGGCGCCAGCCAGTGACTTCGTCGACCGCCTCAATCTGGCTGGGGCGCCGCGCGCCCCAGAGCGCTACGCTGACCCCCTGATCGAGCATCCAACGCACGGCAAGAGGGAGGACCCGCTTGCCAAACCGCGCCCGCGCCAATTGATCCAGCCGATCCACGGCCGCGAGATATTGACTGAACCGCGGCTGTTGGAATTTCGGTCCGTGCGGCGAAGATCGTCGCTCTCAAACTTGCTGTCCGGCCGCATCCGGCCCGATAGGAGTCCCCGGCACAATGCGCCGTAGCCCAGGGTCGCGATGTTGTTGCGGCGACAGTAGGGAAGAATATCTGGCTCTATCTCGCGCTCGAACAGATTGTAGGGCGCCTGCAGCACGTGCAGCGGGGCGACCTGGCGGAATCGCTCCATCTGCCCGACGGAGAAGTTGCTGACGCCGATTGCGCCGATCTTCCCCTGCGCGAACAGAGAGTGCATCGCCTCGGCGGTTTCCTCGATCGGCGTGAGCGGGTCGGGCCAGTGCGCTTGGTAGATGTCAATATGGTCGGTTCGAAGCCGACGGAGGGATTCGTCGACCTCTTTGAGAATGCGCGCGCGGCTGGCGTTGCGAAAAACCTTGCCCCCGCCCCATTCGAGCCCGACCTTGGTTGCGATCGCCACGCGCGAACGCAAGCCGCTTTCGGCCAGGGCTTTGCCGACGATTTCCTCGGAGCGTCCGAACCCGTAGGCTGGAGCGGTGTCGATCAAATCGACGCCGTGGTCGATCGCCGCGCGGATGGTGGCGATCGCTTCTAACTCGTCGGTTCCGCCCCACATCCAACCGCCGATGGCCCAGGTTCCCAAGGCGACGCGAGACGCCTTGAGCCCGACGAAGGAAACCTGGGCGTGCTCGATCTTCGTTTCGGGGCTCTCGATTTGAATGGCCATGATTGATTTCTCCTCGTATTTCTTGAGCCGGACGCGCGCGACGCTCAGCCGCAGCACGGCACGCCGGCCGAGTCGTCTTTAGAATTGACGGTTGGCGCGCATTGCTAGCGACCGACTTCGGTGCACCACGTTCTGCACGGTCCCCAACCATCTTGCGCCAAGGTGGTCATGCTGCAGCGATCGAGGGCGTCCTTTTGGGCCTCTGCCAAGGTCCGATAGACATTGCCATAGGGGACGCTGGCGGCCCCCCCGGGACGGCTGGTTTGGATAAAGGCTGTGCATTCGTCGCCGTAGGCCACACCCGGTTTCTTCGCTTCGAATTGCGCCGAAGACTGTGCCGGCGTCGACAAACTTAAGGGTATAAAGGGGAGAGTAAGGACCGGCGCAACGCCCTTGGCAGTCGACGGAACCGGCGCAGCGAGCGTGAAGCAGCAAGCCAGAGTTACCGTTGAAGGTATAATTCGGGAAGGTCTCATTCTCACCTCCAGCAATTCGCCGCCGGGACCAACCCGAGCGACGTCTTGCAAGACGGGACTTAAGACCTCGATGCAGCGCTTTCTAACGCAATGCTTTGATGAGTATCATAGACAACTTCGATCGCTTGCGGTCCGCTTGCCGCGAACCCGGCACGGCGTGCGGACGATCCGACGCGCTCGATGACCGAATTCACCGACCCCGGAGTCAGAGAGGCTGCGACGATGGTTCGAGTGCTCAGCAATGCGGTGACGACCTGTCGCGCGACGACGTAGTGAGGCATACTCATCACCTATGCAGTGGGCATAGATCTGCTTTTCGCGCAAACCTGCTGTCGAGCCTCGCGCCTAGTCGCTATTTGCCCTCGGGCCTACACCGTGATTGGCATATTGTTTTGTGAGCCAGTCGATGAAAACCCGCACCCGCAGGCTGAGCTGGCGACTTCGCGGATAAAGGACATACACCGATGTCGACGAGGGCGGCGTGTCGGGTAGGCATTCCACCAATACGCCGTCTATCAGGTCCTGCTCCACGGAGTATCGGGGCACCTGAATCAAACCTAGGCCCTCCAGCGCTGCAGCCTGGTAGGTATCCGCGCCACTGACCGAGAGAATGGAGGGCGGTGTCACGGTTCTCCGAACCCCATTCACCATAAACTCAAGGGGCAGGACGCCGCCCGTCGCCGAAGAATGGAATCCGACCATGAGATGCCCATCCAACGCATCCCAACGGCGGGGAACGCCGAAACGCGCGACGTATTCAGCCGACGCGACTGTCACCTCCGGCAAATTGGCGACGCGTCGGGCGATCAAGTCACTGTCTTTCGGCTCGCCGGCGCGCAACACGCAATCGAAACCCTCGCGCACAAGATCGACGAAGCGGTCTCCATCGCTCAGAAACAGTTGCAGATCGGGGTAGTGCGCAAAGAATTTGGGCAAAGCCGGCACGATGAAGCGCCGCGCCTGAGTGCCTTGAACATCGACGCGTAAAAGACCGCGTGGGCTACCGCCGCGAAAAGCGCTTTCGGCCTCCTCGACATCGTCGAGGATCGACAGGCATCGCCGGTAGTAGGCCTCGCCGTCAGGCGTGACGCGGACCTGTCGAGTCGTGCGCCGCAGCAATTGGACCCCAAGCCGCGATTCAAGCTGCTTGACCGCCTCGGTCGCGGTCGAGGCGGGCAGCGCCAGATCCTCCGCCGCGCGGACGAAGCTGCCGCGCTCCACGACACGCGCAAACACCCGCATAGCTTCGAACCGATCCATGCTTCGCTGCTTTCGAATAGTGATCCCGGAATTTGCCCGATTATCTGGCGTACGGGAAGAGTCATGAACGATCTAGACGAGCCGAAGTCGAGCAGGAGAAGGACGATGACGAGCAACGCCAAGGTCGCGCTAGTGACCGGCGCCAGCCGCGGACTCGGTCGCAACATGGCGATCGCCCTTGCGCGCAAGGGCGTAGACATTATCGGCACGTATCACAGCAAAAAGGCCGAGGCTGTCAGCGGCGCGGCGGCCATTGAGGAGTTGGGACGCAAGACGCGGATGTTCCAGCTCGATACGGGCAAAACCGCCGACTTCGCGCCGTTCGCCGCGGATCTGAAGCAGGCGCTGGCCGCTGACTGGGGCCGCGCGAATTTTGACTATCTCGTCAACAACGCTGGAATCGGTATCCATTCGCCCTTCGCCGAGACGACTGAAGCCGACTTCGACCGGTTGATGAACATCCACCTCAAGGGTGTGTTCTTCCTGACCCAGAGACTTCTGCCAATGATCGCCGACGGCGGCCGGATCGTGAATCTCTCGAGCGGCCTCGCCCGGTTCACCCTGCCTGGCTACGCCGCCTATGCGGCGATGAAGGGCGGCGTCGAAGTGCTTACGCGCTATCTCGCCAAAGAGCTGGGGCCGCGCGGCATCGCGGTGAACACCATCGCCCCCGGCGCGGTCGAGACCGACTTCGCGGGCGGCTCAGTGCGCGACAACAAGCAGGTCAACGCCTTCATTTCGAGCGTTACAGCGCTCGGCCGCCCGGGTCTCCCCGACGACATCGGCCCCGCCGTCGCGTCGCTGCTCAGCGAGAACAACCGCTGGATCAATGCCCAGCGGATCGAAGTCTCCGGGGGCATGTTTGTCTGAACCACAGCGAGGGGCGTGACATGAAACAGGTCATTGTCATTACCGGCGCTTCCAGCGGCTTCGGAGCTCTCGCAGCCCGCGCATTGGCGCGGTCTGGCCACGCGGTCTACGCCGGCATGCGCGACATCACAGGACGCAACGCCCCGCAATCGGAGGCGGTCAAAGCAGGTGCGACGCAGGCCGGCGTGGACATTCGCGGGCTCGAGCTGGACGTGCAGTCGGAAGCCTCCGTCGAAGCCGCGATTGCGACCATCATGCGGGAGAGCGGGCGCCTGGACACGCTCGTTCACAACGCCGGCCACATGGTTTTCGGTCCAGCCGAGGCCTTCACGCCGGAGCAATATGCGGAGCTGTGTGACGTGAACGTGCTCGGTACGCAGCGCGTCAATCGGGCTGCTTTGCCGATCCTCCGCCGACAGAGGCGAGGGCTTCTCGTCTGGGTGTCATCGACCAGCACGCGCGGCGGAACCCCGCCGTGGCTTGCTCCCTACTTTGCCGCCAAGGCGGCGATGGATTCGCTTGCCATCAGCTACGCGGGGGAACTGGCGCGATGGGGAATCGAAACCTCGATCATCGTGCCCGGCGCCTTCACGAAGGGCACGAATCATTTCGCCCACGCCGGCGCGCCCGCCGATACAGCGCGGGCAGCCGACTACGCGAGCGGACCGACGAGCGACATTGCGGATGTCGCGCTCAAGGGGTTAGGCGCCCTGGAACCGGCCGATGCGGACGCCGGCGAGGTCGCCGAGGCGATCGCGAAGGTTGTGGACATGCCGTTCGGCAAGCGGCCGTTTCGCGTCCATATCGACCCGTCCCAAGACGGCGCCGAGGTCGTCAATGGTGTGGCGGATCGCGTCCGCGGCGAACTGCTGCGCCGGATCGGCCTCGCCGATCTGCTCCATCCATCCGCTTAGGTCCTCGCTTTCAGGGAGAGGTTCGATGCCATTTGCGAACATCAAAGTGCCGCGAGCAGCGCTGTCGAATGCTCAAAAGGAAGAGATTGTGCATCAGGTCACCGCCATGTTCGTGGCGTATTTCGGCGAAGCGGCGCGTCCGCACAGCATGGTTTTGATCGAGGAAGTGCCGGACGGCGGCTATGGCCGCGCCGACGAAGTATTCGTCATTTCCGACGCCTACCGCGCCAAAGACTAGCTCGGCACGGTCACCTGCCCGCTCCGCAGGTGACGCATTCCCGAACAGGCGCTCTAAGGGCAGGCGCGGTCGCGCCGCTTCCCTTGCGACCGGTTCAGGCGGTCAAATCCGGCCCTACGAGAATCGCTAAAGCCTCAGCAACTTCAGCTTCCTCGGTCGTGGCCGGATGGACAACCTGTTGAGACCTCACACCTAGAGCTTGGCCCGTCTTGACAGCATATCACTGCGCAGCTGCGGGTTTATGAAAAGCCGATCTCCATCGGGCGGAGTCGACTTTTTCTTGGTGGAAAGCAGAATCCATGCTATACCTTTCCCCACTCGCCGGTTCGAGCTGGCGCGTTCCGATGGCGCGAGGAGACAGAAGAGAGAATGCGGTTGTGACATTTGAGGCACAGTGTGTCAGGGGAAGAATTTTTTTATTTGAATCGGCTGTAACCCATTGAAAAGTCCCGATTCAAAAAAATAAACGCAAGCTATTTTTCTTGCGTTTATTTGTATTTATTTGCTTTTACTTGCGTTTGTTTGGCCGCGAAGCCGAACCTGCGGGCCCGCATCTGAGCTATCGCGCCCTGGCGAACTCCCGCCGCGCCCGATCGTAAAGCGTGTTGGCGATCGCCATGCGCGTGTTGGCGCGCTCTCGCGCCTCCGGGGGCTGGCGGTCGGGATGATTGCGCCAGACGAAGGCCCGCCAGCGGGACGTAAGCTGATCGAGCGTCAGCGGCGCGTCAAGGCCGAGCTCCGCCGCGATTTCGATCGGCGTATCGCCGGAACGCCCAATTGGTTCGCGCAGCGGAGGCTGAGGCGGCGCGGGCCGGCTCTCGGGTTCGTCCGTCCAGTCCAAAGCGAGGCCGAAGCCCGCCTTGCCGCCGGAACCTGGCGCTCGCGCAAAGGCGACGCCGCGCACGCGGGGGCTTCCAGTCGCGCCTGGGCCGTCGCCGTTCGGCGCTCGATCCTTCCGACCCACCTCGTCGAGGGCGCGCTGAAAGGCATCGCAGCGGCGGTCGGGCATTGGCGCGCGGCCTCGGCGAGCGGGTCAGCCCGCCGCGGCGCGCCGGCGGCCGGAAGGCGGCCGAGACGGCGTGGCCTCGTCGGTTTCGCCATCGGCCACGACGCAGTTTCTTCCCTGGACCTTGGCCTCATAAAGGCGTTGGTCGGTCCGCCGCAGCAGGTCATTGGCCGACTCGTCCGCCCTCAACCTCGCGACCCCGAACGACGCTGTCACCTTGCTGATACGCTCGCCGCTTGGCTCGATGGTCCATTGTTTGGCTTCGAGAATGCCCCGGATCCGTTCGGTTGCCGCCACTGCATCCACGAGGCGCGCGCCCGGGAATATCAGCGCGAACTCCTCGCCGCCAAACCGCGCAACCTTGTCTTGGCCGCGCACGTTTTGCACCAGGATGTTGGCGAACAGGCGCAGCAGGCGATCACCCACCAGATGGCCGAAACGGTCGTTGACATGCTTGAATCTGTCGATGTCCGCGAGGGCGAGACAAAAATGGTCGCCTAGCCTCCTCGCCTTCTCCACTTCCTCCATTAAAGAGGCGTCGAAGAAGCGGCGATTGCCGATCGCGGTCACGAAGTCGCGGAGACCCGCCTCTTCCGCCCGTTCGAGGTTGGTCTGCAACTGCACGACCTGGAGGCGCGATTCTTCGAGCTGGCCCCTGACGTTGTAAAGCCTATCGCGCATGTCGCGATTGTCCTCGATGAGGGCGAGCACGATGTCCTTGATCGGGCCAACGGCTTCTTGCCGCGACAGGCGCTCGTTGGCGCCGTCGAGCCGCTCGGAAAAGCTGTCGCTGTCGGTCAGATGGGCCTGCAGCACCTTTGCGACGTGGCGAAGCACCCGGTCGACCTTCTCCTCCTTGCCGGCTGTGTCCCGGCGCGTCGCTTGACCGCCACGCCCGGCGGCGCCCAGTTCGGCGCGAACCGTCAGACGCCCGAGCGCGACGCCGATCCAGCCGAGCAGCAGAAGCTGCAAGAACGGAGTTTCGCGCGGAATCATGGACCACAACGCGCTGAGCGCTTGGTCCGGAACAAAGGACCCCAGCGCGACAGCGCCGAGGAAGACGGCGGCCAGAGCGTAGGCCGCGTGGACTCGCGATCCGACGAACCGCACAGTTTTCATGATCGCGCCGATCTCGTTGCGGAGAGCGCGCGGGAAAGGCACGGCGCGGGCCTCGCCAGCATCCTAGAGCAAACTCGAAGGGCAGATTCGTATTCTGTGCGATGCATCCCAGCCGACCTATGATCAAAGCGCTTTAGGCGGCCATCATGGCGTGGCGCCGGCGCGCTTCGGTGCGGCGGCGACGCGACGGAGAGGTCCAACTCATTCGGACCAAGCCTGTTTTAACGCCTGCAGGTTACTGTTCTGTAAGCGCGCGGAAAAGCTATTGCTCGGTTCCTCGGGACTGTGCGAGCATGCCGCCCGTGATGGCCCCGCCCCCGAACCACTTCCGATACGCCCTCTATCTTGCGCCGCCGCCCGAGAGTGACCTATGGCGTTTCGGCTGCGACGTGATCGGCCGCGACCCGCTCACTGGCGCGTCCTGCGAAGGGTTCTCGCTCGAAGGCTACCCGCCGGACTCCTGGCGTAGCATGACCAGCGACCCGCGACGCGACGGCTTTCACGCGACCCTGAAGGCGCCGTTTCCGCTCCGCCTGGACCTCGACCCCGCTGATTTGTTCGACAGCGTCGCCGCATTCGCGGGCAAGCACCCCCCGTTCGACGCCGGCGAACTCAGCGTAGGCGTCGTTAAATCTGGCCATGGGCTCGCGTTTGTGGCCTTGAAGCCCCAAGGCGCGTTGAAAGAACTGCGATCATTCGAGGCCGGTATCGTCCGCGGTCTTGATGGGCTGCGCGCTCCATTTGTCGAAAGCGGCCGCGAATACCGAGGGCCGGAGCGCCTGACCCCGCGTGAGGCTTACTATCTCGATGCCTGGGGCTATCCTTATGTGCTCGACGAGTTTGACCCGCATTTTACTCTGACCAACGCCATTCCGGACGCCAACCGGGTCGCGCGCCTGCTGGAATGGGAGTTTGGGCTTCGGGTTGCGTCACGCGCGCTGCACGTCGACGCGCTGACGCTGGTCGGGCAGGGCGAACCTGGAGGCGAACTCAGGATCTTGCGCCGTTTTCCGCTCGGGCGGCCCCACCGTCCTCGACGGTCGACGCGCGCCTTGGCGGCAGCCGTTTTCGACTGACGGCGGCGACGCGGCGACGACAAAACCAATTTGAAAGCAAATCGAGCGCGAGCTTCGCGCCGCGCCAGGGAGGAGACGCGAGCATGACCATCGAGGGACGCGGCGACGCCAATAAGGGCGGCAGGATCAGACTTGGGATGGTCGGCGGCGGCGAGGGCGCCTTTATCGGCGCGGTTCACCGGATCGCTTCGCGCATCGACGACCACTACGAGCTCGTCGCCGGGGCCTTGTCGTCGACGCCGGAGAAGGCGCGGCGGTCGGGCCAGGCGCTCGGTCTGGCCACCGACCGGGTTTACGACGACTATGCGAGCATGGCGAAGGTCGAGGCCAAGCGCGCCGACGGGATCGAGGCGGTCGCCATTGTCACGCCGAACAACGTCCACGCCGGGCCGGCCTATGCGTTCCTCAAGGCCGGGGTCCATGTCATCTGCGACAAGCCGCTAACGATCAGTCTGGCGGAAGCAAAAAAGATGCGCGCCGCGGTTGAAAAGTCGGGCCTCGTGTTCGCGCTGACCCACAATTACACTGGCTATCCACTCGCGCGCCGGATGCGTGAGATGGTCCGCGCTGGCGAGCTCGGCGAGATCCGTCTCGTTCAGGCCGAATATCCGCAGGACTGGCTGACTGGCGCGACCGAGACGACCGGCAACAAGCAGGCGGAATGGCGGGTCGATCCGAAACGTTCGGGCGCTGGCGGCGCGCTCGGCGACATCGGCACGCACGCCTATAACCTTGCCGACTACGTGACCGGGCTCGAGCTCGCCGAGCTCGCCGCCGACCTCACCTCGTTCGGCGCGGGACGCCGGCTCGACGACAATGCGCAGATCATGCTGCGCTTCGCCAATGGCGCGCGCGGCGCGATCTGGGCAAGCCAGGTCGCGCCTGGCAACGAGAATGGGCTCATGCTGCGCGTCTACGGGACCAAGGGAGGCCTCCATTGGAGGCAGGACAATCCGAACTATCTCTTCTGGTCGCCGTTCGAACAATCGACCCGCATCGTCACCCGCGGCGGGCCGGATTCGGGGGAGGCGGCGGCGCGGGTGACCCGCGTCCCGCCGGGCCACCCCGAAGGCTATCTCGAAGGTTTCGCCAACATTTATTCGGAGGTCGCGCTGGCCATCAAAGCGGCCCGGGTGGGCAAAAAGCCGCTCAAGTCCGCCCATTTCCCGTCCATCGACGACGGCGTCAAGGGCCTCGCGTTTGTCGAGGCCGCGGTCAAGTCGTCGAAGGCCAACGGCAAGTGGGTGAAGCCCTGAGACCTGGCTAACCCGCCGCCATTTTCCGAGTCTGGATTCAACCTTTTCAAGCCTTTGGGGCGCCATTTCCGAGTCGCTTCGCTGGCCGGGCAGGGGCGGCGCCTTTTCAACGCCGCGGAGCGGCCCTTGACGGCACGCGATTAACATCCATACACCATCCGTACCACATCCATATGGATGGTAGCATTGCTAGGGTGTTTGCAGCAGGCCAAGCCGCCCGACAGCTGAAGGTCTTGCCCCTGTTGCTGCTGCGGCAAGTCGGCGTCAACAAGCTGCCGAATCTTCCTCACTTGATACCGATAGCCATACTTTCCGCGCCAACGAGATGCTCGATGCGGGTCGCGGTGAAACCTGCTTCGCGCATCCAGGCGCTGCAATCAGCGCCGGTATAGTCAAATCCTCCAGGCGTCTCGATCAGCATGTTCAGGCTCATTAGAAGACCAAACGCATTTTTCCGGCGATCGTCGTCGATGATGGCGTCATAGACGATAAGCGCACCGCCCTTTGGAAGCGCGGCGAACGCCTTGGTAAGCAGGCTAGTCTCGAAGCGTTTGTGCGGGTCGTGGACGAAGGCTCGAGATCGATCTCGTGTGCGATGACAACGTGATCGATCTCGTCGAGGGACGCTTTGACGCGGCGCTTCGCATTGGCAAGCTGCCGGACTCAAGCTTGATTGCGCGTAAGCTTGCCCCCGTCGACGTTCTGGTTTGCGGCTCCCCCTCCTATTTTGCCAAGCATGGGCGTCCGGTGGTGCTTGATGACCTCGTGCGTCATGTTTGCATCGGCTACGAATACCAATGGACGGGCGAAGGTTGGGGCTTTCAAACCGACGGGGGAGAAGGCGACTTCGTGCTTCGGCTGAGTCGGACGCCTTATCGGTCCAACAATGCCGAGGTGCTTCTTGCTTTAGCTATCGCGGGCTTCGGTCTTGTGCAGCTTCCAGGCTTCATTGTCGGTCCGGATGTTGCCGCTGGGCGGCTGGTTGCAGTCCTGACCCAATACAAGCCGATTGAGCGCTGGGTTCACATCGTCTACGCGCCGGGCCGACATCTGCCCGCAGCTGTGAAGGCGCTCAGCGACTTTTTCGCGGGCGCGTTCCGTGCGCCGCATTGGGAGGGCGCCTTACCCCCTAATCCGCGCTATTGAAGCTGCGTGTGGCAATCTACGAAGCGCGGGGCCTGCAAGGCTAGCTACCCCCGCGACAAATATGGCCGGCCCGGTCGCCTTGATAAAGACCCTTTGGCCATCCATATGCCATCCAATGAACATCCATTTGGATGGCCGAATGCCCGAACGTTTGCAACACGCCAAGCAGCCCGATAGCGAGAAGCTGACCGTCAATCTCGGATTCGTTGATCTTGGATCGATTGATCTTCTGGTGCGCGACGGCTTCTATTCCAACCGGTCGGATTTCATCCGCACCGCGATCCGCAACCAGCTCGCGACCCATTCCGACGCCGCGAAAAAGGCGGTTTCGCGGCTGACGCTTGAGCTGGGCCTACGGACCTTCGCCCGCAAGGACCTCGAAGCCGTTCAGGCGGCAGGCGAAAAGCTCACAATTCGCGTGCTTGGCCTCGCAGTCATCGCCGACGACGTGACGCCCGATCTCGCCCGGGGGACCATCGAATCGATCACCGTGCTCGGCGCGCTGCACGCGCCGGCCGAGGTCAAAGCCGCGCTCGCCGATCGTCTGCGCTGACCGATGCTACAGGACATGAATGATGAAACCGCGCTTGCTTGACGCCATGGGCGACGCTCTCAGCCTGGTGCGAAAATCCGATCTCGCTGGGGCGACCGCCCTTCTCCGCAAGGCGCTGTCCGGCGAGGCGGCGAAAGGCGCCGAGAGCAATCTCAAAGTTCAGCCGCAACAGCAGCCGGCTCCCGCTTATGCACCTGCCGCGCGGCGCCCGTTGGGCGAAACCTTGCGCGCCCTGCGGATCCGGCCAATCATCCCGCCCAACGTTCCCGAAGCGCCCGAACCGAAACCGACACCGGATTTTGGCGAACGGTTCTTGAGGCGCACCTATCGCGGGCCCGCGGGTTCGCTCAACTACCGGCTCTATGTCCCAGCAGATCACGAGCGGCGGGAACTGGCCCTGGTGCTGATGCTGCACGGCTGCCTGCAAGACCCGGAAGATTTCGCCCTTGGGACAAGGATGAACGACCTCGCGGAGGAGTTCGGCCTCATCGTCGCCTATCCGCACCAGCCGCGGCGCGCCAACCCCTCCGGCTGCTGGAATTGGTTCGACCGGCGCCATCAGAACCGCGGCTCGGGTGAACCGGCTAAACTGGCCGGTCTGGCGCAAGCCCTGGCGAAAGAGTTTGACATCCGGAGGGAGCGCATTTTCGCCGCGGGTCTATCGGCCGGCGGCGCGATGGCGGAGATTCTCGGCGCAGCCTACCCGGACGTATTCGACGCGGTCGGCATTCACTCCGGTCTGCCTTATAAATCAGCGGGCGACGTCCCGTCCGCCTTCGCCGCGATGAAGGGAACGGCGGCCTTTGATCCCGCGCCGCCCGCCGCAAGCGATCGACGTTCCCGCAAGATCATCTTTCATGGCCTGGCCGATGGAACGGTCAATCCCGTCAACGGCGAACGCATCCTCGACGAGGTCGAGCGCGGAGAGACCTCGCTCACGAGAAGTGATCTCGACTGGCCAATCGAGGGCGGCCGCGTCACCCGTACGGCGCTCAAGGACGCCGACGGGCGGCCGGTGGCCGAGCAATGGCTGGTCGAAGGCGGTGAGCACGCCTGGTTCGGCGGCGATCCGCGCGGGAGCTATACGCAAGCCGTCGGGCTCGACGCCTCCCGCGTGATGGTGCGGTTTTTCCTGGCGCAATAAACGAGGCCGGGTTCAGCTTGCAATCGCAAGCCACCTCGTCCTGAGGGCCGCGCGCAGCGCGGCGTCTCGAAGGACGCTCCATCGGCGGAAGCGCGATCTGGAGCATCCTTCGAGACGTGATGCTGCGCATCCCTCCTCAGGATGAGGACGTGGATGGTCGACCCTCGCCGAAGTTCTCGCGAGCGCCGCCCGAAGCGAGGGAGCTTCCCCTTCTCCCTCCGGGAGAAGGGCCGGGGATGAGGGTGCTTGGCCGTCATCGCTTTATCGCCGGCTCGTCGGCGTCGGGTCCCCTCATCCGGCGCCATCGCCCGTCGAAAGACGGGCGTCTTTCGACGCCCTATCGCGCCACCTTCTCCCAATGGGAGAAGGGGCCCCGACGAAGGCGGCGGCCACGCCTGATTCGGCGGCAATCCGCGCGGCAGCTTTACGCAAACCGTCGGCCTCGACGCGTCGCGCGTCATGGTGCGCTTTTTCTTGGCGGAGTGAACAGTCGCGGTCTCGTCTAGGATAAGGGCGATCTGCATG
>DASXXT010000250.1:0-2923 GCA_036502965.1 Roseiarcus sp. | reverse complement strand
CGCTCGACGAGCGAATTGCGGCCAAAACGAAATCGCCCTATGCGTTGGACGAGACTGTGTAGGACAAGACTCGCCCGCTCATGAAAGCCCCCCGTCGGTATTTCGATCCGCTGGCGATCGGGGCCCCGCCCCCGTTGCTTGAGCTTCCCTCGCGGCTTGAGCGCATGATTCATTTCATACCGCCGCACAATGAAAAGGTGCGCGCGAAGACGGCCGAGCTCGTGGGCCAGGTCGACGTCGTCCTCGGCAATCTCGAGGACGCGATTCCAATCGATGCCAAAGAGGTGGCTCGGGACGGTTTGATTGCGATGGGGAAGGCGATCGACTTCGGCTCGACCGGGCTTTGGGCCCGCGTCAACGCGCTCAATTCGCCCTGGTTCATCGACGATATGACTCGGCTCGTCGGCGAAATTGGCGACAAGCTCGACGTGGTTATGGTCCCCAAGGTCGAAGGCGACTGGGACATTCATTTCCTCGACCAGTATCTTGCGCTGCTCGAGGCGCGCAACGGTCTCAAGCGCCCCATCCTGGTGCACGCGATCTTGGAGACGGCCCAGGGCGTCAACAATGTCGAGTCGATCGCCGCCGCTTCGCCCCGGATGCAAGGGATGAGCCTCGGCCCGGCGGACCTCGCGGCCTCGCGCGCGATGAAGACGACGCGGGTCGGCGGCGGCCATCCGGACTATCGCGTGCTTGCCGACGCGGCCGAAGGCGCCGCCGGCCGCGCCAGCTTTCAACAAGACCCTTGGCACTACACCATCGCGCGCATGGTGGACGCCTGCGCGGCGAACGGGATCAAGCCGTTCTACGGACCGTTCGGCGATTTTTCCGACGCCGCTGCCTGCGAGGCGCAATTCCGCAACGCCTTTCTCTTGGGCTGCGCAGGCGCCTGGACCCTGCATCCGAGCCAGATCGTGATCGCCAAGAGGGTGTTCTCGCCCGATCCGGCCGAAGTCGCTTTCGCGCGGAAGATCTTGGCGGCCATGCCTGACGGATCGGGCGCCGTCATGATCGACGGCAAGATGCAGGACGATGCGACCTGGAAGCAGGCGCGGGTCATCGTCGATCTCGCGCGGCAGGTGGCGGCGAAGGACGCCGACTATGCGGCGCTCTATCAGTTTTGACCGATCCGCCCGCGCGTTAGGCGCATACGGCCCAAATATTGCTTCCCGAGGAGAAGCCCCAGTTTCAGATCGCCGATCTGTGGGCAAGTCAGGAGATTGGGTCGACGCGCGGTTCCTGTTTTGGCGCAATACGCTATACCGGAATGACCGTGGGGGAAGGGAGATCGGAGGCTATGCAAAGTCGCAACGCGAAATTCGGGATTGGACAGATCGTCAAACACCGGTTCTACCCATTCCGTGGGGTGATCTTCGATGTCGATCCGGTTTTCGCCAATACCGAGGAATGGTGGCGTTCGATACCCGCCGAGGTGCGTCCCGCCAAGGAACAGCCGTTCTATCACCTCTACGCCGAGAATGAGGACAGCCAGTACGTCGCCTATGTCTCTGAGCAGAATCTGGTGTCGGACGAATCCGGCGAGCCCGTCCGGCATCCGCAGGTGAGCGAGACGTTCGAACGGACGGAGGACGGCAAGTATTACGCCCGCGGTCGGTCGCGCCTGAGCTGACGCCGCCGTCGCGGCCTCCGCGCAAGCTTTCGAACAAGACTGAAGCGCGATTGCGCCCGTCCTCCGCGCCAGGCCTCCCGCTTGGTTGCGAGAGGCCCGAACGGCAGGGTTACTTCGCCGGGGCGGCCGGAGCTGGAGCGGCGGGTGCCGCAGGAGCCGGCGCTGCCGGAGCCGCAACCCCCTGCTGCTGCTCAAGCATCTTGCGCTGCTCCTCCGCCTTCTTTTGCAGCTGCTGCTGCAATGCCTGGCGCTGCTGTTCCAGAACCTTGGGGTCCGTCGGCTTGCCGTCGAACGCGGGGCCTAAATCCTTGAGGGGAATGTTGAACGTCAGTTCGCGCCCCGAAACGTCGCCGCCGGGCACGCGCATGACGACGGCCATGTTCTGCCCCTTCTTAAGCGTTTCGAGCGTCTTAGCGCCGATGTCGATTTCCGCCGAGCAGGCGTTCTGGAAGCACATATCGTACTTGCCCTCGATCGGCTCGTTCTTGTCGATAACCACCCGGAAACCAGGCTTCAACAACATGCCGATCGGCAGGATCAGAAAGCGCAGCTTACGCCTCTCTTCACCGGCCACGTCGAAGACGTTAATGCTAATCATGGGCGGCTGATCGGCCGAGGTGGAGAAGTCGCGCATCGTGGCGCAAGCCTCTTTGCCATTGGCCGGCTGTTTGGCGCAGAATTTGGCCCATTGCGGCTCCGGCGACACCAGGTCGACCTTCGACGGGGGCGCCGGCTGCGGCTGGCCCTGCGGCGCCGCCTGGCCCGGCGCTGCCGGCGTTCCTGGAGCCGGCTGTGCCTGCTGCGCAGAGGCGCCGCCAACGAGCGCGATGCTCATCGCGAGGGCTGCTGCGCCCAAGCGCATCACTTGAAGTCTCATCAATCGTCCTTTCGAACTGTTAAGCGGAATCGTGCTGCGCTTGCCCTGCGTCAGAACAACGCCAATCGGCGCCCATGAATTGGCGTCGGCGAGCCTCCGGGCGACCTCATGACGCAAGGTGGTGAGCGCCCTGCGGGTTGCGCCCTCTTTCCACATTCGACGCGACATTCCAATAGCAATTTCGTCCTTTCAACGACGCGCTCGCCGCAAAATAACGGCCAATCGGGGCGCCGCACGCCAAAGGTGCGACCCCTGTTGGGAATTCGCCGACCGCCGATGATAGAAGGGCCGCCATGATCGGCTGGGCGATTCGCTCCCTCCTCGGCGCTGCGTTTGCGATCGCGCTCGCCGGCCCATCCGCGGTCGCGGGCGGCGTGGGTCCGCCGGCGGGGGCGATTGCGATGCACGGCGCGCCC
>DASXXT010000249.1:0-2856 GCA_036502965.1 Roseiarcus sp. | reverse complement strand
GGCGTCCACCGCGTTGGGGAGCATTTTTGCTTCGCGCCAAAAGCGTCGGAACTCCTGCTCGGCTGCCCTCCGGCGCGGAGCGTTGATCAGCCTGGCGACGCTCCGCAGGTTCCCGATCGGGATCCCGAGATCTGCGAGTCGGAGCAAAACCGCCGTCGCATATACAGCATCGCGACTGAACAAACGGTGTCGGCCGGTTCCCTCATGCTGCCGAGCTGCCGGCAATATCCCAACGTTCGAATAGTCGCGCACGCGACGAAGCCAAAGCGATTGGGTTTCCTCATCTGGTGGTTTGCAAGCAGCGGTCAGCTCACTGACCGTCAGAGCGCGGCGCGGCATACCCGAATTTAAAAAGACAATGGACGTCTTAGTCAAGGGGCCGCGGACGCCTGCAGCCCGGGAAGCGCGCCGACATCAACCTGATCACGCCCGAGGTCGTCAACGACCTCCCCGCCGGCGGCAAGCGCCTCGTACAAGGAGCCGAAGGCTATGAGGCGACCCTGGTCGCCGGCACCCCGTCTTCTAGCGCGGCGAGCACACCGGTGCCAAACCCGAAAGGCTCGTTCGCCGCGGCCGGTACACGCCCCCGACCTATCCTCACCCGCGAACGGGGCAGCGGGGATTCTTGCGCGGCACCCTGGGCGCCAACCGCGTCCGCCTTTTTGAATGGAAGCCGCGCGCCGGTTGCGCCCGCAACGGATCGCGGCCCGATCACCCTCTACATCCGGCTTTTATCGCGAGAAGCGTTACGAGGGAAAAAGATATAAGCTCCGCTTCGATGATGATCCACCTCGCCCGCCGCGCGCGGCCCCGAGGATGCGAGACGATCTCCCCTAAATCGTTCTACCCCACCTCGCGCCGCATTTTCTCACAGAGCCGGCGCGTGACCAGAGGCTCGATACGGCGATCTCGCGGGCGAGCAACTGCGCGCCGGGGGGGCCGAGCATCTGGCCGCGACCGGCGGGATGCTGTTCTCGGTGTCGAAAACAGCAAGAGCGCGACCATGGGCGGACGCCTCGGATAACACCCGCTTATCACCGGGTCAGAAACCTACCGGGTCTGATCGCACATCTCTGAACCCAAAGGAGCAGCTGATTCTTAATCAGCGGGCCCAAGGTTCGAGTCCTTGTGCACCCACCATTAAATCAATGACTCACGAACCACGTCGGCGATGTCTCCCAACTACGTTTCGGCCTGTCTTCCAACAAAGGTTCTCGTTTTATCGTCTGAGGCGCCAGCCGGACAGCCCAACTGTGAACCCCGCCGTCGCTGCACCTATCGCCCGTCCGTTCGCTTCATACCGAGCGGCGCGCCCGCGCGATGCGCGGGCTTGGTAGCGGGAGATCCCGTCACTACCCGCGCTACTTTCCCCGTCACGTGCCGTTGGCTGCTCGGTGCCTGAGCGGAAGCGGCTCAAAGTTGCACGCGAGACGGGACGCCGCAGGTGACCCCTAAGGTCCTGTGAAGTCTTCTTTAAAGACCAACCTTGCCAAGGTTGGGGTCGGGGGTTCGAATCCCCTCGCCCGCTCCAAATTGGTAATTCATTTCAATCCGTTGCTGGCGGACGGCCCTGAAGAAGGGGTCGTCCACTGGCGCGAAACTGGCGCGAAGTCTCTCGAACAGCAGATCGATGGCGCGAACGGCGTTCTGCAGGTACGCCGGATCGAACGCTGCATAGAGCTCGGTGGTGCGGTAATCGCGCGATTTGTGACCGAGCTGCCCGGCCACTTCCCATGCCGGCACCCCGTTCTGGCGCATCCAGCGCGCCACGGTGTGGCGGATCGAATAGGGATTGACCTCTTCGTCCAGTCCGGCCGCTGCTCGCATGCCGCGCCAGGCCTTGTTGATCTTCTTGACCGGCCGTCCCTGAAAGGTGACGAGCCGGCCTGACGGCGCGCCCGCGAGAACCGTCGCCAGCGCGTGCGGCATCTTGACCACGGGCCGGAATTTCTTCGTTTGCGCCCTGCTCCGCGGATTGAGGTCAATTAGCCGGTCGTCGAAATCGAGCTCCGCCCCGTTCAGTTCCAGCGCGGCCTCCGGGCGGCAGGCGGTGCCAATCAGGATCAACAGCATCAGGCGCAGATGGTCCGGCGCTTCTCGCAAAAGGCTTGCGAGTTCTGCAATTTTCAAAGGCCGTCCGAGCGGCTCGCCGTAATCGACTTTGACGCCGGGAATGTAAGGCGCGCCCGCGATCTCTCCGCGCCGCCAGGCGCGTTGTAACGCGGCCTTGCCGACGCCCAGGATGCGCTGGATATAGGCGGTTGAGAATCCCTGCTCGCTCAGATGCGCGACAAAGGCCTCGATCCGCGGCGGAGTGGTCGCCTCCGCGACGCTCGCCTCGCCGAAAAATTCGACCCAGTACCCTCACGAGGTTTTAGCGCTGGTCGCGCTGCGCGCGCGGCTGCCGTGGGCCTTGTAATAGTCAAGCAGGATATCGGCGAGCGCGACCGCCTCGGCCGGCGCGTTCTGCGGCCGGTGCTGCTCCAGATAGCGCTCTAGGAGTCTCTGGCGGGCCTGCTCAAAATCGTCCGTGCCAAGGCTGACACGTCGCGTGCGCTGGGCCGCGGCGTCGTAACAGGTGGCGTACCAGGCGGGGCTTCCGCTCCGCTGGGACAGCCACCATTCGCCGACCTGGAATTCGTGCTTGGTGTAGCGCGGCATGGTTTGACCTGATCTATAAGGTAGTCGGCGATCTGGAACCCGAAATAAGCGATGGCGCGGCGGCCCTTGGAGATATAGCCGATCGATCCGGCCAAGCGGACCCTCTTGAGAGTGACCGGGTGGATGTCGAGGAAGGCGGCAGCGTCAGGCTCGGAATAGTGGCGGTAAAGCGCGAAGCCATGATCCTGCGCGATC
>DASXXT010000248.1:0-9913 GCA_036502965.1 Roseiarcus sp. | reverse complement strand
AGCCGGCGATACCAGCGATCACCGCGCAATCCCTGATGGTCGCGTCGTCAAACCAATTCCAGCGCGAGCCTTCCTCGAGCACGTATTCCAAGGTCCCGAGCGCCATCGCCATGAGGATGATGCTGGGATAGTCGGCGCCTTTGAGCAGCGAGAGATCGGGCTCGTCGATCTTCACCAGAAGCGGCACCAGGATCGATATCGCGATGCCCGGAACAAGGTTGGCGTAGAAAAGCCAGCGCCAGTCGAGGGTGTCGGTGATGAAGCCGCCAATGACCGGTCCCAACGTTGGCGCGACCGATGCGATGGCGCCGACCACGGCGGCGGAATAGACTCGCTGCGGACCCTGGAAATAATGAAAGGTAGAGGTGAAGACAATCGGGATCATCGACGCCCCCAGCATCCCCTGAAGCGCCCGGAAGACGATCATGCTTTCGATGTTCCAGGCGAGTCCGCACAGCATGCTCGCGACCGTGAATCCTGCGGCCGAGGCGGTGAACAGCCAGCGGGTCGAGAACACGCGCGTGAGCCATCCCGAGAGCGGGATCATGATGATCTCGGCGATGAGATAGGCAGTCTGCACCCAGCTGATCTGATCCTGCGCCGCGGACAGGCCGCCGCCGATGTCCTGGAGGGACGAAGCGACGATCTGGATGTCGAGGAGCGCGATGAACATGCCCACGCACATCACCACGAACGGCCCGAGGCTCCACACCCAGCTCGCGTCAGAGCGCGTCGCGGCGGATGGCCCGGCCGTTGAGGGGACGGCCGCGGCGGTAGCGGCGGTCATTGTGCGTCCCCCGAGGATGATCGCGTGTCCACGCCGACATTGGCCGAGAGGCCGGGCCTGAGACCGCGGAGCATCGGGTCGTCGTCGAGTTTGATGCGAACGGGAACGCGCTGAACGATCTTGGTAAAGTTGCCGGTGGCGTTCTCGGGCGGGATCACGCTGAAAACCGCGCCCGTCGCAGGGGCCATTGTGAGGACATGGCCGCGAAAGACGTGGTTCGGCAGGACATCGGCGACGACCGTCGCCGCTTGGCCCGGCATCATATGCTCGAGCTGGCTTTCTTTGAAGTTGGCGTCCACCCAAAGGTCATGCGCCGGGATGATTGTGACGAGATAGGCGCCGCCAGCGACATAGGCGCCGACTTGCGCGGCGCGATTGCCGACATAGCCGTCGATCGGCGAGCGAATATCAGTGTAGCCGAGGTTCAGCTCGGCTGTGTGCTGATCGGCCTCGGCCTGGGTCACATCAGCCTTGGCGACGGCGATCTCCGCGTCCAGAACCGTCAGCTGTTGCTTCGCGGCATCGAGCCCGGCCTCGGACGAAATCACGCTGGCCTCAGCCGCCAGGTTGAGCGAAGACGCGCGCTCCGCGTTCTGCCGCGATCCGGCGGCGGTCTGCGCAAGGTCCCGATAGCGTTGATCGTCTTGCTTGGCGAACGCGGCTTGGGCGGTCTTGGCGTCGAGATCCGCCTTCGCCTGGCGGATGGCCGTCTGTTGCAGCGTCTGTTTGCGCTCGAGACTGTCGAGCGTCGCCTTGCGCGCCTCGACAATTGCCGCAGCGCGGTCGGCAGCTGCGCGAAAGTCACGGTCGTCGAGACGGATCAGCGGCTGTCCTGCGCGCACATATTCGTTGTCGCCAACGAGGATCTCAGCCACGAAGCCAGCCACGTGCGGCGATATCGGGGTGACGTTGCCGCCGGCATAGGCGTCGTCGGTGCTCTCGATGAAGCGCCCCACGGTCCAATATTCATAACCGTATCGCGCCCCGACGAATGCGATGATTCCTCCAAGCGTCACGTAGGCGAGCCACTTGAGCCGCGCTTTCGTCAGCACGCTGGGTGGGGCTGCCTGGGTGTGTTCGCCGGCGATGGCGCTCATCGGTATCTCCCTTGTTCATATCTTTTTGCCGTGAGGTCGATAATGGCGTATATACGCCTATATGGTCCAACGAATCGAAGCTGGAGCGGGGTCCGCTCGGTCCTTGCAGTTTGTGTCCTTCAGCCAGCCGCAGTGGCTTCCGTGGGAAGGTCGGTCGCCGCGACCTCGTGCAGAAGAGCGCGCAGACCAATTGTTCGCTCATTGCCGAAGACGGTCGCAAACTCTCGTTGCGCATCCTTCCAGCCCTGGTATCCGGCCTGCAGTCGTTCGAGGCCGGTGTCCGTCAAGCGCAGCTCCTTGCTGCGACGGTCCGTGAGGCCCGGCCTAACGCTGATAAGGCCGTCGCGCTCGAGCGGCAGGATGTTTCGGCCAAGCGTGGTGCGGTCCATCACCATTTGATCGGCCAACGCATTGATCGTCATCGGCCCGTATCGCCGCAACCTGGCGAGAATGGAAAACTGGGTCGTTCGCAGGCCCGCCGGGGCGAGATGCCGATCATAAAACTGCGTGACATGCCGCGCCGCCTGGCGGACGGCGAGGCAGGTGCATTCCTCGAGCGGAGGCAGCTTATCGGTCGACATTTCGAGCTCTTGTCCTTGACACTAGGAGCATGTACGCCTAGTTAAGCGCATATACGCATAATGTCAAGGCCAGATCAGGAGTTCCCCAGATGACCCATTCCCCCGGCACGGCCCTCATTACCGGCGCCTCGTCCGGCATCGGCGCTGTTTATGCCGACCGGCTTGCGAAGCGCGGCTATGACCTCATCCTGGTGGCGCGGAACGGCGAGAAACTGAAATCCTTAGCCGCGCGACTGACGTCAGAGACGGGTCGGTCCGTCAAAGTGCTCCCCGCCGATCTGGGCGACAAGGCGGCGCTCGCCAAAATCGAGGCCGTGCTCCACGACGACCCGAGCATCACCGTGCTCGTCAACAATGCCGGCGCGGCCGCCCTCGGGCCGCTGCTGAACTCAGACGTGGACCAGATGGAAGCGATGATCACGCTGAACGTCACCGCGCTCACGCGCCTGACCTATGCCGCCGCCCCCGCTTTCGTCGCGCGCGGCGCAGGGACGGTCATCAATATGGGATCTGTGGTCGGCGTCGTGCCTGAAAGGCTCAATGGCGTGTACGGCGCGAGCAAGGCCTATGTCCTTGCGCTCAGCCAATCGCTACACCACGAGCTCGCTGAGAAAGGCGTGCGGATCCAGGCGGTGCTGCCCTCCGCGACCGCCACGGACATCTGGGAAAAGGGCGGCCTTCACCATTCGAAGCTGCCCGCCGGGACTGTGATGTCGACCGAGGAAATGGTCGACGCCGCTTTAGCCGGTCTTGACCAGGGAGAAGTGGTGACGATCCCACCGCTTCAGGATGGGGACGATTGGACCCGCTTCGACGCGGCGCGGCGTGCGCTCGCGCCGAAGTTCGCCAATTCCGCTCCGGCACCCAGATACCGGGCCGTCGAGGCCGCGCGCAAGACCGCTTAACGGCGAGCACAGCATTCGAGGACCAAGTCATGGCGTCACGTTCAGTGGTGATTGCGGAGCCGGTCCGCACGGCGATCGGCGCCTTTGGCGGAACCTTGAAGGACGTGCCAGCGCCTGACCTTGGCGCCGTCGCCATCCGCGCCGCTGTCGAACGGGCCGGCCTCAAGCCCGAAGAGATCGAGACCGTAGCGATGGGCAATGTCATTCAGGCCGGGACCAAGATGAATCCCGCCCGCCGAGCGGCGGTTCAGGCCGGCCTGCCGGTGACGGTTCCGGCCATGACCGTGAACCGCGTCTGCGGTTCGGGGGTGCAGGCGATTGTGTCCGCGGCGCAGGAGATCCTTTTGGGCAACGCCAATGCCGCCGTCGCGGGGGGCATGGAGAGCATGGATCAGGCGCCTTATCTCGTTCAGCGCGCTCGATGGGGTTATCGCCTCGGAGACGGACAGCTTTACGACAGCGTGCTTCGCGACGGCCTCAACGACGCCTTCTCCGGGGAACACTCGGGCTGGCATACCGAGGACCTGGTGGAGAAATACCAGGTTACGCGGGAAGCCCAGGACCAATGGGCTCTGCGCTCGCAACAGCGCTTCGCACGCGCGCAAGCGGCAGGACATTTCAAGGCTGAGATCGCCACGGTCCAAGTTCCCGGTAAAAAGGGGCCGACGCCATTCGATCAGGATGAAGCCAATCGTCCCGACACGACGATCGAAGCGCTGGCACGATTGAAGCCGGCGTTTCGTCCGGACGGCGCCATCACCGCCGGCAATGCGCCGGGTCTCAACGACGCGGCAGCCGCCATGGTGCTCGCGGACGAGGCCTGGGCGGAAAAGCGCGGCCTTGAGCCAGCTGCGCGGCTCGTCGCCTATGGCGTCGCGGCGGTCGAACCCGGCATGTTTGGTCTGGGGCCGGTGCCAGCGGTCGAGCAGGCGCTGCAACGCGCCGGATGGGAAATCGGCTCCATTGAGCGCGCGGAGATCAATGAGGCGTTCGCGGCGATCGCCATTGTCGTCGCGCGCGAGCTCGGATTGCCCGACGACATCGTCAATGTCGAAGGTGGGGCCGTCGCCCATGGCCATCCGATCGGGGCGACCGGCGCGGTGCTGACCACGAAGCTCATCCACTCGATGCGCCGGGACGGTCTTAGCCGCGGCCTGGTCACGCTCTGCATCGGCGGCGGCCAGGGCATCGCGCTCGCGATCGAAACGCTGCACTGAGCGACGCGCGCCTAGTGTTTTTCGGCGCGCTCGAACACCTCGGCTCGCGCTTCGACAATGTCCTCGATCATCCCGGCCGCGGCGAAGGGCGCGAGCTTTTCGCGCATGGCGCTCTTCATGAACCGGCCCTCGATGAACCTCACCGTCGCGCCGACGCGCTCGGCCGCCGCCAGCGCCGCCTCGACCATAGCCGGTTCCGGATCGACGCCGACGACCTCCCGGCAATAAGGCGCGAAGCCGATCGCCAGAATGCCGGGCCCGGCGCCGACATCGAGCAGGCGCTGGCTTCGATCGAAGCCAAGCTGTTGTCCGACCGTAGCGAAGAACACCGCCCCATAGGGCGGCCGGGCGTTATCGTAATAAGTGATAGTGGAGGCGAACCGTCCCATTGAGATCCTTGCGGCCTCGAGCGTGCCCGCCCAACAACCACCGGACCGCGGCCTGATAATGGCGGGCGTTAACATTGAGAGGAAATCGCTCATTCAACTATTGCGATTGCTGGAACAGACGAGGGGGCTCACGGGTTCGTTCGCCGAGGGGTTAGAAACCATAGGAGGACATGATGTCACGTTTAGCCCTTCTTGCGACTGCGGTTTCGCTAACTCTCGGCGCGACACCAGTTCTTGCTCAGACCTTCAGCGACTATAACGGTAAGGACACGGTTGCTACCCGAGAGCAGGGACACACCGCGGCTGTTGGTAACACCAACAGGTGGAATAATGGCCCGCCCGTGATCGGGCCCGTGTTCGGGGCGATTGCCTCGCCTTTCACTATGGTGACAGGCCAGCCTAGCCCCGGATGCGGCCTCTACCATGACTTCAACGGCCGCTATACGTCCATCTGCGGACTGTAGGATCGGCCAGATCTGAGAGCATGCGCGCCGCCCCCGCATTCGCAGGGGCGGCTGCATCGCGGGGCGGTTCGCTTCACGCGATCCGTGACGCTGCCGCTCCGCTGACCCCTGTGGATGTGTTTAACGCCGCGCCGGCGGCAAAAACTTTCGATCGATGAAAGACTGAAGTGCGCCGCGCAACGCATCGCGAGTGTCGATCGCAGCGTTGAAGCCGGCCTTGCGAAGCTTGATAGTGCTCACGAAGGCGACGGGGCCTGCAGGAGCGCGATAGGCAAACGCAAAGTCGGCGTGTTGATCGCCCTGCCCGACAAACGAGCGCAGGTCACCGCTTGCAAGGCCGTACTTGGCGACGATCTTCGCCCAGACGTCGGCATTGTCGCGAATATACGCCACGAGGCTCGCGGGCTCATCAGGCCCCACATCCACCCCCAACGTTTCTGCCAGCGCGGGCCACACACTCCGCCACGCGAAGACGTCGCCATTGGTGATGTTGAAAATCTCGTTCGCAGCCTGCGGGGCTTGCGCCGCCCATACCATTACCTGGCCAACCAGATCGGCGTCAGCCATTTCCCAGACGAACGATGGACCGCCGGGAAAGCTGAACCGTTCGCCCTTCTCGCGGCGGATCGCAGCATAGACGCCGATGGCCGGGAGGACGTTCAGCGCGCCCGGCGTCTTCCCGGTGACGAGCTGGGGACGCAGCGCGGTATAGTTGAAACCGTGCTTAGCGCCCGCGTCCCGAACATAGTCCTGCTGATCGAAGAAAAAGTTCGCATGTTTGTCCCGCGGGTCGCTTTCGCGAGCCGGGATCGCGATCGGGTGAAGGTGCACGCCATAAGCCTTGGTTCCCTGCAGGATAGACACATGCCTAAGGACGGACTTCCGAGCGGTGAGAGGCTCGATCACATTGCGCAGCATCGCGTTGTTGATCACGATCTGGTCGGCGTTCGACCAACCGCCAACCAGATCGTGAGGATTTTCGTAAATCGCCGCGTACGCGACGTGCGTGGCGTCGGCGAGCGGAGACAGCGCCTTCCGGGTGGCGTTCTCATCACGCAAGTCTAGCGAGACGAACTCAAAATCTCGCCCGCTCGGTAATTCCGGCTTGCGCCTGGAAACACCGACGACGTCCCAGCCCGCGTCCAGAAAGGACTCTATGGCGGCGACCCCGATAAGGCCGCTCGCCCCTGCCACCAGGACTTTGTTCTTCATGTCGATCCTCTCTCCTCTCCGTCGTTTATTGGAGGGTCACAAATTTTTCTGTTCTCGACCGTGAAGGCGATCTCCGATGTACCGAGCCCTGCTTGAAGTCTGTCTTTCGACGTCCGGCCGAACCCGAGCACCTTTCACAGGTGCTGGGCGACGGGACCACGCATATGGCGGCCTTGCCGGCTTCACGGGCGCCCCTCAGCTATCGCTGTCCGCCTGAAGCCGAAATACGTTCGCCGGTCAGCCACGATGACTGGTCGGAGGCGAGAAACAGCGCCACGCGCGCGATGTCATCCGGCTGGCCCATGCGGCCCATCGGCATGACCATGCCCATCGCCTTCGCGGCCTCCATCGTGAGTCCGATCGTCTTCGAGCCCTCGGTCTCGGTTGCTCCCGGCGCGATGGCGTTGACGCGGATTTTCTTCGGCGCAAGTTCAGTGGCGAGTGCCCGGGTGATCGTGTCGACCGCGGCCTTGGAGGCCGAATAGACGGCCGAGTTTGGCACCGGGTTGACGCTCGCGATCGTGCTGAGGTTGATCACGCTGCCGCCTTGGCCGTCGAAGGCGCTTACCGCCTCGCGCGTCGCGAGGATCGTCCCCAAGACGTTGGTGTCGAACTGGCGATGGAAGTCCTCTTCGGTCACTGACTCGAGCGGCCCGAACGTGAACACGCCGGCGTTGTTGACGAGGATATTGGGCGCGCCGAGTTTCGCCTTGGTCTCGGCGAACAGGCGCTTGACGTCGGCGCTTTTTCTTACGTTCGCCTGAATCGCCACTGCTTTGCCGCCCTTGCGCACGATCGCGTCGACCACTTGATCCGCGTCGGCCTTGGCTGAAGCGTAGTTGACGGCCACCGCCGCCCCCGCTTCGGCGAAGCGGCGAGCGATCCCCGCGCCAATGCCCTTCGACGCCCCGGTGACGATCGCCACCTTCCCGCTGAGTTCGCCCATTGTCATGCTCCTTATGCCTCCCGCCACGCCCGGATTGGCGCCGAAGGGCTTGATGGAGGGGAGTTAAGCAATGCATTGGGCGATGGGTATTGCTCAGAAGCCGATATGATATATTCAATTATCGTATGAATGATCGGCTGCTGCAGCTCGCCTTGTTCGTACGCACGGTCGAGAGCGGAAGCTTCTCCAAGGCCGCCCGCGAATTCGGCCTGTCCCAGCCCTCGGTGTCGCGTGCAATCGCCGCGCTCGAGAGCCGATTGGGCGTCAAGCTCCTCATAAGGACGACGCGTCAGATTTCCACGACCGACGCGGGCCAAGCGCTGCTCGGCCGAGCGCGCGAAGCCGTGGCGGCGATCGACGACGCCGAGAACGCGGCGCGCGGGGCCGACCATCTTTCGGGCCTTCTGCGCGTATCGTTGCCGACGACCTATGGCGCGCGGCAGATCGTTCCGCTGCTTCCCGCGTTTCTCGCCCGCCATCCGCTGCTGAGGATCGATCTGATGATGTCAGACCAGTACGTGAATCTCATTGCCGAGGGCGCCGATCTTGCGCTCCGAATTGGCGAGCAACCGGATTCGAGTTTCGTGACCCGGAAGCTCGCGAGCGCCAGACGCCTCTTCGTCGCGGCGCCTTCGTATCTGGCGCGCCGCCAAGCCCCCGCGCGCCTCGCCGATCTCGCCCATCACGATCTTATCAGCGGTCCCGCTGACGTCGGTGAACAGAGCTGGGTCGCGCGGCGAGGGGCCGCGACCGAGACCCAGTCCGTCAATCCCCGCATCCGAACCGGCTCGGGCGCGGGGCTCGTCGCCTGCGCGACAGCCGGTCTCGGCATCGCGATCTCGTCGATCTGGATGTGCGGGGAGGAGCTTGCTTCCGGCGCGCTGGTCGAGCTCTTGGCCGAGTATCGGCTCGATCCCATCGCCGCGTTCGTCGTCTTTCCTGCCGGCCGCCGGCCAACGCAAAGAGCGCGCGCCTTCAGCGACTATCTGGAGCAGGCGCTTGCAGCGAGCGGGAAAGAAAAAGGGCCGTCTCGCCACCTCGAAAAGACCGCGAGCCAGTCACCTCCGGCTCATCCGTTGCGGAAGGCGTAGGCATAGCCGTTCAGCGCCGGCGCACCACCCAGATGGGCGTAGAGCACCTTCGATCCTTTGGCGAAAAAGCCCTTGTTCGTGAGGTCAATCATGCCCTGCATCGATTTGCCCTCGTAGACCGGATCGGTGATCATGCCTTCGAGCCGCGCGACAAGCCGGATCGCCTGCTTGGTCTCGTCCGACGGCACGCCGTAGATGGGATGGGCGTAGTCCTCGATCAGCACCACATCGTCGTCGTCGATATCCTGGCCGAGCTCGACCAGTTTCGCTGTGTTGCGGGCGATATCGAGCACCTGGGCCTTGGTCTGCTTCGGCGTCGCAGATGCGTCGATGCCGATGACCTTGCGCTGCCGTCCGTCCTTGGCGAAGCCCGCGACCATGCCGGCATGGGTCGAGCCGGTCACCGTGCACACCACGATATAGTCGAACGCAAACCCGAGCTCGCGCTCCTGGGCCCCGAGTTCCTCGGCGAAGCCGACATAGCCGAGCCCGCCATATTTGTGCACCGAGGCGCCGGCGGGAATCGCATAGGGGCGCCCGCCTTGCGCTTCGACGTCCTTGAGCGCTTCCTCCCAGCTCTTGCGGATGCCGATGTCGAAACCGTCGTCGACGAGCCGCACGTCGGCGCCCATGATGCGGCTCAGCATGATGTTGCCAACCCGGTCGTAGACCGCATCCTCGTGCGGAACCCAGGCTTCCTGCACCAGCCGGCATTTCATCCCGATCTTTGCCGCCACCGCGGCCACCTGGCGGGTGTGGTTCGACTGGACGCCGCCGATCGACACCAGCGTGTCGGCGTTCGAGGCGATCGCGTCGGGGATGATGTATTCGAGCTTGCGCAGCTTGTTGCCGCCGAACGCGAGGCCGGAATTGCAGTCCTCGCGCTTGGCGTAGAACTCGACCTTGTCGCCCAGATGCGCGCTCAGGCGCTTGAGCCTCTCGATCGGCGTCGGACCGAAGGTGAGCGGATAGCGTTCGAATTTCTCCAGCATGGCCGGCCTTTTCCTCATCACACGGCAAGGCTAACGGATCAATGGATGGAGTTGAACCCCGGGGTCATGGAAGCGGTCGCGATGGCGGCGACCGCGTCGGGCCTCCTTGAAACTTGTTCTGCGGGTGGGAACCGGAGCCGCATCTTTGCGTTGGCCGCTTGGCATTTGAGAGAACGCCAGTGCGGCTCAGGTCAGACCATTTCGCTGACGAAGGAAAATTGCGGCGCATCGT
>DASXXT010000247.1:0-7256 GCA_036502965.1 Roseiarcus sp. | reverse complement strand
AGTGCTGGAGCGCTTTCACGATTGCGTCGGTCATCTTCTTCGCGTCGCCGAAGAGCATCAGGGTGTTGTCGCGAAAGAACAGCTCGTTCTCGACGCCCGCGTAGCCCGAGCCCATGCCGCGTTTGACGAACAAGACCGTCTTCGCCTTGTCGACGTCGAGAATCGGCATGCCGTAAATGGGCGACTTCGGGTCGGTTTTGGCGGCGGGATTGGTGACGTCGTTGGCGCCGATCACATAAGCGATGTCGGCCTGTGGAAACTCGCTGTTGATGTCTTCGAGTTCAAACACTTCGTCGTAGGGAACGTTGGCTTCGGCGAGCAGCACATTCATGTGGCCCGGCATGCGGCCGGCAACGGGATGGATCGCGTATTTGACCTCGACGCCGCTCTTCTTGAGCATGTCCGCCATCTCGCGCAGCGAGTGCTGCGCTTGCGCGACCGCCATGCCATATCCCGGAACGACGATCACCTTCGACGCGTTCTTCATCATGAAGGCCGCGTCCTCGGCCGAGCCCTGCTTGACCGGACGGGTCTCCTTGGCGCCCGCTGGGCCCGCGACCTCGCCGCCCCATCCGCCGAGAATGACCGATATGAAGGATCGGTTCATGCCCTTGCACATGATGTAGGACAGGATCGCGCCCGAGGAGCCCACCAGCGCGCCGGTAATGATGAGCGCCAGATTGCCCAGCGTGAAGCCGATGCCCGCGGCCGCCCAGCCGGAGTAGGAATTGAGCATCGAGATGACGACCGGCATATCCGCGCCGCCAATCGGAATAATGAGCAGGACACCGAGCGCGAACGATACGAGTGCGATGAGCCAGAAGAAGGCCGCCGACTGCGTGGCGTAGAAGAGAACAATCAAAAGGACGAGCGCCACGCCGAGTCCGCCATTGATAAGGTGGCGCTGCGGCAAAAGGATCGGCGCGCCGGACATGCGCCCGTCAAGCTTCAGGAAGGCGATGATCGAGCCTGTGAACGTGAACGCGCCGATCGCGAGCCCTATCGACATCTCAATGATGCTGCCCGGGTGGATGGCGCCGCCCTCCTCGATGCCAAAGGCCTCGGGCGCATAGAGCGCGCCTGCCGCGACCAAAACCGCAGCCAGGCCCACGAGCGAGTGGAACATCGCGACGAGCTGCGGCATCGCCGTCATTTGTACGGTGCGCGCGCGCCATGCTCCGATGCCGCCGCCGATGGCGATGCCTAGGATGATGAGCAGCCAAGAAAGAGCGCCGGACGGCGGACGAAGCGCGAGCGTCGTCACAACGGCGACGCCCATGCCGATCATGCCAAAGCGGTTACCCTGGCGGGACGTAGCCGGCGAAGAGAGTCCCCGCAGCGCGAGGATGAAGAGGATGCCAGAGACGAGATAAAGCAGGGCGGCGAGATTGGCGTTCACCGGCTTCAGCCCTTCTTCTTGTACATCGCCAGCATGCGCTCGGTGACCAAGAAACCGCCGAAAATGTTGACCGAGGAAAGGATGAGCGCGATAAAGCCGACGAAGCGGGCAAATCCCGATCCGCTGTCGATCGCCGAGACCCCGACCGATAAGAGGGCGCCGACAATGATAACCGAGGAAATGGCGTTGGTTTCGGACATGAGCGGCGTATGCAGCGCCGGCGTCACTGACCAGACGACGTAATAGCCGACAAATACCGCCAGGGCGAAAATGGCCAGTCTGAACACGAACGGATCAATCGCGCCGCCAGAGGCGGCGTGGCCAGCCGCCGCAAGCTGGTCGCTGTACGCTTGCGCCGCTTGGGCGGCCTGCCGCGCTGCGTCAGCGGCGACTCGGAGTTTCTCAATCGCAGCGTCAATGTTGTCCATCGGGCTTCTCCGGCGCTGAAAGCGCGCAAGCGTCTATTGCGGCATGAAGTTTGGGTGAACAATCGCGCCGCTGCGGGTCAGGCATGTCGCCTTCACCAGCTCATCGTCCCAGTTGATGGCGAGCGACTTGTTCGCCTTGTCGATCAGCGTTTCGGCGAAGGCATAGAGGTTGCGCGCGTAGAGCGCCGAGGCAGAGGATGGGATCCGCGTGACGTTGGAATAGCCGACGATCTTGACCCCGTTGTCGCTGAACACCAGTTCGCCGAGCCTCGAGAGCTCGCAATTTCCCCCGCGCTCGACGGCAAGATCGACGATAACCGAGCCGGCGCGCATCGACTTAACCATCTCGGCGGTGACGAGACGCGGCGCCTCGCGGCCGGGGATCAGCGCGGTGGTGACGACGATGTCCTGTTTGGCGATATGCGAGGCGATAAGGTCGGCCTGCTTCGCCTTGTAGGCATCCGACATTTCCTTCGCGTAGCCGCCCGCGGTTTCAGCGTGCTTGAACTCGTCGTCTTCGACGGCGACGAATTTCGCTCCAAGCGATTCGACCTGCTCCTTGGTCGCCGGACGCACGTCGGTCGCGGTGACCACTGCGCCGAGGCGCCGGCCGGTCGCGATCGCCTGCAGGCCGGCGACGCCGACGCCCATGACGAACAGCTTAGCCGCCGGGACCGTGCCGGCGGGGGTCATCATCATCGGCAAGGCCCGACCGTATTCGGCCGCGGCGTCGATCACCGCGCGATAGCCAGCGAGGTTAGCTTGGCTCGACAGCACGTCCATCGACTGGGCGCGGGTTATGCGCGGGAGAAGCTCCATGGCGAAGGCGGAGACTCCCGCCTTGGCCATGGCCTCGATCGCCTCGCGATCGCCGTAGGGGTCCATCGTCGCGATGACGAGAGCGTCGGGCTTGAGCCACGCGATCTCGCCCGCGCCCGGCCGGCGAACCTTCAACACGACATCGGCGCCGAGCGCTTCTTCGGCCGAGACGAGCCGCGCACCCGCCGATTGATACTCGGCGTCTGGAAATCCGGCTTGGGCGCCCGCGCCATGTTCGACTGCGACATCCGCCCCCAGTCCGACGAACTTCTTAACCGTCTCCGGGATCGCCGCAACGCGCGTTTCAGCAGGGTCCGTTTCGGCCGGAACTCCGATCAGCATGAGACTTTCCCCCGCGAGCGCCAAGCTTCCATTTGGCGGCCGACCAGCCTCTCGGCTCACCGCTTGCCGAACGAAGCCGCGAGCCCCTTCCGCGCCGCGACAGCCTTAGAGCATTGGCCCTCACGTCGCAACGCGAGTAACGTCGAACATTAGAGGGGAGGAAAGCGAGTGGCGACTGGGAGAGAGGTTCTTGAACACGCATTCCGTGAAACGGCGAAAGGGAATGGCCGTCCGTTCGTCGACATGCTGGCAGAGGACATCGAATGGTCGATCATCGGGTCGACCACATGGTCGGGAACCTACCGGGGGAAGGGCAGCGTCATCACGAATCTGCTGCGTCCTTTGGCGGAGCAGCTTGACGGCTCGAACATCGTGGAGGCGACACGCTTCATCGTGGAAGGGAACTTGGTCGCGGTGGAGGGCCGAAATCTCAGCGTGATGAGATGCGCCCAGGCCTATCCCAACCGCTATTGCTGGATATTCGAGATGCGGGACGGGAAAGCGGTTCGCATTACCGAATATTGCGACACGGCCCTCGTCGACAGCGCGCTGGTTCGCCGCAGCAAGTGAACCGCCGCCGCGTCAGGCCCGCGCTACGGCTTCGGCCAAGCGATCGTTGGTTTTGTCACGCACGTCCAGCGTTTCGAACTTGAGGAGTTCGGCCTCGGCTTCCTCCTGCGCGGCCTTAGCCTCCTCGATCTGACCCAGAAGCTCTGCGATCGAGCTCTTGAGATTGTCGCGTCTGACCGACGTCGCCCGGGCGTAGGTCGGATAGGCGAAATGGCTGGGGTCGGCGATGCCGGCGCGTTTCTCTTCGTTGGCGATCTCGCGATCGAGGTCGCCGATCATGCGCGTAAACTCGGCCAGCATCATCTCGATCTGCCCAACGCGGCGGCGCTTCTCCTCAAGTTGAAAGCGCTTCAGACGAATAAGGGTGTCCCGCGACTTCATTCCAGCGCACTCCTTAGCAAATCCAACACGAGAGGACGTCACGATCCTCTGGCCACGACTACGAGACGGCTGGACGATGCATGATGAAGGTTTCTCCTTTGTTACGTCACGGGACGGCCGAGTTCCGTCGGCTTGGCTGCCGAAGCCGATATTCGCTTCGGGTCAAGCGGCGAAAGTCGGCATGCGGCTTGGGACGTTAGCAATTCATTTACGCGGGTCGTTAACAATCGGGGCGGGGCGCGTAGTGGAAGGACCGGACAATCTTCCGATGATATTCCACGGCGCGACATAGCCTTTCAACCCCATCGCCAAACTCCGAGTCCAATGAATCTGTTAGATCCGTTTGTTGATGTGATGCATTAATTTTTATTCTTGCGAAATACTGTTTCTTATCAAATTGTTACTAATATCATCCGGCACGGGGTCAGGGGACTTGCGCAAATGAATCAGGGTTTGTTAACCAATGGCGGTCAGTGTTCAATTCGAATCGGCCCGAGTTCGCGCAAGCGAGGCTTGGGCACGAACGCGACGTACATAACCGCGGTCATGAAGCGACGGGCGAGGCGGGGAGCCTAACATGCGGGTACTTTTGATCGAAGACGATACGGCGACCGCACAGAGCATTGAATTGATGTTGAAGTCGGAGAACTTCAACGTCTATGTCACCGATCTCGGCGAGGAGGGGATCGACCTCGGCAAGCTTTATGATTACGACATCATCTTGCTCGATCTCAACCTGCCCGACATGTCCGGCTACGAGGTGCTGCGCTCGCTTCGGGTCACCAAGATCAAGACGCCGATTCTGATTCTGTCCGGGATGGCCGGCATCGAGGACAAGGTCAAAGGACTTGGCCACGGCGCGGACGACTACCTCACCAAGCCGTTTCACAAGGACGAACTCGTCGCCCGGATCCACGCCATCGTGCGTCGTTCAAAAGGACACGCGCAGTCGGTCATCATCACCGGCGACCTCACCGTCAACCTCGATCAGAAGACGGTCGAGGTCGACGGAGCGCGTGTGCATCTGACCGGCAAAGAGTATCAAATGCTGGAACTGCTCTCGCTGCGCAAGGGCACAACGCTGACCAAGGAGATGTTTCTCAACCACCTCTATGGCGGCATGGACGAGCCGGAACTCAAGATCATCGACGTTTTCATCTGCAAATTGCGCAAGAAACTGGCGACGGCGTCGAGCGGCCGCAACTATATCGAGACAGTCTGGGGCCGCGGGTACGTGCTGCGCGAGCCCTCGCCAAACGACGACCGCATTCCGGCGTGAGGCGTCCGGGTCGCTTCGCGATCCGTTGGAAGGGCGTCGCAAGGAGCGGCGCGATCTAGCGCCGCCCTCGCGGCGCTTTATCTGTGGTCGCCACGCCTCGCTGCGCTCGGACGCCCGATGACGTCGCCGACGTTTTAACTCAAAGCAAAGTGCGCTAGCTGCAGCTACCTCGGCAGGACCGTCGAGCCCATCAGGGCCTCGTCGATCGCCGCCGCGCATTGGCGGCCTTCGCGGATCGCCCAGACAACCAGCGACTGGCCGCGCCGCATATCGCCGCAGGCAAAGACCTTGGTGCGGGACGAGGCATACCGGTTTGTGTCGGCGTCGACGTTGCCTCGCTTGTCCAGCGCTACGCCAAGCTCCGTCAGCAAGCCTTCCTTGACCGGCGAAACGAAGCCCATCGCCAGCAGCACGAGCTCCGCTCTAAGCGTGAAGTCGGTTCCCTCGATCGGCTTGAACTTCTCGTCGACGCGCGCGCATCTGAGGCCGGTCACGGCGCCGTTCTCGCCTTCGAAGGCGAGCGTCGTCACCGCAAAATCGCGCTCGGCGCCCTCCTCGTGACTTGACGAGGTACGCAGCTTGAGAGGCCAATTTGGCCAGGTAAGGAGCTTGTCCTCGACCTTGGGCGGCATCGGCATGATCTCGAGCTGGGTGACCTTGAGCGCCCCCTGGCGGATTGAGGTGCCGATGCAGTCAGACCCCGTGTCGCCGCCGCCGATAACCACAACATGCTTGCCGCCGGCCAGGATCGGCTCATTCGTGACGACCGGCTCGCCGGACACGCGCCGGTTCTGCTGCGGCAGATAGTCCATCGCAAAGTGAACGCCGGCGAGATCGCGCCCCGGAATAGGCAAATCACGCGACGCCTCGGCGCCGCCAGCGAGCGCGACGGCGTCATAGCCGTCGACTATCGCCCCCGCGCTGATCGTATTGCCGACATGAGCGTTATAGTGAAAGACGACGCCTTCGGCCTCCATCTGCTCGATGCGGCGGTCGACGTGGCGCTTCTCCATCTTGAAATCTGGAATGCCATAGCGCAGCAGACCGCCCGCCTTGCCGTTCTTCTCATAGACGTGAACGTGATGGCCGGCGCGCGCGAGCTGCTGGGCGCAAGCGAGACCTGCCGGACCGGACCCGATGACGGCGACTGTCTTGCCGGTCTTGCGGTCCGCGGGCTCCGGCCTCACCCATCCTTCCTCGATGGCGCGGTCGATGATCGCGCATTCGATAGTCTTGATGGTCACCGGCGTGTCCTGGATGTTGAGCGTGCAGGAGGCCTCGCAGGGCGCGGGGCAAATGCGACCGGTGAATTCAGGAAAGTTGTTGGTCGAGAGCAGATTGCGCGCCGCCTCCCGCCAATCGCCGCGATAGGCGAGGTCGTTCCAGTCGGGGATCTGGTTGTTGACCGGACAGCCGATGTGACAATAGGGGATACCGCAATTCATGCAGCGCGCCGCCTGATTACGCGTCGCCTCCTCGCTCAACGGCAGCACGAACTCGCGATAGTGGCGGATTCGGTCGGAGGCCTGCGCATAACGCCGGTCGGCGCGATCGATCTCCAAGAACCCCGTGACCTTGCCCATCTTGCTACCCTAGAGCCGCGTCGTCGCTCCCGACCTCGCGGGCCGAGCTCCGGTCCGCTTCAATAAGGCGCCAACTTTATCTTGCAAGAACTTTGCCGGTTGGACTCTTGGGGTCGCGCCGACCGGCGGTCGACGCGATCTCCCAGGGAGCCGGATCTAATTGCCTGGCAGTTCGATCGGCCACCGGCGAAGCCTGCGGCCGGGTTGCTTCATTCTCCGGCAGCCAGCATCTGCGGTCCGCTTTGCGCCGCGAGCTCCGCCAGCGCGCGTCGATATTCGACCGGCATCACCTTGCGGAATTTCGGCAGATAGACCTCCCAGTCCTCCAGGATGCGCCGCGCGCGGGACGAGCCGGTGTAGCGCGCGTGGTTGACGATCAGCTGATGCAAGCGCTCGGCGTCGAATCGGCTCATATCGCGCATCACGTCGACTCTCCCGTGGTGCTCGAGATCGCC
>DASXXT010000246.1:0-4174 GCA_036502965.1 Roseiarcus sp. | reverse complement strand
CCGTCCACGGAAAAGCGTATTCACGGCGATAGTTCGCCAAAGATCGTGGGCACAAGCTCGGAGACAGTGGGGTGGATCGCCATCACGCGCGTATAGGCGGAAGCCGTCACGCCTGCGGCCATCGCCTCGATCACGCCATGGATGGCTTCGTCGCCTCCCACGCCGAGAATGGCGGCCCCGAGGATCGCGTCGGTGTCGCGATCGACCACGACTTTCATGAATCCCTGCGTTTCCCCCTTCTCGACCGCACGGCTGACGCGTGTCATCGGCCGGCGGCCGATCCGGACCGCATGTCCCTTGGCGCGCGCTTCGGCCTCGGTCAGGCCGACCCGGCCAAGTGGCGGATCGACGTAGAGGGCGTAAACGGGAATGCGATCGCTCAGTTTGCGCGCGGCGCCGTCGAGCAGGTTCGCCGCGGCGATCTCGAAATCATTATACGAAGTGTGGGTGAAAGCGCCGCGGCCGTTGCAATCGCCGAGCGCCCAGATGTGGGGAACGTTCGTCTTCAGGGACTCGTCCACGACGATATAGCCGTGTGCGTCGACCTTCACGCCCGTGGCCTCGAGCCCGAGGTCGTCGGTGTTGGGACGGCGCCCGACCGCGAGCAACACATGAGAGCCGATGACCTCAGGTTCGCCGGCAGCGCAATTGACGCCGACCGCGATCTCCGCGCCGCGCGGTTCGAACTGAATGCATTCGGATTCAAGCCGAATCTCTATGCCCTCGGCCGCCAGGATTTCGCGGATCGCATCCGAGACCTCCTCGTCCTCTCGGCTGACCAACCGCGGAGCCATCTCCACCACCGTGACCGCCGATCCCAGCCGGCGAAAGACTTGAGCGAACTCGAGCCCAACATAACTTCCGCCAACGACGACAAGGCGCCGGGGCAGGGCGTCGAGTTCAAGCAGCGTCGTGTTGGTCAGGGTCCTCACCTGATCGCGGCCCGGAAAATCCGGCGCGATCGCCCGGCAGCCGACATTGATGAAGAAACGCTCGGCCTCGAGCACGTCGTCGCCGACCTCGACCGTTGTTGGAGAAAGAAAGCGGGCGTGTCCCCGGACGACAGTGCAATTCGCCATGCCTCGCAGCCACGCCTCGAGGCCTGAGCGGGAATTACCGACGACCTTATTCTTGCGGGCCATGACGGCGGCGAAATCAACGCCGACCGGCCCGACTTTCACGCCGAATTCCGCGCCGCGCCGCGCGAGATGAGCGGCGTAGGCGCTGGCGACCAGCGTCTTGGTCGGCGTGCAGCCGGTGTTGACGCAAGTCCCGCCGATCAGATTGCGCTCGATGAGCGCCATCCTCCGCCCGGCCGCCGCAAGCCGGCCGACCATCGGCGGGCCAGCTTGCCCGGCGCCGATCACGATCGCGTCGAAAGAGCGGTTCATCGCAGCGCCCAGATGATGATGAGCCCAAGGATGATGGCGCCGGCGTCCTCAATGAATGCTGCGGGCGTGTCGCGCCCAAACGCCTTCGCCATTTGGGCGCGAATTTCGGCGCCGCCATAAGTTCCGATCACGGCGCCGACGACGCCGGCGATGAGGCCGCCAATCCACGAGCCCGCCGCAACGCCAATCGTCGCGCCCGACAAGGCGCCGCTTATGACCCGGGCGCCGAACTGCATAGGGACCTTTCGGCTGGGCGTTGATGGGAGCTGGTCAGTGACCAGTTCGACAATCGCCAAAAGAGTGAAGATCCAGGGCGTCCAGGCGTAGCCCATGAACGTCAGCCAGGAGCCCGGAAGATCAAGGTAGCCCAACCTCGCCGCCCAGCTCACGGCGGCCGGCGCGGTGAAAGCTCGCGAACCGGCGACGATGCCTGCCAAGAGGGCGAGTCCGTAAAGCATCGTTTGTTCCTTCTCCCAGCGGCCTTCTTCGCGGCGAACCCAGCTTAGGTCGGCAAGCCTAGCAATGCGTTGACCGACACATCCTCATCGAGGTCTGGCCAATGGACGCCCTCGCCGCGGCCGATCAGGCGCCAGTTCGCGCGTTGCGCCTTCGGGGCATCGCGTAACCGAGGAAACCAGGCGAGCGGCGCCGAGATCTCTCGACCATCGGCTAGAATGAGGCGGATAGGAGCATCGACGAATTCGACGCTCAGCGCCTCCGCGCTAAGCCGACTTGTCGAAATGGGCAAGCCCCACCTGCAAGAACTTGTATCTGTGCTCGATAACGAAGGTTCACGACCTGATGAAATTATAGTGGGCGAAATCTTCGGAGCAATCTCGGTGCGAAATGAATACGCGTCATGGCCGGCTTATCTCGGCCCGCCGCGTGGTCCAGCGCCTCGCGAGCTCGAGTAAGAAGTTCCTCATGAATAGGTAATTCCACCTACACATATTTCCCGTATACAGCTCACAAAATCGTGATAGAGTTTATCGCGGACCGGATGTCATTCCAGAAAAGCCGGCCGCAAAAAGGGGGCCCGATGGCCCGCATTGCGCGTTTCGCCGTTCCTGGCCTTCCGCATCACGTGACGCAGCGCGGCAATCGGGGCGAGCAGGTATTCTTCGGCGACGGTGACTACGAACTCTATCGCGATCTCCTGGCGAGCCAGTGCCGCAGGCAGGGCGTTGCCTGCTGGGCCTATTGCGTCATGCCCAACCACATGCACCTCATCCTCGTTCCGGACACGGAACAGGCGCTGGGGCGGGCGCTCGGCGAGACCCCCACCGGCGGTATACGTCGGTCATCAACGCCCGGCTCAGGGTGACCGGACATCTCTTCCAGTCGCGGTTCTGCTCGGTCGCGATGGACGAGGCGCATTTTCTGACAGCGGCGCGCTATGTCGCGATGAACCCGGTGCGGGCGGGCCTCGTGGCGCGGGCCGAGGACTGGCGCTGGTCGAGCGCAAAGGCACATCTCGAAGGCCGCGACGACGCGCTCGTCAGCGTCAGGTCGCTGATCGAGCGTTGCGGTGGCCGGTTCGCCGACCTTCTGGACGCGCCCGCTTCGGCCGGAACGCTCTCGGAGCTGAGGGCGGCGGAAACGATCGGTCGCCCGCTCGGCTCGCCGTCCTTTCTTGATTTCATCTCGAAGGTGACGGGCCGCGACCCGCGTCCGAAGCGCCGTGGGCCGAAGCCGCGGGTCGAGCAAATAGGGATTGATTGAAGGCGGACCGCCTCGCCCTGTCCCTGCCAATTGCGCCCCTTGCGTCCCTCCCCTATCCACCGCGCAGACCGCGGCGGACTTGGTGGCATCGATTGGCAAGCTACGCGGCGAGTGCCCGGCCCGCTCTTGCCCGGCGATAACCGGCGAAGCCAAGACCCGCGAAGCCGAGGAGCATCATCGCCCAGGTCGAGGGCTCAGGGACAAAATAGTTATCCCCAGAGAGAGCCAGAGATATATGGGTAACATTCCAATTTGTTGTTGGATCCCCCGGAGCAAAAAACCCACTGAGGGAGATTGAAAGTAAAGGGCTGCCCATTGGGAGAACAAAATCAATAGCGTCCAGCCCGAATGTCAGAGTCTCCTTCTCACCCGAAGTGAAAGTGAACGCCGTTGGATCATCGCCGGGATTATTTGGGAAAACCCCGCCAATCGCAATCCCATGCTTCCCTGTGGAAATCTGTTTAAATAACCCGTTGCTGGCAAATGTCATAGTCATATCGACTTTAGTGAGATCTGATACTACATAGTGATTACAATTAGGGGGGCCAGAGCCCGGCAATGCGTGGATTTGCACTTGGTAGCTGAAGTCGTTCTTCGTGTTAATAAATGTTCCCGCTACAATGTTCTTGTCATTTGAGTCAGCCCATGCACTTGTAAAACAAACACCTGGCGGTTTAGCCGCAGCGGTATCGTTCATCGCAGTAAGGGCCAACGTAACAAACGCTAGTGCAGCCAAGGTTAAAACTATTTCGCGCTGTTGCATTTCCTGTCCTCCCAAAAGCGACAAAGGGTCGACCCGTCGCGGAGCGATGATAGTGGACATCAGTCCCGTTTGGGATTACGGTGACACTTTGCTTTACAACCAAGCTGTAGGTCAGTAAGATTACCTCTCACCCAGTACTTTTATATTATTTTTGAACTGGAATTTTTAAATGTCAAGCTCGATTACAGAATTGCCCTCCATCTGTACCTGGGTAATAGTACCTAGAGCAGAAGGCGCACGCTGTGAAAACTCCGCCTCCTAGATGCGCGATCATGGCGACGGGCCGCGCCTTCCGCCA
>DASXXT010000245.1:0-2331 GCA_036502965.1 Roseiarcus sp. | reverse complement strand
GATCGTATGGTGTCGAAGGCCCGCGAAGCCCGATAAGGCCTAATACCAAATACGACGTTGGACTGAGGCGGACGATTTCCGCCGGTGGCTTGACTATGCGACTTGACATAGTCCGTTTCATACCATACGTTTTGGACTAATGCAATAGCACCGTGACTGCAGTTACGGAGACCGAAGATGGCCGGCTTGACGGGTGCTCCTGAACTCACCCTTTCGCATTTTCCGCCAAATCGTCCGGAGCCGGGGCTTGGCCGTTCGATCGGCGATGCGATGCGTGAGGCGATCCGCCATACGGGCTCTGTCGACAATCCGCGGCCGATCTTTCAGCATGAGTTGCGAGGAACGCCATGAACGCGTTGAGCGCCGGGAGCCTGCTTTCCTACGAACCCGCGGATACGAGCGAGCCCATTCTCGACGTCACGATCGGCGACGCGCTGCGGGCGGCTGCGGAGGCTTGGCCTGATCGTCCCGCGCTGATTGAGGGCGTCTCCGAGCGTGCCTTGCGGCGGCGTTGGACCTTCACTCGGGCCCTTCAGGAAGCCGACGACGTCGGCCGAGCGCTCGCGCAGCGCTTCCGGCCTGGCGAGCACGTCGCGATCTGGGCCGCCAACTTACCGGAGTGGTTCTTCGCCCAATTCGGCGCCGCACTCGCGGGCCTCACCCTCGTCACAGTCAATCCCGCCTACCTTGCCGCCGAACTCGCCTATGTCCTCAAGCAGTCGCGCGCCTGCGGCATCCTCGTGCAGGACCATTACCGCGGTCGCGACCTTCTGGCTGCCGTCGCCACGGCGCGGGAGACGCTGCCGGCGTTACGCGAAGTCATTCCCCTCTCGACCTGGACCCAATTCGCAGCCACCGGCGCGAGGGAAAAGGCGCTGCCGAAGGTTCTCCCCGGGGACGTCGCGCAGATCCAGTACACGTCCGGCACCACGGGCGCGCCGAAGGGTGCAAGGCTCACCCATCGCAACCTCGTCAACAACGGCCGCTTCTACGCCCGCACGATCGGCGCCCGGGAAACGGACGTCTGGGTGAACCCGATGCCGATGTTCCACACCGCTGGCTGCGGGCTTTGCACTCTTGGCGCACTCCAGACAGGCGGGGCGCAGGTGATGCCGCCGGGTTTCGATCCCGAACTGATGCTCGACCTTCTCGAACAGGAGCGCGGCTCGATCGTCCTCAGCGTGCCTACGATGCTCCAGCGCATCCTGGACGCACCCTCGATCCGGGCGCGCGACCTCTCGTCCTGGCGGTTCGTTTCGCTCGGCGGCGCGCCGGTTACGCCCGAACTCATCAAGCGCGCCGAGCGGCGCGGCGTGAAGGCCGTCATCGGCTACGGCCAGACAGAAGCCTCTCCCTATCTAACTCACACGCTGCCGGACGACCCGAACGCCGATTGGATCAACACCGTCGGGTGCCCGCTGCCACAGACCGAAATCAAGATCGTGAATCCGGAGACCGGCGAAATCCTCCCGCGCGGGGAGATTGGCGAAATCTGCGCGCGCGGCTACGGAATCATGAAGGATTACTTCGACAATCCCGCCGGAACCGCCGCCACGATTGACCCCGAGGGCTGGCTGCACACTGGAGACCTCGGTAGCCTCGACGCGCGCGGTTATTGCCGCGTGCATGGGCGCGCTAAGGACATGATTATCCGCGGCGGCGAGAACATCTATCCGCGCGAGATCGAGGACGTGCTCCACACGCACTCGGCCATACTGGGCGCCTCAGTCGTCGGCGTTCCCGACGCCGACTGGGGCGAGATTCCTGTCGCCTTTGTGCAGGTGACGCCTGACGCGCGGCCGTCGGCGGAAGAACTCGCGGCTTTCTGTCGCGAACGGCTCGCCTCCTACAAAGTCCCGCGCGTCTGGCGCTTCGTCGATCAATTTCCGCAGACGGCGTCCGGGAAAATCCAGAAATTCGCATTGCGGGAAGCTTACCTAGGCGTGAGCGCCTGAAAGGATAACGGTGAAAGCTTCGGGGAACGATGAGTTGTGGGTCTTCGCCGAGCGCCGGCAGCTGACCGTCATGTTCTGCGATCTCGTCGGTTCGACGTCGCTCGCCGCGCGGCTCGATCCCGAAGACATGCGCGGGATCATCGCCGCCTATGACACATGCTGCGCGAATCTCATCGAGCGCAATGGCGGCTACGTCGCCAAATACCTGGGTGATGGCGTGCTCGCCTATTTCGGCGTTCACCGAGGGCTTCGGCACGCTCGACCTGAAAGAGGCCAAGGCGTTGCTGGAGGAGCTGGCGTAGGACGTGCAGAGGGGGACGACGTTCGACACGGCCGTGCTCTCCCCGAAGATGAATTCGATCAAGGCCTGCTTCGG
>DASXXT010000244.1:0-11693 GCA_036502965.1 Roseiarcus sp. | reverse complement strand
GGTCATGGGCCGACCTGCCGGCGCAGGCGATAAAATATGTTCGCCGAATCGAGGAACTGGTCGGCGCGCCCGTCGCCTTATTGTCGACGAGTCCTGAGCGCGACGATACGATCCTTGTGCATGATCCATTCCAGGACTAAGGGACCCCTGCGCGGAATCGCGCGGAGCGGTTGAGCGGACGCTTCATGGCTGATTATCATTCGCTGCTCATGCGAGCCGTCGCCAATTTGCCCAACGCGGGCACGCCGGCGACGCGCGGAGCGATCTACGAACGCGCACGCAAAGCGCTGCTCGAGCAGCTCAGAAGCTTGCGTCCGCCTCTGCCGGAAAGCGACATCACGCGCGAGGAGAAGGCGCTCGACGCCGCGATCGCCGAGATCGAGGAGAGATACGGGTCGCAGGACCCGGCTCCGCCCCCCGCTTCGGCGCCGCCCACGCCGACCTCGCCTGTAGGCGGAAAGCCGGGCGCGGCGCCTGCCAAGGCGATCCCCCCGCCCCCGCAATTCGCCACGGTCCAGCGCCCCACTGCGCCTACGGCGCCCGGGCCGGCCGCCCCCTCGGCGCGATCGCCTTCGCAAACGGGAGCGCCAGGGCAGCCCGGAGCCGCAGCCATGCCCGTTCAGGGCGCGGCGCAGCGACCTCCGCCGCCGACGCAGGAACGGAACCAGCCAACCGGGAGCCAACCGCGAGCGCCAACCCCGCCTGCGGGTAAGCCAGCCGCTACGGCGCCGACGGTGGCTTCGCCGGCCCGATCCCAGCTGGCTGCTGCAATGGCCAATCAACCCTCCTTCGCATCGAGGACAGGCCGGGCCGCTCCGTCGGTCGGCGCGAAGGGCGGCAAGGATGAGGGTTTGCCCGGATTGGCGGCGCTCGACCCGGCGAAGGCGGTCCGCCCGAACAAGACCGACGACGGGAACGCGTCCGACGCTCCGCCCGTTGTCGCGACCCGTCACGATGAACCTGGTCAATGGGCCGAAGCGCCGGAAGTGGCGGCGGAGTTCGACCGCCCCGGCTTGGCCTCCAGACCGGAGGCGGAGATCCAGCGCCCGGTCGCGCCGGGCGCCGATGTCGCCAAGGCGAAACCCTTGCTCTGGATCGCGGCCGCGGTCGTCCTTGGCGTTGTCCTTGCGGTGGCGGGGGCCGCGATCCTGATGCGTCAGAAGCCGCAGGACCTCGCCATCAAGCCCCCCGTCGAGACGCAGCAACCCGCTTCGCCGGAGCCCTCGGCGAAGATCGCTGAGCGAGTCCCGGCAAACGCGCCCGCTCCGGCTGCGCCTCCACCTCCTGCGAGCGGACCGCAAGCGGGCCAATCGAGTGCTCAGGGAGCGGCGGCGCCAGCAACCCCAGCGCCGGAAGCGCCGAGCGCGCCCCCGGCGCCGGCGCCGTCGGCCGGCCGAGCCGCGATGCTGGTCGCTTCGGCGGACAACCCGCAGAAGCCGGCCGTTAGCCTGGGCTCTACGGTATGGTCCCTGATTCCACCGGCGCCGGGCCAGCCGGCGACAGTCGCGGTGAAAGCGGAAGCGGACATCCCCGACCTCAAGATGCACGCCACCATGACCTTGAGGAAGAACACCGATCCGACGCTGCAGGCGACGCACACGATCGACCTGAAATTCTCCTTCGCCGAGGGCGCCCCGATCACCGGCTTCAAGGATGTCGGCCTGCCGCAGATGCGCAAGGAGGATTCAACCGCAGCCGAAGCGCTGACCAGCGTGAAGGTCAAGATCAGCGACACCTATTTCCTTATAGCGCTGGCCAAGGGCGAATCCGACACCGCCCGCAACCTCGATCTGATGCAGACGCGCTCCTGGTTCGACTTTCCGCTGCTGCTTAACGACGATCGCATCGCCAAGGTCGTGTTCCAGAAGTCGCCCGAGGGCCAGGCCATGTTGGAAAAGGCGTTCGAGGCGTGGAAGTGAGCGGACGACCTACCCGCGCAGATTGAACACCCGGGTCGAGACAAAATAACCGTCCTCGACGACGCCGAAAGCGATTGGCGTCCCGAAGCACTCGACGTACGCGCGCCCCTGGGTCGGAGCCGGGCCGCGAAGCAGCAGTTTCTGCCCGCGCCGAAGGATTGCAACGCCCGAACGATCGACCGGCACGATCGGGATTTCGGCCAGGCCTGCCTGCAAAGGCAGGATCGCGCGAGCCATCAGATCCGCGTCATCCGGCAGACGATCGAGCGGGACCGCCGAGTCGACCGAAAACGGTCCGACGCGGGCCCGGCGCAATTCGATCACATGTCCGTAGCAGCCGAGGGCGCGGCCGAGATCCCGCGCGATCGCGCGCACGTAGGCGCCCTTGCCGCACTCGGCTTCGAGCACCGCTGCATTGGGCTCAGCGGATATCAGTTCGAGCCGGTAAACTTGGATCGGGCGCGGTTCAATCTCGAAAGTTCCGCCTTCGCGTGCAAGATCGTATGCGCGCGCGCCAGCGATGCGAATAGCGGAGAATGTGGGCGGCGTCTGGAGAATGGCGCCGACGAAGCGCGGCAGGAGACTTTCGATTTCGGCTGGGGCGGGGCGCCTGTCCGAGCGTGCGACGATCTCCCCTTCGGCGTCGTCGGTCGCGCTTTCCTCGCCCCAGCGCACGCGGAACCGGTAGGATTTGGCCCCGTCTTGAACGACCGGCACGGTCTTGGTCGCCTCGCCGAAAGCGACTGGCAACACGCCCGACGCGAGCGGATCGAGCGTTCCGGCGTGGCCCGCTTTCTTGGCGTTGAACAGGAATTTGAGTCGCCCGACGGCTTGAGTCGAGGAGACGCCAGTCGGCTTATCGAGATTGATCCAGCCATTGATGTCGAGCCGGGACGATCGCTTCTGCCGCGGCTGGCCCAAGCGGCGCCCCTCGGCGCCTGACTGTCTGGCTTCGCGGGCGTCGCCGGTCATTCCTTGTCCTCTCTGCCGACGTCCTTCAGATCCCGCGCCACCGCCGGCGATCTCAACAGCGCGTCCATGCGGGCCTGGTCGTCGAAGCTCATATCCAGAGCGAACCGCAGATCGGGAGCGAACTTGAGATTGATGCGGCGCGCGACAAGCGCGCGCAGTTCCTTCTTGTGGCGGTCGAGCGCCTCCACCGTCGCTCCCGCACCTTTGCCGCCAAGCGGCATCACCAGAATCGTCGCCAGCTTGAGATCCGGCGACATGCGCACCGCACGGATGGTCAGCGGATGGCGATCGAAGGCCTCGTCGCGCACCTCGCCGCGCGCGAGAATGTCGGCGACCGCATGACGGATCAGCTCGCCGACGCGCTCGAGCCTGTGGCTCGCGGAGCGAGGCTTAGAGAAGGAACGGGACATTGCGCTCTCCTTTGAGGCGCGGCGTGAATGCAGCATCCGGATGGGCGCGAGCGCCGGCTCAAATCAACCCGAGCTGGGCCGAAAGCCCCGGCAGGGCGGCTAACGTCAGCGCCTCGTCGCGCCCTCGTTCAACGATTGTTCGCCAGCCGGCTGGTCCCGGACCGGAATGGATGAACGTTCGCCGCCTCTCGGCCTCGATCACCCACAACTCGTTGACGCCGTGGCGCGCGTAGAGGCGCGCTTTGAGGCCGCGGTCGTAGGCGAGACTGGTCGCTACGACTTCGATCGTCAGCAGGATGTCCGAGCCCTTCACGTCTTCGAGCTTGATGCCTTTGGGATAGATGACGAGATCCGGTTCGACGAACGTGTCCGCGCTCAGATAGATTGTCGATTCGACTCCGAGCCAGAGGCGATCGGGCAGCGCGCGCGCAATACCGATATTGAGCGCCGACTTGATGAGCTCGTGCATGTGGGTCTTCGCCTGCAGGGGCACGATCTCGCCTTCGATCAGCTCGAAATTCTCGTCCTCCGCAGTGGTGCCGGCGTCTTGCATGCGCAGGATTTCAGCCACGGTGAACGACCGGCGGTCGAAACCCTCGGCGGCTCGGGTGATGTTGGCTCGCATCTCTTCTCGTTCCGTGCGCGCCGGTTACAGCGTGCGGCGGATCTCCTCGACGTTGTAGCACTCGATGACGTCGCCGACCCGCATGTCCTGGTAGTTCTCGAACGCCATGCCGCATTCCTGTCCGGCCTGCACCTGGGCGACTTCATCCTTGAAGCGCTTGAGCGTCGACAGCTTGCCCTCGTGCACAACCACGCTGTCCCGGATGAGGCGCACGTGCGCGCCGCGCTGCACGACGCCGTCGGTCACGCGACAGCCCGCGACCAGGCCGACCTTCGAAATGTTGAACAATTCGAGAATTTGCGCGTTGCCCAGCATAGTCTCGCGCAACGTTGGCGCGAGCATCCCCGAGAGGGCGGCCTTCACGTCGTCGACCAGATTGTAGATGATGTTGTAGTAGCGGATCTCGACGCCATCCTGCTCGGCGAGGTCGCGCGCCTCTTTATGCGCGCGTACATTGAAGCCAAGAATGACCGCCTTCGAGGCCGTGGCCAGCGTCACATCGGATTCGGTTATGCCGCCTACGCCGCCATGGATGACCCGCGCCATGACTTCGTCGTTGCCGAGCTTCTCGACCGCCGCCGTGATGGCTTCCACTGACCCCTGCACGTCGCCTTTCAGGACGATCGGCATCTCCTTGCGACCCGCCGCTTTCAGATTGCTCATCATGTCGGAAAGCGAGGTCCTTAGGGCAGGTCCACGCGCGGCGAGGTTCTCGCGCTTCTGGCGTTCGCGATATTCGGTGATTTCGCGCGCGCGCGCCTCGGACTCGACGACGGCCACGCGATCGCCCGCCTCCGGCGCGCCGGAGAATCCGAGCACCTCGACCGGGGTCGATGGCTTAGCCGCCTCGAGGGTTGCGCCCTTGTCGTCGATCAGCGCCCTGACGCGGCCCCAATGCGATCCAGCGACGACCAGCGCGCCGACCTTGAGAGTACCCCGTTGCACGAGCACCGTCGCCACGGGTCCGCGGCCACGATCGAGTCTGGCCTCAATAACCGTGCCCTCCGCGCTGCGGTCCGGGTCGGCGACGAGATCGAGCAGCTCCGCCTGCAGCGCAATTGCTTCGAGAAGCTTGTCGAGATTAGTCCCCTTGGTCGCCGACACTTCAACCGCAAGGGTATCGCCGCCAAACGTCTCGACCTGCACGTCGTGCTGCAGGAGCTCTTGCATCACCCGCTGGGGATCGGCTTCGGGCTTGTCGATCTTGTTGACGGCGACGATGATCGGAGCCTTGGCCGCCTTGGCGTGGCGAATCGCCTCGATGGTCTGCGGCATGACGCCGTCATCCGCCGCCACCACCAGCACGACAATGTCGGTGACCTTCGCGCCGCGCGCGCGCATCGCGGTGAAGGCCGCGTGACCGGGGGTGTCGATGAAGGTGATGGTCTGGCCGCCGGGCGCAACGACCTGGTAGGCGCCGATGTGTTGCGTGATTCCGCCGGCTTCGCCCGCGACCACATTGGCGTGGCGGATCGCGTCGAGCAGCGAGGTCTTGCCGTGATCGACGTGGCCCATGATGGTGACGATAGGCGGTCGCGGAACGGACGCGCCTTCGTCGTCGGGCCGATCGAAGAGGCCCTCCTCGACGTCGGATTCGGCGACGCGCTTGACCGAATGGCCCATTTCCTCCGCCACGAGTTGCGCCGTGTCGGCGTCGAGGACGTCGGTCAGCGTGACCATGCGGCCCTGGCGCATCAAAAACTTGATCACGTCGACCGCGCGTTCGGACATGCGGCTCGCGAGCTCCTGAATGGTGATCGCTTCCGGCAGGACGATCTCACGCGCGATTTTCTCTTTCTGGTCCTGCGCGCCGTGGCCTCTCAGCCGCTGCGTACGTCGACGGAACGACGCGACCGAACGGGTGCGCTCCTCCTCGCCCGAAGTCGCGCTGGTGACGGTCAGCCGGCCACGGTTGCGCTGCTCGCCGCTGCGCGGCGGCCGCGGCGTCGGGACGACGACCTTCTGCCCCGCCGGCAGCGCGAGAGCTGGACGCCGAACAACTCGCCGCGCCTCTTCGTCTTCGCCGCCAGGGGCTGGCGCTCGGGCGAGCGCCCCCGGCAGGGCCGCGCCGGAAGTGGCCGGGGCAACGCGCGGGATTGACGGAGACGGCGCCGGTTCGCCGCCGGAAAGGCGCCGTCGCGCTTCGTCCTCCGACTGCCGCTTGAAATTGGCTTCCTGCGCCCGGCGAAGCTCCTCGTCGCGCTTGCGCGCTTCCGCAGCCTCGCGTTCGAGGCGGTCGCGCGCCTCGCGCTCGCGCCGAACCCCGGCTTCCGCCTCCTGGCGGCGGCGATCCTCCTCCTCCTGCGCACGCGCGTCGATCAGCGCCCGGGCGCGCGCTTCGCGCTGCTCGGCGGTCAAGGTGGGCAGGACGACGCCGGTCTTGGGCGGCGGAGGAGCGGTCGGCTTGGCGGGCGCAACGGGGGTGGGGCGCGCCGCGGCGCCTGGAGCCACCTGGGTCGGCGCGGCGCCGGGCGCAACTGTCACAGGGCGCGGTGCTGCCGCTGCCTCTCCGGGCGTCAAAATCCGCCGCTTTACTTTCTCGACGACGACCGCCTTGCTGCGTCCGTGCGAAAAGCTTTGCCTCACCGTGCCCTGCTCAACGGGACGCTTCAGGTGCAACGTCGCCTTCGGCGCAGCCGCCGTAACTGTCTTATCGCTATTGCCCGTCTCACTCATGCCAATTCCTAACCACCTGGCTTCTCAGCCAATTTGATGGACCTGCCAAATGTTCCGGCCTCGTTGGCCGTCGCGTCGTCGCGCACCGTCCCGATCGCCGGGTCCGCTTCGCCGCCGCGATAGCGGCGCAAACGATCCGCCCTTGCGAGAAAGGCCGAACTCGCCGCCCCTTGTTTGAGGGCAGCATGTATCACATTTGCCCGCCCCAATGCCAAATCCAATTGGCCCGACTGGAAGAGATCCACGCGCACAATCGCGTTCGCTTCCGGGCCGAATTTGGCGCGCAGGGCATGGACTCGCTTTGCCGCTCCGTCCGCCGCCCCATCGCTCGCCTGAATCAGCGATACGACTCCCCCGGCCTCGATCGCCGAGTCGACCTTGAACGCGCCGGCCACGACGAGGCCGGCCTTGTTGGCGATCGACAGCGCCTGCAACGCGTCCCGCTCGAGGAGCGCGCCGACCGTCTCGGCCAGCGAGGCGGGCGCTTCCGCCTTGGCGCGAAAGGCGCGTGAAAACGCTTGTTTTGTGGCCGCCCGGCTTACCGTGTCAAAGCTCAGCCGTGTCCATACCCCGCGTCCGGGCAGCTCGCGCCGGATATCGGGGACGACCGATCCGTCGGGGCTGAGAGCGAAGCGCAGCATCGCCTCGGGAACGTCCTTGGTCCCCGTAACGATGCAGGTCCGCTCCGACCCGGCTGCGTCGCTCCTCGTTCGCAATCGATCGATCCCGCCACTTATGCGCCTTCGGCGTCTTGCGCTTGCGGCTCGTCCTCGGGAGCAGGCGCTTCGATCCAGCCCGCGCGCACGCGCGCATCCAGGATCATGGCATCGGCCTGGGCCCGCGACACGTCAAAGCCGCTCAGGAAGCCGGGCTTCGCCGCGTCACCGTCGGTCCAGCCGACCAGATCGTCGCTCGCGCAATCGGCGAGATCCTCCAGCGTCTTGACGCCGTTCTCTCCAAGCTTGACCAGCATCGGCGTGGTCAGGCCGGCGATCTCCTTGACATCGTCGGACACCCCCAGCGCCTTGCGCTGCTCGTCGAATTCGGCCTCGATCCCGGCGAGATGCCCCTGCGCGCGCGCCTGGATTTCGTTTGCCGTGTCGGCGTCGAAGCCCTCGATCGACGCCAGCTCGCGCGGCTCGACATAGGCGATTTCCTCGACCGTGCGGAATCCTTCCGAAGCAAGAAGCTGGGCGACCGTCTCATCGACGTCCAGCGCGTCCATGAAGTTCTGCGTCCGCTCGGCGAATTCCTTCTGCCGGCGCTCGGACTCCTCGGCTTCCGTCAAGATGTCGATGTCCCAGCCGGTAAGTTGCGAGGCGAGGCGCACGTTCTGCCCGCGCCGGCCAATCGCCAGCGAGAGCTGATCGTCGGGAACGACAACCTCGATGCGGGTCGAGTCTTCGTCGAGCACCACCTTCATCACCTCGGCTGGCTGCAACGCGTTGACGATGAAGGTCGCGGCGTCCGGAGACCAGGGAATGATGTCGATTTTCTCGCCCTGCAATTCGTTGACCACCGCCTGCACCCGCGAACCGCGCATGCCCACGCAAGCGCCGACCGGATCGATCGAGGAATCATTCGACATGACCGCAATCTTGGCGCGCGAGCCCGGATCGCGCGCCACCGACTTCACCTCGACGATGCCGTCGTAGATTTCCGGCACTTCCTGGGCGAACAGCCGGGCGGTGAATTGCGGATGGGTGCGGGACAGGAAAATCTGCGGGCCGCGAGCCTCGCGCCGGACGTCATAAACGTAGGCGCGGATGCGATCGCCGGGCCGGAACATTTCGCGGGGAATCAGTTCGTCACGGCGCACGACGGCCTCGCCAGCGCCGGCGCCGCCGAGATCGACCACGACATTGCCGTATTCGACCCGCTTGACTTGGCCGTTGATGATATCGCCGATGCGGTCCTTATAGACGTCATATTGCTTGTCGCGTTCCGCCTCGCGGATCTTTTGCACCAGCACCTGCTTGGACGCCTGGGCGGGGATGCGCCCGTAGTCGAACGGTGGCAGCGATTCGGCGATCCAGTCGCCGATCTGAGCCGAGGGATTCTTCTTCTGCGCCTCGGTGAGCGTCATCTGCGTGGCCTCGTTCTCAACCTCGTCGACGACGAGCAAAAGCCGGGAAAACCGGATCTCGCCAGTTTTCGGGTTGATCTCCGCGCGGACTTCGGTCTCCTGGCCGTACCGCGACCGCGCGGCCTTCTGCATCGCGTCTTCCATCGACGCCAGAACGATCGCTCGATCGATCGATTTCTCCCGCGCGACCGCGTCGACGATCTGCAACAGCTCAAGTCGGTTGGCGCTAACGGCCATGATTATCTCCTTCATCAGGCCCGAGCGGCTTTGGAGCCTCGCCGCGGGCCGCGGCTTTGGATTCGTTTGTCTTGCGCTTGGCGGGCGGAGTCGCCCCTCGGCCGTTCCCGCGCCCCGAAGCTCGCTTCGCGTCCTTGAGGGCCGCCTTTTCTCGCCGCAGCGCGGCGCGGATGAGATCGTCGGTCAATACGAGCCGCGACTCGGCCATCGCGCGGATCGGCAGCTCGACCTCGCTCTCGCTTTTATCCTCGGCGATCAGCGCCATTCGCGCGGCCGCCCCCTCGGGTCCGGACGCGACGGCGGTGAGGCGTCCGCGAAAACGCTTGCGTCCATTGATCGCGACCGCCATCTCGACCCGCGCTTCGTGGCCGATGGCGCGGATGAAATCCGATTCGCGCACCAGCGGCCGATCGATGCCCGGGGACGAAATCTCCAGCCGATAGGCCTGAGCCATCGGCTCCTCGACGTCGAAGACCGGCGACAACGCGACACTGACGTTTTCGCAATCCTCGATCGACATCGTCCCGTCGGGACGTTCCGCCATGATCTGAATCGTCGCCCCCGCGGCCGACGAAATCTTGACCCGGACAAGCCGGTAGCCCAGATCCCGCAGAACCGGCGCCGCGATGCGGCCGACGCGCTCGCTTGCACCCGATTCTTCGATCAGACGCGCCTCGTCGAGCCCCTCGATGGGCTCCGCGGCGATTCGATGCCAGGCTTCGACCATGCGACCTTGCGGCAATAAAAAAGAGCGGGTCCCGGCCAGGGCCCACTCTCAACTTGTCTCTCCTTGCGAAGAGCTATGAGATGTCGTTGACCGCCATATAGGGGAACCAAGCCCCTGGCGCAAGGGCAAAAGTCGGGGCGAGGAGGCGTTTTCGCGCGCAGTCCGCCGCCGGGCAGTCACATCCTCATCCTGAGGAGCGCCGGAGGCGCGTCTCGAAGGATGGTCCAGACGCCTGCGCCGGGTCAACGCGTACTGGAGCGTCCTTCGAGGCCGCTACGCGGCGCCTCAGGACGAGGTCGCGGGCGTGTTCCTCACGCGGTCGGCAGCTTGTAGCCTTTGAACGTCTCGCGCAGCTTGAGCTTATTGATCTTGCCCGTCGCGGTGTGAGGAATCTCCTTCACCACCTGCATATCGTCAGGCATCCACCATTTGGCGATGCGGGACTTCAGGAAATTGAGGACCTCGTCGCTCTTGGGGGAATGCCCTTCCTTCGCTACGACGACGAGCAGCGGCCGTTCGTCCCATTTCGGGTGGGCGACGCCGATCACGGCGGCCTCGGCGACGTCCGGGTGTGCGACGGCGAGGTTCTCAATGTCGATGGTCGAGATCCACTCGCCGCCCGACTTGATCACGTCCTTGGCGCGGTCCGTGATCTGCATGAAGCCGTCGGGATCGATGGTTGCGACATCCCCGGTGTCGAAGAAGCCCTGGTCGTCGAGGATCTTGCCGCCTTGGTCCTTGAAGTAGCTTTCCACCACGGCGAAGCCCTTGACCTTGAGCCGACCGAAGCGCTTGCCATCCCAGGGCAGCTCTTTGTTCTCGTCGTCGACGATTTTCATCTCGACTCCGAACGGCGCCCACCCCTGCTTGGACTGGACCGCGAGCCTCTCCTCGCGCGAGAGCGCTCTCGCGGTCGGCTTGAGTGCGCCCGCGGAGCCGACCGGGCTCATCTCCGTCATGCCCCAGGCGTGGCGAACCGTGATGCCGTAATCCTCCTGGAAAGCGCGGATCATCTCGGGCGGGCAAGCCGAGCCGCCGATGCCGACGAACTTGAGCGTGGTAGGCTTCTTGTTCTCCTTGCGCAGATAATGCAGGAGGCCCAGCCAGACGGTCGGCACAGCGGCCGTCATCGTCACCTTTTCGGTCTCGAGGAGATCAAACACCGAGGCGCCATCGAGCCTGGGGCCAGGCATCACCAAGCTCGCGCCGCGCATCGGACAGGAGAGCGCGAGACCCCAGGAATTGGCGTGGAACATCGGCACCACGGGTAATACCGAATCATCCGCCGTCACCCTGAGGCACGCGGACGTGCTCGCCATCATCGAATGCAGGAGGTTCGAGCGATGCGAATAAAGCACGCCCTTCGGGCTTCCAGTCGTGCCGGAGGTGTAGCAGAGACCGGCCGCGGTCCGCTCGTCGAACTCCTTCCACGCGAAATCGCTGTCGACCTCGCCGATCCAATCCTCGTATGCGACGGCGTTCTTAAGTGTTGTGGCAGGCATGTGGGCGCCGTCGGTGAGAACGACGTAGCGCTCAATCGTCGGCAAGCGGTCGGCGAGCGCCTCCATCAACGGCACGAAGGTCAGGTCGACGAGTACGATTCGATCTTCGGCGTCGTTGATGATCCAGGCGATTTGCTCGGGGAACAGGCGCGGATTGACGGTGTGATAGACCGCGCCGGCGCCGGCAATGCCATACCAGGCTTCGAGATGCCGGTAGCCGTTCCAGGCGAGAGTCGCGACGCGATCGCCGGGCTTGATCCCGTCACGCTCCAGTCTTTTGGCGACATGAAGCGCGCGCTGCCGAATGGCGCGGTAGTTGGTGTAATGCATCGGGCCTTCGACCGTCCGCGAGGCGACCTGTTGCTCGGGGAACTGGATGGCGGCGAAATCGATGACCTTGTGCATCAGCAGGGGCCAATCCTGCATCCGTCCCAACATGCGATTTTCTCCCGACTGCCTTATCAGCGCTTGATTGCGGCGCGCGGATTGTTCATGGGACTTGCACACTGGCGCCCTGTGGCCCGCTTTGCAATGCGCCG
>DASXXT010000243.1:0-4053 GCA_036502965.1 Roseiarcus sp. | reverse complement strand
CTGCGTTCGATCGAGCGCTTGAATCTGGCTCTTTTCGTCGACGCAGAGAACCACCGCGCGCTCCGGCGGCGACAGGTAAAGCCCAACGATGTCGCGCACTTTCTCGACGAACAGCGGGTCGGCGGAGAGCTTGAACGTTTCTGTGCGATGAGGCTGGAGGTTGAAGGCTTTCCAGATCCGATGGATCGTCGAGGGCGCGAAGCCGACCGCGCGCGCCATCGAGCGCAGGCTCCAGTGCGTCGCATCCCGCGGCGCCGTCTCCAGCGTCAGGCGAAGCGTCTTGGCGATCGCGTCATCGCCGATCTGGCGCGGCGCGCCGGGACGAGGCTCGTCGAGAAGGCCATCGCGGCGATGCTCGGCAAATCGGCGGCGCCATTTGCTCAACCGTGTTGGGGGCCGCGCCAACGCGCAGGCTGATGTCCTTGTTTTCCGCGCCCTGCGCGGCCAGAAGGACGATGCGCGCCCGCTGCGCCAATCCTTGTGCGGTCCTGCGCCGCGACGCCAGGCTCTCGAGTTCCCGCCGATCGATCGCCGTCAGATCAATCGCAACCGCCGTTTTGCCCATCGCCAATCCTCCGCCAATCAATCCGCAGAGAATCGCACCTGTTTCTCGATCAGGACACTAGTGAATCTGCGTCGCCGTGTCCTGGCCGCGCGCCAGCTCGATGGTTGTGATCGCCACCAGCATCTCGGCGCGTGACTTGAGATCCTTGGCCTCGAGCAGCGCCTGCTTCTCCCTCGGGCCGCACGGGCTCATCATCGAGAGCCCATTGACCAACGCCTCGTTCGACGCCTTGCGGATGTCGCTCCACAAGACCTTAATGTCGTTGACCTCGGCAAAGCGTTTCAAGGCCGCGATCAAATCGTCGCGATCGACCGCCGCTTCGCCCGCGCCTTCAAGAAAATCCTCGGCGAACGGCGAATAATCGGGGATCGCGACCCGATAGGGGCTGTCGCTCGGCTCTTCCGCCGTCAGGCGGAACCGCGCCACCCCCATGAGCGTCAGGAAACAGCGGCCATCGCCGATCTCCGCATATTGAACGATGCGGCCGGCGCAGCCGAGCGGATAGAGTTCCGGCGCCGGATCGGACGTCTCTTCGTCCGACGACGGCTGCGATGATGGCTGGATCACGCCGACCAGCCGCTCGCCGGCCAGCGCATCGTCGAGCATCTCGAGGTAGCGGGGCTCGAACACGGTGAGCTGGATCGGCCTCCGCGGCAAGAGAAGCGCGCCCGTCAGCGGAAATAGCGGGATCGTCGCCGGCATCTCGGCCGGTCCGGCAAAGGTGCGGTTCAGTTTCATGGCCCTCGTCTCGTTCTTCGGGCGCTTTGGGCGGCGGCTTGCTGTCAAAACCAGATCGCTGACAGCTTGCGCCGCGCGGCGACCGACGCCGGGTCCATCAGACCCCAGGCCTCGAACAGCTGCAACAATTGTTTGCGCGCAGCCTCGTCGTTCCATTTGCGATCGCGGCGAATGATTTCAAGCAGTTGGTCGGCCGCGCCGTCCCGATCCCCTTTCGCCGACAACGCCACCGCAAGGTCGAAGCGAGCCTGATAGTCGTTCGGATTGGCGGCGACGGCCTGCTCGAGGGGGGCGAGTTCGCCAACGTTCGAGGCTTGCTCGGCCAGGCGCAACGCCGCATGAGCCGCGACGACCGCCGGGTCCTGCTCCTTGCCGACCGGCGCTGCCGGCGCCGTCTCCAACAAGGCCTTCGCTTCGTCGAGCCGCCCGGCGGCGACGTGCAACTTGGCGAGACCGCCGATTGCCTTCGCTTCGCCCGGATCCTCGGCCAAAATCTCAGAATAGATCGCCGCCGCTCCGGCCGCGTCCCCTTTGGCTGCGGCTTCCTCCGCCTCCGCCAGCAGCGCCGCGGATTCATTCCGGAGCGGCCCGACGAGCCGCTCGATGAAGCCACGGATCTGGCTCTCCGGCAGCGCGCCGACAAATCCGTCCACCGGCTGGCCCTTGTCGAAGGCGATCACGGCTGGAATCGACTGGATGCCGAGCTGTCCCGGAATCTGGGGATGATCGTCGATGTTCATCTTGACCAGCGTGACCTTGCCGCCCGAATCGGCGACGGCCTTCTCCAGCGCCGGCGCGAGCTGCTTGCATGGCCCGCACCAGGGCGCCCAGAAATCGACCAGAACCGGCTGGCGCGTCGACGCCGTCAGGACATCGGCGCGGAACGAAGCCGTCGTGACCTCCCTGACCGAACCTGCTTTGGTTTGAGGCGCGACCGCGCCGCTGACATTCGCCATGTCGCATCATCTCCAGCCCGGCGGACGGGCAAAGCCCCCGCCATGTTCCACTTTGCCGCACTAAATGGAGGCGTTGGGCTTTTTATTCAACCGGCGGCCCATCCTGCCCCAGCGCCACGACCAGCGGCTCATGTCCGGTCGCGCGCAGGAATTTGATCAAGTCGGCGCTGGCGAGGCCGGTCGTCCGGGTGTTGACCAGCGGGTGAAAGTTGAGCCGTTCATGCCGCATCATCGCTTCGTCCAGCACGACGCGAACCTTGCCGGCTTGGTCGTTGATTGCGCCAAACGGGGTGACCGCGCCCGGCCGGACACCCCATACCTCTTCCAATAGATCAGCCGAGCCGAAGGAGACACGGCCCCGCGCGCCGATTTTCTCGTGCACCCGCTTGAGGTCGATCGCGGTCGTCTCGCTTGAGACCAGCAGGAACAACCGGTCCTTCTTGTCCTTGACGAATAGGTTCTTCGTGTGACCCCCCGGAATATCGCCGCGCAACGCCTGCGAATCCTCGACGCTGTGGAGCGGCGGATGCTCGACGGTCTCGGTTTCGATGCCGAGCTTGGTCAGATAGGCGATGAGATCGTCCGGAGAAGCAGGCATCGGAAGAGGGAAGGCAGGGTCGCGGGCTTGGTAGCCGCTCTTAAGCCTGGCGGCAACCCGCGAGCTGGGGCTTGCCTATCGCATGGCGCGATGAACTTGCCGATAGAGTTGGCGGCGTCGAGCTATCCCCGCCTGTGGAATGGAAGATTTTTGGCCGTCACCGTGCTCCAAAGATGCTCCATTGATGAGCTATTTTGGATCGTACTCGTGGACCTTTCGATCAAAGGGATGCCGGAGGACCAGTGAGGCGGCTGCGCGAGCGCGCCAAAGCCAACCGTCGCAGGGCGAGTTGTGAGCGTTGATCGATGAGGCGACCGGCGCGCCCCGCTCGCTCACGATCGATGAACTCGTGGCGAGAGTGAGCCGGCTCGATCTTAAGCGGCGGGACGAAGCGGCGCGGCTGATCCGCGAAGACCGTGACGGCAAGCTCGCCCGCGCGGACGAAGATTTGCGCGGCTCCAAATAGTGAAGCTCGGCTCGCCCGCTCAAAAGCCTGCAACATTTTGCTGGCGCTGCGGCCCGAAATCTGTATAAGCGCGCGATCCGCGACATGTCATCGCGCGGGATTCGCGTTGTGACCGACCTGGACGACATCCCGGTTCGGCCGCTTTGGGAACGATGAGGCTGGCTACGGCCGGCCGCAGATTTAAGGACCATTCCGATGTCGATTACGGCTGAGCGCAAGTCCGCTCTCATCAATCAATATGGTGTGAAAGTCGGCGACACCGGGTCGCCCGAGGTTCAGGTTGCGATTCTCACCGAGCGCATCGCCAACCTGACCAGCCACTTCAAAACTCACGTCAAGGACAACCATTCCCGCCGCGGCCTGCTCAAGATGGTGTCGCAGCGGCGAACGCTTCTCGACTATGTCAAGAAGCAGGACGAGGGGCGTTACAAGACCCTCATCGTGCGTCTGGGCATCCGCCGCTGAAGGCGAACCTCACGCAAGCCGCGCGCCTGATTTCAGGCGTCCCGACGTTAAGACCGGGCGACGGCGCTGCCGACGCCCTTAACCCAATGCGAGAGCCTGCGTCATGGCAGGATCGCAAGCGGCTGGCGTTGGTCCAGCCGCTCGCCGTCTTGCCGATGACGAGCCCGATCGGCGGGCGGCATGGGCCGCAGGCTTTCGCATCCTCAACTCATGTAGGATGAACACAAATGTTTGACACACAACGCGAAGAACTTGACTGGTGCGG
>DASXXT010000242.1:0-13263 GCA_036502965.1 Roseiarcus sp. | reverse complement strand
GGTCCGTCGTCTCGGTGCGAGTCCGAAATGTCGCCCCATCAGTGTGAACATTTTCGACAGGAGCACAGCCATGAGTTCAATCTTAAACAATCCGGCCGCCCTCAGCGCGCTGCAGGCATTGCAGATGACACAGCAGTCGCTTGCGACGGTTCAGAATCAAGTTTCGACCGGCCTCAAAGTCGCCACCGCCGCCGACAATTCGTCTTATTGGTCGATCGCTGCCCAGCTCACCGCCGACAGCGGCGTCGTGTCGGCCTCCAACGACGCCCTGTCGCAGGGGCAGTCGCTCCTGGCGACCGCTAGCTCAGCAATCAACTCGGTCATAACCACCATCAATTCGATTCAGACGGCGCTGACGCAGGCGACCGAGCCAGGTGCCAACATCGGCAACATCAATACGTCGCTTGCCTCGCTCGGCAAGCAGCTGACCGACGCGGTGAAAGCCGCTTCATTCAATGGTTTGAACGCCCTGAACGGCAGCGTCGCATCCCTCAACTTCGTCTCCGGTTTCAACGCCAGCGCGACGGGCGGCAACATCAACACCATCTCCTTCACGACCCAGGCACGACCGGAGCCGGAAACACAGAGTCGACGACCACGTCCAGCATTTCCGACGCAACGACGATCAGCCAAGTGCAGGCCCAGTGGACCGCCTTCACCGGCAAGACGGACACCATCAGCACCACAACGCCTACGGCCACCTACGGCACCGCCCTCGCCAACGAGGACACGACCAATCAGGCCTTGAGTGTCCAGCAGAAGCAGGCCGACGGAAGCTGGGTCACGACGACGTATACGGCGCTCGATGCAAACGGCAATTCGGTCGCAGACGGCGGGACCCCGACCTTCGCCGCGGCGGCGTCCTATAGGGTGACGACCACCGTGACGACGCCAAACTCCCCGAACCTGCTTGTGCAGAGCGGAACCGATCTCACCACTCTTAACGTCGCCGGCGCCTCTGCAGCGCAGACTGCGCTGAACGCCGTCAACCAAGCTTTGTCGGCGGTCACCAACTACGCGGCGTTGATCGGTGCCACGCAGAATCGCATGACGACAGCGGCCACATTCAATACCGCGCTGATGCACAACTACGCCAACGGCGTTTCGGGCATGGTCAATGCGGATATGAACACGGCGTCGACCAGGTTGCAGGCGCTCCAGACCCAGCAGCAGCTCGGCATCCAGTCGCTGTCGATCGCCAACCAGAACGCGCAGCTTATCCTGAAACTGTTCCAGTAACCGCGGCGCGCCAGGCGGCGGACTTCGTCTAGCCGCCTTCGCGTTGTCTCTCAGGACGAAAGCCTTCCAGTTCCCCGCGCGCCGCTTGCCCCCCGGCAAGGTTGCTCCTCCTCCCACGATGGCGCGCGGGGATTCGAATGCTCAGGGGGAAGCCAACATGCGCCGCGCGGCAGGGCCCGGTGAACCGATTGCCAAGCCTGAGGCGCTCGCCCTCATCTGGGCGCCATTTCCGAGTCCGGATTGAGCGATATCAATCTCTTGCGGCGCCACTTCCGAGTCAGCTTGGCGCTCGCGTTCGAGGGGGCGTGTCGGACGGGGCTGTTCTTGCCAAACAATACGTACGTACGTATTAGTCAATTATGCCGAGGCTCTCAAACGCCGACCGTATACTCGAAGCTGGCCTCAAGATCATGTTCCGCAAAGGCTAGTCGGGGCAGCGGCAGGGGCGGTGCACGACATCGTAACCGAGAAGGCGGAGCTTGCGCGCCTCTCACCGCGAGCGCAGCGAGCAATCCGGGGCGACGCCGAGATCGACTCCAGAATTGCTTTGCAACCATAGCCGATCGGAATACGGGCGCTCTTTCCGAACGCCTCTGATGTTCCGCAAAGACGGTTCAGCGCGATCGCGTCAACAAGCGCCCTATTTCTCGATGCAATAGCCGAGGAACCGCTTGGAATCGATTGGGTCGAAACCCAGCCGATGCTTGAGTTTCTTGCGCAATTTGCTGATGTGGCTCTCGATGACGTTCTCGTCGACATCCTCGTCGAACAGCCCGTAGACGCCGTTGAAGATCTGCGTCTTGCTGACGCGCCGACCGCGACAGCGCAGCAGAAACTCGAGGATTCGCCGCTCCCGGCGCGGGAGGGGAAAAGGCTTGCCGTTCGCCTCGGGCTCGCGCCCGTCAAAATAGACGCGCAGTTCGCCGATCGTCACGTTGCCCTTCTCGCCGAACACCCGCCGGTTGATCGCGCCGACCCGGGCTACGATCTCACGCACATGGACCGGCTTGCGCAGAACGTCGTCGGCGCCGGCGGCGAATAGGCACAGCGTGTCATCGAGCGAGTGACGCTCATTGAGACAGAGAACAGGCGCGCTTGACCGCTCTCGGATGAGCCTCGACAGCGCCTCGCGCTCGTTACAGTCGCCGATCACGAACGCTTCGACAGCATTCATGTCCGTATCGCTGATCTTGCCGATCCACTCGCGAAATTCGGACGCTTCGATTCCGGCCGAGGAGACGCCCTCGCGATCAAAGCCATTAGTGTAGCCTCCGGCCACGATATCCCGATCGTCGACAATAATATACATACCCGTGCTCCACCCTACTGAATTGACAAGGGAACGCCTTCCGCTACGCCAACGCGAGCACGCAACACCTACAAAGCAAACGCTTTTTCTTAACGACTGTCAGTCTCGATTTTTATTTAGCCGATAGGACTTTATTGTTAACTGAAACGAAAAGTTGCTAACTTGATCGCGTCAATTCCGCTGACTTATTGTTGACAAATCTTCATCGGGATAGAAAACTACCTCAGCCTTGGTTAATGAAGTATGTATGTAGCAAATGCTTTCATCTCATTTGTAAATGGTTAATGAAGCCCTAACCCGACACCGATCGGCGCCCGCATCGGATGCCGGCGCGCATGACCTGATGCTGCTCGGGAGCAAGCGCCACGATTGGCGCACGCGACCAAAAGCGGCGCTTAAGCTTGGCCGCGAGCTCGCGAGACGCGGCGAGATCGCTTATTGGGCCGTTTCTCCGGAAGCGCGTCTGCACGAAAGCGAGTCCGCCGATCTGCGCGCGCACCCGCGGGAGCGGACCCGTTTGCGCTCGGCCAAACTGCTCGATGGGGCGTATCGCTTCCTTTGCGAGGGCCGGATCTGCGACCGGTCTCGCAACGGTCTGCGTCTTGGGCTTGTGCGCGACATTGCGCTTCCGCCCCAATTGGCGGTGCACATCGACGAAACATCCGAAGTGCGCGAGGCGAAGGTTATCTGGCGGCGCGGGTCGACAATTGGAATTCGACTGCACTCGGCCGTGCCAGCGGACGCCCTGCGGCCTTGCGATCGGTACGCGCTGAGGGAAAGCTACTACGCGATTCCGGACTGAGCCTGCTCACGCATAACTCTTCTCCTCGACCAAGGCTGAGCCCGCAAGGATGTTGATGGCGCGTTTGATGGCCGCGCGCGTATCGTTTTCGCAATACACTGATCGCGCCAGCGCGACGAAGCGCGGCCCGAAGTCTCCTTCGCGCTCGCACATGCGAAGCGCGTCTTCGATTGTCCACAGGCGCCCGTTCACAGCAGCGAGCTGATCGGTCAGCAGATCGATCGGCGGTCCGGACACACCGTCCTCGTGCGCCAGACGCTCGAGCAACGCCAGTTCACGATGCACGTTGGCGAGTTTTTCAGGTTCGCCGATTCGTTCGGCCTTGATACGCAGGATCGTGATCTTGTCGATCAGTTCGCCGAGCGAGCATGGCGTCGAGACCATGCACGGCGCCGTGCGCCGCTCGGCAAGCTGGGCGAGTTCGCCCGCCATGGCTTCGAACACGTCGCTCCAGACACCGCGATGCATCTGACGAAAGAGGCGCATTGTGGGATACCAGGGCGAATCAGCCCTTCCGGTCAGCCAGCGCCACTCCGCGTCGCTCTTAAGCGCGACCCAAACCGGAACAGCCAGAGCCCCCGCGAGATGCGCGATCGAGGTGTCGCAGGTGACGACGAGATCGAGGCAAGTCATCGCCGCGGCCGTGTCAACGAAGGCGTCGGCGCCGGCGTCGAAATCCGCGCCCAGCGTCTGGACTCGCATCGAGCGCGGCGGATTGACAAGCTGCTCCTCGCCTGCGCCTTTCTGCAGCGAGATGAGTCTCACACCCGGGATCTCGGCCAGCGGCGCGAGCGCGGTGAGCGGCATGGAGCGGGCTCGGTCGGCCTCCGGATCAGGGTTGCCTTGCCACACCACGCCGATCTTGAAGCCTTCGGCGCCGATGCGCTTGAGCCACATTTCGCGCAACGCCGGCTCGGCCGCGAGATAGGGAACTGCGGCCGGAATCGTGTCGAGGCGGGCGCCAAATGCGCGCGGCAGGCTGCTGATCGCGATCTGGGCGTCGAATTGCTCCCCCTCGGGCGGGGAAGCGACGAATCGCACCTTGACCTTAGACGAGAGGAGCCGGCGCAGCAGTGGCGGACACATGAAAGTCGCATCGACGCCGACTGCGGCCATCAATGGCAGATAGCGAAAGAATTGGATCGTATCGCCGAGGCCGTGATCGTTGAGCACCAGCACGCGCTCGCCTCGCCGTCCCGGCCCCTTCCAGGTCTCAAAGCGGGTCCCGAGCGCCTCACTGAGCGACTTTCCCTTGAGCCAGCGCGCCTCGTAGCCCTCGAGTCCCTGTTCGAAGTCCCCGAGCGTCAACATGAGGCAACCCTTGCCTGCGACAGCCTCGCGGCTGCCGAGCGCGACGGCCCTGTCAAACGCCGTCATAGCCTCCGAGAAGCGGCCAAGGCTCCGCAACGCCAGACCCTGACCTAGCAGCGCCTTGGCGAGGCAAGGCCCCGGCATGCTCGCCCGGAGGTAGGCCTCCAGCGCCTCAGCGCTGCGATCGAGCTTCAGAAGCGCGTTGCCGAGATTGATTGCGGCCTCAGGAAAATCATGGCGTAGGAAAAGCGCACGCTCAGCCGCTTCGACGGATTCCTCAAGGCGCCCCAGCTCGCGCAGCGTTCCCGCGCGGCTGCACCAGGCGTCTGGGTCACGAGGCGCGAGCATCGTCGCCGCTGCAAAGCTGGCGAGCGCTTCTGTGAATCGGCCGGCGCCGAACAGAAGCTTGCCGAAATTGACGTGGGCGATAAAGAGCGAGTCGTCGAGCTCGAGCGCACGCTGATAAAAGCGCATCGCCGACTGAGGCTTGCCGCATTCGCTCAGCATGTATCCCCCCATGCACAGAGCGTCGGCGAAATCGGGCCTCAGCCGCAACGCTTCGTCCATGAGCTTGATCGCCTCGCCGCGCCGTCTCTGGCGCCAAAGCGTGACGGCGGCCGCGTAAAGCGCATCGGGCCCCCGCTGGGCTTCATTCGCCCCGGCGCGGATTGTCTGGACGGCGTTAGGCATTGGCGGCGCGCGAAAGCATCCCCGCCCGTTTAGAGTGCGGCGCTTGCGTGGACCTTTCTAAGGCGAATACAGGCTTGCGGCGGTTTCACCCGCCCAATGTAAGCCTCTGCATGCTCGACATCAGGGCGGTCGAGAAGATCGGCTGCGGCGCGCCAGTGAAGCCGCTAAGCACACTGCCCAGCACCGAGCCATTTGAGCTGATCACGCTGGCGAGGACCGCGGCCGCGCCCGATTGTTCTGAGCTCGAATTGCCCGAATCGACCGTGAGGCCGGAGGTCGCGCCGGAGCCGGGCCCATAGGTGTAGTCGTACATTGCGGTGAACCGTTCGGTCAGCTGCTTGAGCTTGGCCGGGTCTTGCAGGTCTGCGATCGGCATAAGCTCGGAGAGCGTCTTCGGTTGCACGGCGCTGGCCGCCGCCGGCGAGAGCCCCATGATTGTCGCAGCCACTTCGAGAAGATTTGGATCGGCGAGAATTCCATATTCGCTGGTGACCGTCGGCGCGACGCGCTGGAAATAGAGCGCAAGCTGGACGCCCACGTCTTGGCCGCCTTGTTCGCTTTCCAGCTGCTGTTCGACATAGTCGCTCGTTGTCGTCTTAACCGCGCTGGTTGATGAAGGCGGAGTTGCGCTGCTGTCGACGAAGTTGAAAGCGGCTGCGAACGCCTTCCACCGCGAGTCCGGCAGCGTGTTGGCGAGGGCCTTCGGGTTGGAGACTCCGCCTTGCAGCACCTTGGTGATGAGCCCCTTCGCGTTGATCTGGTCGCCAAGGCCGTAGGCGTTGAGCGCGTAGGACAGCAGCCGATAGTTGCCGACGAGATCACTGATCGACTTAACTGAGCCGATATTGGCCTGGTAATACGCAGTCGCAGTTTTTACCGCCGGTTCAGCCGCAGTCATGGTCTGATAGCGAGATAGGTTCTGCGATACGGCAAGAAAGGCGGTTGTCGTGCTTGTCATGGGCAATTTGCGGGGGCTTGGCTCGAAAGGGCGGGTCGCCTCGACTCTAGCGGCGAAGTCCTGCGCCTCCGTTAACCAGGATCGCGCTGCTCCGGCCGTGCGCCGCGTCAGCTATCGGTGTGGCTCGGGTCGAGGCCCGCCTCGGCGATTAGGTCTCTCACTCGCATGCCCCCGCCCAAACGTTCGGCGATCGCGCTGGCCAGCGACACAACCGAATTGTGGCGCATGAACTGCGCAAGGAGCGCCAGCTCCCTCTCCTCCTCGGATGCGCGGACGCGAAGATGGTTGTCCGTGTTGGCAGTCCGCTGGTTCAGCAGTGTTCGCATGATCGGCAACCCTGACCCGTAGACTCGCGGGACGCCGAATTGTGCCATCGTCGGATTGGGAAATGCGTGACGAATTGTAACAAATTGCAACTATAGCGAGCGAGACGCGCCCTATACATCATTCTGATTGAAGCGTTTCGACGAGGCTCGCAACCCATCGGCGGCTGACGAGCGCCAAGGCCTGCGAACGCGCCAACAGCAACAGCGTAACCTCGGGCAAAAGCGGAAGCCGCTTGTCGGAGCACGCATCAAGCCCATCCGGCGCGAGCCCGTCGATCATCGGCGTGACGCCAAGCCCAGCTGCTGCGGCGGCGGCGAGCACGGCAAAATTTGAACACGTGCAGACGACCTCGAATCTCCGTTCCTGAGCGCGCAACGCGCCAATCGCCGCCTCGTGAAACGGCCATCCTTGCGGCGGGAGAACGAGCGGGAGCGGCCGGTCGTCTTGTTCACCTTCAAGCGTCTTGCCGAACCAGCGCAATTGGCCCCGCCACTGTTCGATCCTGCTCGGCTCGCTCTCGCCAGTCCCGACGATGAAAGCGACGTCGAGCGCGTTCTGACGAAATGCGGCCGAAAGGGCCTGCGAGCCATCGACGATCACCTCAAATGTCGTGGCCACCTGGGCGTCCGCGCGCAGCTCATTGAGCCGCGGCGCCAGTACGGGGGCAAATTCGCTCGGCATGCCAATCCGCATCGCGTCGTTCGGATTGTTGCGGCCAAGCTCGCCCAGCATGTCGTCATGCAGCCGCAGCAGGCGCTTTCCATAATCGAAGCAGACTTCCCCGACGGGCGACAATTCGAAGCGCCCGCCTTTCTTGAACAACGGCGCTTCGACCAGCTCCTCAAGTCGTTTCACCTGAAGGCTGATTGTCGGCTGCGTTCGTCCCAGTTCCTCCGCGGCGCGGGTGAAGCCTCGCGCCTCCACTACGGCGACAAAGGCTCGCAAAATGTCGATGGGAATGCCGCGCATGAGAAGCCTCCCGGATAGGACTCTTTTTCTATGTGTACAACGTTTTGGCTCCCGCAATAACTGGCAGACATGCAACCATTCGCGTGTTGCGCGCCTGACGCTGTCGGTGACGTAGAGACACTATCGATATTGGAAACCGCCGAGGCTCGACTTTGTTTGCGCAAGTGACAATTGACGTATCGGCAGGACAGCCGAAATACCCGCAGCCTTATTGAAACAAAGAATGCAAAACCAGCTAATAACTTAGGCGTGGCACGGCTTTTGAACACCGTCTCCAGCGCGGAATCAAATAAAGATCTGCCTCACGTATCGTAACTCATTGACAATGGAACATGTGACGCTTCGAATCAATTGGACTGTGACGATTCGCAGGGCAGCGGTAATCGAAGGCGGGGCGCGATGCAGATCCATATTCTCGAAGAGGCCGGCCCGGAGCTGGCTGCACTTGACAACGCGGTCCGGCGCCACGAGCTCGAAATCCGCCTCGCGCAATCCGTCGAGCCGATCGGGCGACTTTACATGTTCGCGGGGTGGACCCTCGACGAGACGGCGCGGGACCTCGTTGGTCCTACTGGGCGGCGGGTCGACCTGACGTCGTCTGAGTTCGACCTGCTGATGGCGTTTTTGCGCCACCCGGGGCAGCCACTGTCGCGCGCCGCTCTTCTCGGCGTGCTGCGCGGGCGCCAGTGGACATATTTCGATCGCTCGATCGACACGCTGGTCGCGCGATTGCGCAAGAAGCTTGACGATGGGTCCGATCGCCCGCCGCTGATTCGCTCGGTGCGGGGGGTCGGCTACGTATTCTGCGCCGCGGTCGCAAGGCTCGGCGATCAAGACCGATCCGTCGCCGTTTCGCGCCTCACGCCCAGGGACGGAGCCGAGCGGCATCCCTCACCCTGAGGCGCCCTGAGCGCACTGCCTTCGCAAGCGCCGCCGTCTCTCGCGCGCGGTCCGATTGACGCCCCGTAAAGGCGGCTCTATCCATGGCCGCGCGTCGTATTTTCGCGAGGTCTGGAATTGCGGCGACGATGATCCGGTTCCACCGCAACGATTTGCCCGCCGAAGCGTCGTTCGGCGACGTGGCGGCGATCGACACGGAGACGTTGGGGCTCGCCGTCGGCCGCGATCGGCTCTGCGCCGTGCAATTGTCGCGCGGGGACGGGACCGCGGACATTGTGCAGATCGCCGCCGGCCAGACGAGCGCTCCCAATCTTGAGCGGCTCTTGTCCGATCCGGCGATCGTCAAACTGTTCCACTACGGCCGGTTCGACATGGCGGTGCTGCATCACGCGTTCGGCGTCATGGCCGCGCCGGTCTATTGCACCAAGATCGCCTCGAAGATCGCGCGAACTTATACCGACAGGCACGGACTCAAGGATTTGACGCGCGAATTGCTGAACGTCGAAATCTCCAAGCAGCAGCAATCGTCCGATTGGGGGGCCGAGACCCTGAGCGAGGCTCAGCTCGCCTATGCCGCATCGGACGTGTTGCATCTGCACGCCTTGCGCGAGAAGCTTGACGCCATGTTGAAACGCGAGGGCCGGGACGCACTCGCGCGCGCCGCCTTCGCTTATCTGCCCGATCGCGTGCGCCTCGACCTCGCGGGATTCGAGGCCATGGACGTTTTCTCGCACGGCTATCCGTAAGCGCCGTCGCGATGGCGCGGCTCACGCCACGCCATCTCAGGCGCCTGCCGCGACCGCCTCTTTCTGCATAGCGACGAGCTTCCGGACGCCGCCGCGCGCCAAAGCCAACATCCGGATGAGCTCGTCCTCCGAGAATGGCGCGCCTTCCGCCGACCCCTGAACCTCGACCAGGCCGCCTGTGCCGGTCATGACAAAATTCGCGTCGGTGTGGGCGGTCGAGTCCTCTGTGTAGTCGAGATCGATCACCGCCTCGCCGCTGACAATGCCGCAGGATACGGCGGCGACATGATCCTTGAGCGGACTCTCGCGCAGGATGGAGCGCTGCGCCATCCAATGCAGGCAGTCGCGCAGCGCGATCCATGCGCCGGTAATCGAGGCGGTGCGGGTGCCCCCGTCCGCCTGCAGCACGTCGCAGTCAATGGTGATCTGCCGCTCGCCCAGGCGCGGCAGATCCACCACCGCTCGCAACGATCGGCCGATGAGGCGTTGAATCTCCTGGCTGCGGCCGGAAACTTTGCCGGCGGACGACTCGCGCTTGGTACGGGTCAGCGTCGCGCGCGGCAGCATCGCGTATTCGGCCGTCACCCATCCGCGTCCCTGGCCGCGCAGCCATGGTGGCGGCTTGTCCTCGAGCGAGGCCGCGCACAGCACACGCGTTTCGCCGAAACGGACGAGACATGAACCTTCCGCATAACGCGCCACGCCGCGCTCGAAGCTCACGGAGCGCATTTCATCGGCGGCGCGTTTGGACGGACGCATGGGCGGACCTCCCTTAGGTTATCGATCCGATCTAGCGGCAGACGCTTCGCCTGGCAAATTCGCCTGAGCAAGCGCGCATCGCCGCTATGGCGCTCTGCGCGTTGACCATCGGCGCCTGCGACTTTAGGGTCCCCGCCCGTATTTAAGGACCGCCAACAACTCCATGGCTTCCGCCAAAGACGCAGCGCTCGATCCGGCCAAATCGTTTCAGGGCCTCATCCTCACCTTACAGACCTTCTGGGCTGGCCATGGCTGCGTCATGCTGCAACCCTACGACATGGAGGTGGGGGCAGGCACCTTCCACCCGGCGACGACGCTGCGTTCGCTTGGGCCCAAGCCCTGGAAGGCGGCTTACGTCCAGCCCTCACGCCGCCCCAAGGATGGACGCTATGGTGAGAACCCCAGCCGGCTGCAGCATTATTATCAGTATCAGGTGATCCTGAAGCCTTCGCCCGAGAACTTGCAGGAGCTCTATCTCGATTCGCTGGCCGCGATCGGCGTCGACATGGCCCTGCATGACGTGCGCTTCGTCGAGGACGATTGGGAGAGCCCGACGCTCGGCGCATGGGGCTTGGGATGGGAATGCTGGTGCGACGGCATGGAGGTGTCGCAATTCACCTACTTCCAGCAGGTCGCGGGTTTCGAATGCGCGCCGGTATCCGGCGAGCTGACCTACGGCCTCGAGCGGCTGGCGATGTACGTACAAGGCGTCGACAGCGTCTACGACCTCAACTTCAATGGCGGAGACGGCGCCGAACGCGTCGCTTACGGCGATGTGTTCCTGCAGGCGGAGGAAGAATATTCCCGCTTCAACTTCGAATACGCCAACACGGAGATCCTGTTCCGGCACTTCAAGGACGCCGAAGCCGAATGCATGACGCTTTTGGAGTGGGGCGCGGCGGGCGAACGCCAGCTCATGGCGCTGCCGGCTTATGACCAGTGCATCAAGGCGAGCCACGTCTTTAACCTACTCGACGCGCGCGGCGCCATATCGGTCACCGAGCGCCAGAGCTATATCCTGAGAGTGCGCGAACTCGCTCGCGCCTGTGGCGCGGCGTGGCTCAAGACGGCAGGTGGGGGAGCGTGAGGCCCTCACCCCAACCCTCTCCCAGAGGGAGAGGGGGCGCCCGCCCCTCTCCCTGAGGGAGAAGGTGGACGCGCCGAAGGCGCGGCCGGATGAGGGTCAATCGAAATTGAAAAGCTTAATCGAATGCCCGACCTCCTGCTCGAACTGTTCAGCGAAGAAATCCCCGCCCGCATGCAGCGCCAGGCGGCGGAGGATCTGAAGCGGATCGTCACCAACGCGCTGGTCGAGCGCAACCTCCTCTACGAAGGCGCGCAAAGCTTCGTCACGCCTCGACGCCTGACGCTGCATGTCGTTGGCTTGCCGGCCGCTCAAGCTGATTTGCGCGAGGAGCGAAAGGGCCCGCGCGTCGGCGCGCCGGAAGCGGCAATCCAGGGCTTCTTGAAGAGCGCTGGCCTCAAACGCATTGAGGACGCGCGCGTCGAGACCGACCCGAAGAAGGGCCAGTTTTATGTCGCATTGATCGAGAAGCCGGGCCGCGAAACCAAAGACGCGATCGCCGAGATCGTCCCTGAGATCATTCGCGCGTTTCCATGGCCGAAATCGATGCGCTGGGGCGCAGCCTCGGCCAATCCCGACGCGCTGCGCTGGGTGCGCCCGTTGCGTGGCATCGTTTGCACGCTCGCGACCCAGCACGACGCGGCGGAGATCGTTCCGTTCGAGATCGATGGCATAGCATCGGGCGATGTGACCTGGGGCCATCGCTTCATGGCGCCTAAGCCGATTCATGTCCGCCGCTACGACGATTACGTCGACGCGCTGCACCGAGCCAAAGTCGTGCTCGACGCCGACCGGCGCAAGGCGATCATCCTCGCCGACGCCAAGGACCTCGCTTTCGCCCAGGGACTGACGCTGGTCGAGGACGAGGGTCTGCTCGAAGAGGTCGCGGGCCTGGTCGAATGGCCGGTCGTGCTGATCGGCGAATTCGAGGCGGCGTTCCTTAACCTGCCGGCCGAGGTGATCCGCGCCACCATCCGCGCCAATCAGAAATGCTTCGTGCTACGGGAGGCGCCCGCATCCTCTTCCGTCATGGCCGGGCTCGACCCGGGGATCGACCCGGCCATCCACGGGGCGCCGTCAGGCGCGAACGCGGAGGGAGGTGTGACTCGGAACGGCGTGGATGGCCGGCACAAGGCCGGCCATGACGCGGCAGAAAGTGGCGGCAAGCTCGCCAACAAGTTCATCCTTGTCTCGAACCTCGTCGCCCCCGACGGCGGCGCGGCGATTGCGGCCGGCAACGGCCGCGTCGTGCGCGCGCGCTTGGCCGACGCGCGCCATTTTTGGAATACCGATCTTATGCTCCTGCCAGATGGCAGCAGCAGGGTAGAATATCCGCTTGATGAGCACCTCAAGAAGCTCGAGCGGGTCGTCTTTCACGAGAAGCTCGGCACGCAGGGCGAGCGGATTGCGCGCATCGAGGCGCTGGCGCGCGAGCTTGCGCGACAAGTCGGCGCCGCCTCTGAGCTTGCCGCGCGCGCGGCGCATCTCGCCAAGGCTGACCTTGCGACCGAGATGGTCGGCGAGTTCCCAGAACTTCAGGGGCTCATGGGCCGCTACTACGCGAGCGCGCAAGGCGAGGAGCCAAGCGTCGCCGACGCGATCGAAGAGCATTACAAGCCGCAGGGGCCGAACGACCGCATCCCAACTTCGCCGGTCTCGATCGCGGTCGCGCTTGCTGACAAGCTCGACACGCTCGTCGGCTTCTGGGCGATCGACGAGAAGCCAACCGGCAGTAAGGATCCCTATGCGCTAAGACGCGCCGCGCTCGGAATCATCCGCATTGTGCTTGAAAATAGACTCCGAGTCCCATTGAGCGACGCGATAGATAGCGACCTTAATCATCTGTCGCTAAGGCAAATGATGTGGAATTTTCGTCGTCAAAGCGCGAAGCAATTCGATTATGAGCTTTATATTGGCGACCACCTAGCTGCGAAATCGGTTTTGCAGCGCGAGGACCCAATTTCCGACGAAGAAGGATCTGAAGGGCTTAACGAGTTTCGACGCTTCCACATGGGGCGGTGGCGCAATGACCTCCTCGCGTTCTTCGCCGACCGCCTAAAAATCTACCTCCGCGAAAAGGGCGCGCGGCACGACCTCATCGACGCGGTGTTCGCGCTGCCGGGCCAGGACGATCTTCTCATGATCGTGCGCCGGGTCGAGGCGCTGGGG
>DASXXT010000241.1:0-3866 GCA_036502965.1 Roseiarcus sp. | reverse complement strand
GCTCGGGACGCAGATGGGCGAAGGCTTCGTCGCGGGCAACAAGTATCTCCAAGAGAGCCGCAACCTTGAGATGGGTTGGAACAAGAATCAGGCCGAGATCGCCAATCTGTCGGCCGAGGCGCGCTCGCACGACGCCGACGTTGGTCTCAAGGTGAGCAATCTCCAGATCGCGCGGATGGGGATGCAAATTAAGATCCAGGCGATGCGAGATGCTGGCTTCAACGTCGGTAACCTCGACGGCTCTGGAGGCGCAGGGACGGGCGCAGGAGGCCCAGGGACGGGCGGCGGCGCTTTAGCGCCTCTGCCCGCGCTCGGAGGCGGAACGGGCGCTGGCGCGGGCGCAGCGGCCCCTGGCGCGGGCGCCGGCCCGCCGACGGTAGCTGGCGGAGCGCCAGCAGGCGGAGCGGCGGCCCAAGGCAGTGAGTTCCAGACGTCGTATCAAGCGCTCGCGGCCGAGTACAAGAAGCTCCAGAATTTAGAAATTGCCGGAGTTGTTCAACCAGGGGCCGCAGCACTGGTGCGGAATCAGATGACCGAAGCCCAGAAGACGGGCCGAATCATCACACCCGATGGACGGACGCTGATCGATCCGAGTTTCGTTTCGCAAGAGGCCGGGGAGGAACAGCGCAAGCGCGCCGGCGGAACCTATGGCGAAGAGGCCTCCAAGGAAATGAGTTCGGAGGAGGCGGAGACTGCGGACAAGCAAGCGCCATTGCAAGAGCAGCTTCAGCGCTTGGACGACGCCTCAACGCTCCTGAACTCTTTCAAGCCCGGAGCTGGCGCTCAATCGATCGCTGAGGCTCAGAACATCGCCCGACGTTGGGGCTTCGATCTCGGCGACCCAAGCGCTGTCATGCAGTTCGTCAAGCTCAGCAGTGAGGCCTCGTTCGACGTCGTTCGGTCGATGAAGGGCCAAGTCCGCAACATGGAGCTGCAAGGGGCTGGTAAGCAAGTCTTTTCGCCTGACCTGACTGATCAAGCGAACCGCTACCTGATCGATCGCCTGCGCGGCGCAGTCAAGCAGTCGCTCGATTATACGAACGCCTTTCAGGACTGGCGGACTGGCGAAGGAAAGAGCGCGCTCTCGCCCAATATGTTCCGCGCCAAATGGTTCAAGGACAATCCCTACAAGGGGTACATCGATCAAGGACTCACAACGCCGAAACCAGCCAAGGGGCCGACCGAACGGCCGGAGAGTCTTCCCTCGTCAGCGGTGCATCAGACGAGCAGCCAAGGTCGGGCGCGATGGTTTGATCCGACCTCCGGCAAGGCGTGGAATGAAGACGGGACACCGCAGTAATGGCCGACGCGGAAACTTGGGCCAACACCATTCCTGGCGGCGGCGACACCGATATAGGCGGTCAAGGCGAGACATGGAGCAACACCAATGACGCGCCGGTTACCGCCAGCGGGACGGCTGCGCAACTGGGGCGCGGGGCCGAGGCTGGCGTCTATCACACGCTCGGCGCGCCGGTCGACGTCGGGACGGAGCTGGCCGATCAACACAGCTTCGCTCAACAGGCTGGCGCGGATTTGTGGCATCTCATTACCACGGGTCAGTACGGCGCCAAGCCCACGATGCCGCAACATGCGCCTGTCCCTGGCGGCTCGGAATGGATGATGGGCGAGGCGGGCCAAGTTAGCCCGCAGCTCGACCCACGGAATTATCCTGCGCAAAACTGGCCAGAGCGCATTGCTCGGGGAGCTGGCGATGTCGGGACCCAAGCGGCGCTCGGTCGCCTCGGCACATCGGGATTTCAGATGGCGCGCGGAGTGCCGCCTATTACTCCGCCGCCGACCGGACCTTTAGCGCTCCCATCATCGATCTCAATCGGCAAACAGCTTGCCGAAACTGCCAAGCAGACTGCCGGAGCTGGGATCGCTGGCGCTGGCGGGGGCGCTGGCGGCCAAATCGGAAGAGGAGTCGCCGAACACGCGATCGATGTCGACCCCGACTTCCGACGCCTTCATCCCGCGATGGCGAACGTGATTGAAGGTCTTGGCGGCACGATCGGCGGCGTCGGCGGCGGGTTGACCGGCACCGGCGTTGCGAGCCGGATCGGCATTCCTGGCGGCGCGCCTGCCGCTGATATTTCATCCAAGGATCTGCGAGGCATCGCAGACTCTCAATACAATATGGCTGATAGCGTAAACGCGAATTATCGAGCCCCGGCCGTTGAGCAATTCTTCCGCGACCACGCGAATAATCTTTACGATACCTATGGCTCGGCAGAGATCATGCCTGTTTTGTCGAAGTTGAATAGGTATGCCAATCCGACCCGAAACGCCGTCCCTATGAAAGAGCTGACGGCCTTGGATGATCAGCTAGGCAAAACCGTCAAGAGCAACCTCCAAGTCGATGGGACGCCGAACACCCTCGGCTCCGCCGCCGCCGATACGCAAAGGGCGATCCGGAATTTCATCAATAACCCGACGCCTCAGACTGTCCACTCCGGCGATCCCTATTTCGCCGCCAGCATTCGCCAGGACGCTGACGCCAATTGGGCGGCCAGCAAGCGAAGCCAACGCTTAGAACTAGCGCAGGAGGTCGGGGAGCGGCCGGGTCAATCTGTGACCGGCGAGATCACTAAGCTCACCGATCCTCGTTACATGGCCAAGCGGCTCTACGGATTTAATCCAGAAGAAAAGGAAGCGCTCAACCAGTTTGTAAAGGGAAGTCCGTTAAGGACTGCGGTCGGCAACTTGCCAGCGGAAAAAATCGGATGGGGCTCTGTGCCGTTTGCCGCTTGGGAAGGGTATCAACACGCGGGCATACCGGGCGCTCTGGTAGCGGGCGCAATAGGCCCGGTCGCGGGCTACGGGATGCACAAGCTCAATGACTTCCTGGCTAACCGCGCTCTGAACCGGATCGCCGAACAGACGCGCCAGCGCTCGCCCGCCTATCAGGCTATCCCCGCGTCCGCGCGACCGGCGTCGCCGTTCCGAACTACGATCCCAGTCGGGTTGGGCGCATTGAGCGGACTTCAGCAGCAGTGAGGCGCCGATGTTCCTCTCTGACCCTGGCAGCGTACCAACGAAAGAACCGCCATGCGCCAAAGGCGAGGAGGGCTAAGGCGATGTATTGGAAGGTTGTGGCGACAAGCAGCCCGCCAAAGAGCGCAGCGGCGCCGAACGCCTGCCCGAAGACAGACATGATAGGCACGCCGCTCACAGTCAAAAGGATCATCGCCAAGAAAAAAATGGTTACGCCGTCGCTTTGCTTGTTCATGGTTTCGACTCTGAGATCAAGGACTCCAGCCGATCGAAGCGCGATTCCAACCTATCGAAGCGAGATTCCGACAGCTGGAGCATCCTCTCCATGCGGTCGCTCATCCGGTCCATCCGGTCGATCATCGAGTCCAGCCGAGACATTATTATTCGGAGGTCAGTACGCATCGCGTGCTGCTCGTCCTGAACGGCCTTCAGCCGTTGTCCGAGAAATTCTAGGGTTGGCTCAGTCATGGTTTCGGTCCGATGATCAGGGGCGCATCGAAATGGACCGTGATCGTTTGTGGCGCTTGGCCAAAACGAAAGCCGACAAAGCCCGCCACGCCGACGAGGCCAGTCAGGACTGCCGCTATGGCCGCCGAGAGAAGGGCGATGTTGCGCGGCGTCTCCCAAGTGGTTTGTTTCCGCCTCACAACGATGTCCACCGCCATCAATTCCTGGCGCAGTTGTTCTTCATTGCTCACGGTTTCGACTCCTGTAGGCCGGCCTCTCCGGGTCAGCCAATGAACTTAAGAGAGTGAAGCGTGGCTACGGTCGAGGCGATGACGCCAGCCATACCGAAGACAACCACAACGATGCCGGTGAACATCGCCATCAAGCTTGGCTTGGAATCTATTTTCGCTTCGAGGCGCACGAGA
>DASXXT010000240.1:0-2088 GCA_036502965.1 Roseiarcus sp. | reverse complement strand
ATGGCCGTCTGGATGATCGACGCATTTGGCTCGCGGGGGTTTCGCGAGCAAGTCGTGCCGAACCTGACGTCGATGGACAGCATTGCAAGCTACTGCCTCACCGAGCCCGGTTCGGGTTCGGACGCCGTGGCATTGCGGACGCGGGTGGTTCTCGACGGCGACGCTTACGTCTTGAACGGCGAGGAGGGCTTGATGCGAGTCGTCACGCGCGCCGACAACAGTGTCGTTCTCAGGGTCCACGCCGCCGGCGCGGGCGTGTCTGAACCTCCCGCCACCTTTTGGCTCGCCTTGACGATCCGCGCCCATCCGACGATGAGTGAAGCCTTCCACGAGTCGGTGCTCGCCGCGCTCGGACATCCGCTGCATATTTGAGGGAGGACGATGGCTTCGGCTTCGACGCTCTCCGGCAGACATTGTTCATCACCGGCGCCTCGCGCGGCATTGGGCTCGCGATCGGTCTTCGGGCCGCGCGCGAGGGCGCCAACGTTGCCATAGCCGCCAAGACGGCGGAGCCCAATCCCAAACTTCCGGGAACGATCTTTTCCGCCGCGAAGGAGGTCGAGAAGGCCGGCGGCAAGGCGCTGCCTCTAACGGTCGACGTTCGGGACGAAGCACAGGTCCGCGCCGCCCTTGATAAGACTTTCGCGACGTTCGGCGGCGTCGATATTGTAGTCAACAACGCGAGCGCGATTTCGATCACCAATTCGCAGGCGACCGACATGAAGCGTTTTGACCTGATGCATCAGATCAACGCGCGCGGAACCTTCATGGTGTCGAAATTCGCTGTTCCATTCCTGGAAAAGTCGGATAATCCGCATATCTTGATGCTGTCGCCGCCCCTCGATCTGAAGGAGAAATGGTTTGCGGGCAGCACCGCCTACTCGATGGGGAAATACGGCATGAGCCTCGTCGTGCTCGGCTTGGCGGGCGAGCTGCGCTCCAATGGCGTCGCCGTCAATGCCTTGTGGCCGCGCACGACGATCGCGACCTCCGCGATCAAGAACCTGCGTGGGGGAGACGCCGCCATGCGCGCCTCGCGCACGCCCGACATTCTGGCTGACGCGGCGCGCCTCATCTTCTTGAAGGACGCCAAGACCTTCACCGCAAACTTTTTGATCGACGATACGTTCTTGTTCGAAAATGGCGTGCGGGACTTCGATCGCTATCGAGTCGATCCCACTGTTGACCTCGCGCCGGACTTCTTTGTGCCAGAGGACTCGAAGCCGCCGGTGAGCCTTTCGAAAATAGCGGTCGCTCCTTAAAGGTGGGCGAAGGAGTCGCAATGGGGCTTCTGAGGCACTACCCGTCGATCGGAAAGCTGCCGTGCGTGGGCGACGACTGGCGCTTGTCGCGCCCCGAGCTCGACACGTTGATTTGGCGCGAGGGCGAGGAGCCTGCGCCCCAGCGGCGCGGCCGGTCGGCGAAGGAGCCGGGCGATCCGCGATCGCCGTATCGTCGCAAGGGTGCCGCGCCGCGCCTGCTCGTTAGTGCGCGGCATAGCCAGCCTCCCGCCGCAACTCGGCGAGGAGCGCGTCGCGATTGTCTCGGATCATGTCGAGCAGCATGTCGCGACTCGCGGCGTCGGCGACGAAGGTCAGGACCGGATCGAATCCCGTTCCGTCCGGCCAAAGGGTGAGTTTCGCGCCTGCTCCACGCGCCCCGTCGACGCGCTCTCGCGGCGTCATACCCGCGCCGGTCCATCGGGGTGGTGGTGGAGGAGGGGGAGGAGGGGCAGGCGCCTGCGCGCCGGTCATGGCCATGAGCGCCTCGCGGCTGAAGCCGTCGGCGAGGTTGTAGTAGGAGACGGCGCGGGTCTTCCCGTCGTGCTCCTCGTCTCTTTCGTCGCATTTCAAGAGGCGCACCATGTGAAGCGCCTGCAGCTCCCGACGGACGGTGCTTCTGGGGCGGTTGATGCGGCGATAGACCTGGTTGGGCTTCGAGTCCGGGTTGGCGGCGATGTCGAGCAGGATCTCGCGCCTGAGCGGCGGGAAGCTGTCGCGGGCGCAGCGGATCGCGAGCCGCATGGCGTCGCCGTCCGGCATGCCGATCCATCGCCCCGCGGACTAGCTGCGCCAGTTGCTTAGCGAA
>DASXXT010000239.1:0-4898 GCA_036502965.1 Roseiarcus sp. | reverse complement strand
GTGGCTTTCTTCTGCTATTGATGCGTCTCGCGAGGCGACCCCAATCAGCGCATGCCCATGACCTACAGTTTTTCAGTCATCTTGGAGCCGCAGCTTGACGGCGGCTTCACCCTGCTTGTTCCGGCTCTGCCGGAAGTGGTGACTGAGGGAGACACAGAGCGGCAAGCGCTCCTGAACGCCGAGGAAGCGATTCGCGCCGTTCTGGAATATCGGCGCGCTCAGGGCTTGACCATTCCACCCGACGCGCTTCCTGAAATCCGCAGCGTGACGGTCGCGGCCTAAAGCGTGGCTGACGGAAAGCTGCCGGCCCTGGATGGCCGTCGCGTCGTTCGAGCCTTAACGCGCGCGGGATTCGCGACAGATCGGATCGTTGGCCCGGCGACACGACCCGAACCGTCACCGTGCCAGTCCATTCGAGCCGCGACCTCAAGCCGGGCACGCTCCGCTCCATCATCAAACAGGCGGGATTCAGCCTGGAGGAATTCAAGGCGCTGCTTTAGCCTTGAGGGCGGAGTGTCCAGAGCAGGCCTTGCCCCCGTCGCGCGGCTTTGCCAAAAGGACGCAGCCCTCGATGGAGCCAGAAGATTTGAATGCGATCAATCCCGCCTTCGCGCGGATGGGCGAGGAGAACGCCTTCGCCGTGCTGGCGAGGGCGGCTGAATTGCAGCGCCAGGGGCGCGATATCATCAATCTCGGCATCGGCCAGCCCGACTTCAAGACGCCGCCGCATATCGTCGAGGCCGCCGTCAAGGCGCTGCGCGACGGCGAGCACGGCTACACCGACGCGACCGGGATTGCGCCGTTGCGCGAGGCGGTGACGGAGGATTTGCATCGGCGCCTCGGGGTCGAGGCGTCGCCGGATGATGTGCTTATCGTTCCGGGCGGCAAAGTGACGATGTTCACGGCGATCATGATGTTTGGCGAGGCGGGCGCCGACATCGTCTATCCCGACCCGGGTTTTCCGATCTATCGCTCGATGATCGAGTTCAGCGGCGCGCGGCCGATTCCCGCACCGATGCGGGAAGCGAACGGCTTCGCCTTCTCGGCCGAGGAGGCGCTGAAGCTGATGACGCCTGAGACCCGCCTCGTGATTCTCAATTCGCCCGCCAACCCGACCGGCGGCGTCACGCCGAAAGAGGAAATCGACAAGCTCGTCGCCGGGCTGGCGCAATGGCCGAACGCAGCGATCCTCTCGGACGAAATTTATGGGCAATTGACTTATGACGGCCTCGCTCACCGCTCGCTCATGTCCTATCCGGAGATCCGCGATCGGCTCATCCTGCTTGACGGCTGGTCGAAGACCTACGCGATGACCGGATGGCGGCTCGGCTATTCCGTATGGCCCAAGGCTTGGCGCGACGTTGCGCGAAAGCTGGCGGTCAACTCCTATTCCTGCGTCAATGCGGCGACGCAGTTCGCCGGGATCGCCGCCTTAAAGGGCCCGCAAGACTCGGTTGACGCCATGCGCGCGGAGTTCGACCGGCGGCGCAAAGCCGTTGCGGCCGGCCTCAGTCGTCTTCCCGGTGTGCGCGCGGTGACGCCGAAGGGAGCGTTCTACGCTTTCCCAAATATTTCCCGCACGGGCTGGAAGGCCAAGCCCCTCGCCTCGGCGCTCTTGCAGGATAAGGGCGTGGCGACGGTCGGCGGCCCGGACTTCGGTGTCCATGGCGAGGGTTACTTGCGGCTCTCTTACGCCAACTCGCTGGAAAATATCGAACGCGCGCTCGAACGCATGGCCGACTTTCTCAGCCGTCCCGAGCGCGCGGCGTCGGGCTTGTGACGCGCTCTTTCATGTCTTTCTGGATAACCAAGGTGATCATGCGACCCCTTGTCTTTGCCGCCGCCACGATCGCCTTGTGCCCGTTGGCTCAAGCCGAGGATGCGCATCCGTCGCAGGCCGCCTGCGACGCCGCCAAAATTGGCGCCCGCGAGCTTGCCGAGTGCCTGAGAACCGGCGCCGACCGGGCCAACGGGGAACTGGCGAAGGCCGTCGACGCGGCAATCAAATCGATTGACGCCCGCCAAGGCCTGCTCTCCTCGCAAAAGGCCCGTTGGCGCCGGGCGCTTAATGACGCCCAAGCGCAATGGGTCTCGTGGCGCGATTCGGAGTGTCAGGACGTCGCGCCGTTCGAATCGGGCATGGACGCGAAGGGCGGCGATCCGCGCCTGCGCTGCATCATCGACTACGATGCCGAGCGTGTATCGAGCCTCAAGGCGCGCTATCCTTGAACTGCAATCCTCGCCGCGCTTCAATTTGGGTTCCGCCCACGCCAATCCCGGCTCAGCGCTGCTGAGGGAGGTCGGCTTTGGCGACTCTTGAAGGCCTGGGCTATGTGGTCGATTGGTTCGATCGCGGATCTTATCGGCGCGAGGACCCTGTCGAGGTTGCTCGCCTGCGGGCCCGCGGGGATGCGCGCGCGCTCCTGATCGCTCGCGACATGCCGGTATTGCGCAAGACCGAGAAGGGACTCGATCCGCTGCTGCCGATGGGCGAGATCGGGACGCTTGGCGGGGCGCAAGTCGAAGCGCTGCTGGGGCTCGCCCCAGACGGCGCGCCAATCTTCATCGCCCTGTTGGCCGACGAGGCTGTCGAACTGCGCTCGGACGCCAGCGACGGCTTTCTCGATCGACGGATCTTGGTCGTGCCGGGTCGCGAGGACCTGAAGCTCATCGACCTGCGCTCGATCGCGATCGGCGGCCTCGTGCCGCAAGACAAGGCTGCGATGTTGGCCGCGGCCAAGGCGCTCATGAACTGGCACGCGCGTCACCGCTTCTGCTCGAATTGCGGGGCGCCCACTGAGGTCGCGGTGGCGGGGTGGCGACGGGATTGCCCCGTTTGCAAAGTGATCCACTTCCCGCGGACCGATCCGGTCGTCATCATGCTTGCAGTCGACGGCGATGCTTGCCTGCTCGGTCGCCAGCCAAGGTTCCCTACGGGCATGTATTCGGCGCTGGCCGGTTTCGTTGAGCCCGGAGAAACCATCGAGGCTGCTGTCCGGCGCGAAATCCGCGAGGAGGCCGCGGTAGTCTGTCGCGCGGTCCAGTACTTTGCCTCGCAGCCATGGCCTTTCCCCGCCTCGTTGATGATCGGCTGCTTTGCTGAAGCGGAAAGCCGAAGCCTCGAGGTCGATCGCGTCGAGTTGGAGGACGCCCGCTGGTTCAGCCGCGATGAGACGGTCGCGCTCGTCGAACGCCGCCACCCGGACGGCCTAACGGCTCCAACCTCGATGGCGATTGCGCATCACTTGCTAAAGCGGTGGTCCTATAAAGCCGTCACATTTGACGAATGACACCCGCGATTCGCCACGCGGGCAAAAAAAGCGGATCGGCTAGGAGGGGGCCCGCCGATCCGCTAGCCTTCGTGGAATGCATTCGGCCCGTCTTGGCGCTCGGGGGCTGGGGGGCAAGAAAACCGAGCTAACCGCGAACCGATTCCACGGGGCACTGTCTGAATGTGCCCCCGCGTTGCGGCATGCGCTTGACGACAAACTGGCCAAACTAAGGCATATTGTAAAAAATTATTTATCCTGCATCGACCAGATGTTAGTCCGAACAAACAAGTAAGATCACAAATAGTTGAAATCTATAGTCACCAGCTTGGCGCCCCCCCCGAGCGATCTCAGATTCAGTTGGTAGATACGTCCTTCTTCTCCAATTTTTCGGTCGCGCTCTTGACGGGTTTGTGGGCCGCCATCCTTTTTCCGGAATGCCGCGCAAGCTTGAGCTTGGATCTGGATGAAGGCTCGATGGGCGCGCTTGCGTCTCCCTCCGGCGCACTCGGGACTGTGGACGCCTTTTCAGCGGAAATGGTCTGGGCGCCGCCCGGCGCGGCCGCAGTTTCGGTTGTCATCCGGCGGGCGCCCAGCGCCGGCCCCTTCCAGCCGGGCGCCGGACCAATGTAGACGGGTACCGGATCAAAGCGGATCCTTCCGTCAGGGAGCGCAGTGTGCGCTATCGCTATCGGCGCGAACAGCGCCGCCAAAGGGGTGGGGAGCATCCCACCACGGCCAGCGTATCCCTCTGCAGCCATGGTCGGCTGCGGAACGCCGTCATCTTCGGCCGCGGCGATCACGGTGGCGCGGCGATGCAGGCACACGTTCGCATGCGGGTCGGGCGCACCCGAGCCGGGGGGCAGCGATTCCAGTGAGCCGGCGCCGCCGCCTCCCGCGAACCCGCGATCGAAGAGGTCCGCCGCTTCCTGGTTGCGCACCCTGGCGGTTGGTGCGCCAAGGACGACCACAATCAACCGCCGTCCGAAGTGGTTGGCGCTCGCCACCACATTGAAGCCCGCCGGGCAGGTGAAGCCCGTCTTCATCCCATCGGCGCCGGGATAGCGGCCAAGCAGACCATTGTGATTGGGTATGTATTGCCTGCCAAGCTGAAGCGCGCCGATGCTGAAGAGATCGGCATGGTCTGGAAACTCGTGCAACAGCGCGCGGGCGACGATGGCCATGTCGCGGGCCGAGGACACATGGGCGGGATTATGCAAACCGTTGGGGTTGACGAAATGCGACTCCCGCAGACCCAGTCGTTGCGCGGCGGCGTTCATGTCGTCGGCAAAGGCTTCGATCGAACCCGAAACGCCTTCGGCGACCATCACCGCGACGTCGTTGGGCGACTTGACCATCAGCATCTTGAGCGCATTGTCGAGCGTCACTTCGGTGCCGGGCCGGAACCCCATTTTCGACGGCGGCATTCGCGCAGCGCGAGCCGACATGATGAGCGGCGTATCGAGCGTGAGTTTGCCATTGCGCACTGCGTCCAGCGCAACATAGACGGTCATCAGCTTGGTGAGCGACACCGGATACCACGGGGCGGTCGCTTCGTTCTCCATCAACACCTGGTCGCTGTCCGCGTCGACAACGAGGTATGGTGTCGCCTGCGCCGAGGCGGCGCCG
>DASXXT010000238.1:0-7606 GCA_036502965.1 Roseiarcus sp. | reverse complement strand
CCACAGCCGTCGTCGGGCGTCGATCAATGCGCCTTTCAGGACGGCGGCTTATAGCAGGGCGGCCGATCCAGTGCTCTGGGTAGAACTACGGGTTTACGGAGTCTCGCCGTCGCCCCGGCGCAGCGGCTCCGACGCGCGCCACTGGCGCGACGCCGGTGGGCCTCACGCGTCGATACGCTTGATGAACCACGTGAGGATGCGCGCCCAGATCTCGTCCTTGCCGATCAGGTCCTCGACCCCGTGTTCTAGATTGGGGTTGTCGTTGACCTCGATAACGACGATCGCGCCATCGGTTTCCTTGATGTCGACGCCATAAAGCTCGGGGCCGATCGCGCGCGCCGCCCTTAGCGCCGCGTCGATGACGCGCGGCGGTGCATCGCCGATGGGAAACGTCTTCGATCCGCCCTCCCGCGCCCCGTTGGGCCCGTGCTTGATGACCTGCCAGTGGCCGCGCGCCATCTGGTATTGGCAGACAAAGAGCGGCTCGCCGTCGAGCACGCCGACCCGCCAGTCGAACTTGGTTGGCATGAATTTCTGCGCCAACAAGAGGTCGGTGTCCTCGAACAGCTCGTCAGAGAGTTTCTTCAAAGCCTCGGCGGTCTCGACCTTGTGCACGCCGCGCGAGAACGAGCCGTCGGGGATCTTGACCACCATTGGCCAGCCGAGCAGGCGTTCAGCCTTGATGAGATCGTCGTCGTCGGCCAGCATCACCGTCGGCGGCACCGGCACGCCGTGCGCCTCCAGAAGCTCGTGCAGGTAGACCTTGTTGGTGCAGCGGATCATCGCTCGCGGGTCGTCGATGACCGGCATGCCTTCGGTTCGGGCGCGCTGGGCGAAGCGATAGGTGAAATTGTCGATCGAGGTCGTCGCACGGATGAACAAGCCGTCGAATTCGGCCAATTCCGCGAGCTGCCTGCGGGTGATGAGCTCGACCGCCACCGACTGCTTTTCGGCGATCCGCTGGAAATGCTTGAGCGTGTCGATAGAAGATGGCGGAAGCTCGTCCTGCGGATCGTGCAACACGGCCAGCGAATAGCGGGCAATCGGCCGGCCCCGCGGATTGCGCCAGTCACGCTGGGTGTGCCGGTGCAGGCTCAAGCCGAAGAATTCGGCTTCTTCCGGCCCGAGCCTGGCCAGCGGGCGGGCGCGCAGCCGGTCGATCTTCCATCGTTTCCCGGGCGTAATGGTGACTTCGATCGCCGGGCAGCGGTACCAGTCGAACAGGAGCCGGCCGAAGGCCTCGAAACGCTGATCTTGGGCGAAGCCGAAGCAGAACAGAAGGTCGAAGGTTGTATCCTCCGTCGCGTGCGCTTTGGTCGCGGCCGCGGTCAGTGCCTCCTGCAATTCCGGCAGCGACTGCTCGTAGAGTTTCAATTCGCGTAAGTCGAGCATCGTCTCCACGGTCGGGATCACCCGATGCCCGCGCGCTTCGGCAAGCAAGGAGGCGTAATAGCCCTTGGACTGGTAGTTATACGAGCGCGACAGGTTGATGATCTTCGCCCGCCCAAGGCCCGCAAACAGTTTCGGCCGCGCCAGATAGTCGTCCGTGGTGATGACCTTGTGCGGCGTGTCGGCGTTGGGAAAGTCGCGCGGCTGATCGACCAGAATGACCCAGCCGTTCATGACGCGCGCCATCTGGGACGTACAAAAGGTCGCGGCGTCGTTCGCATGTTAGGCGGCCGGAAGCGTCCCTGAAATTTGGCGCAAGGATACGACAATGACCGACGCGACTCAGTTCCGCGCTTCTGTAACTCCCCTACCGCGGGCGCGACGCGCCGCGCAATGATCGAACGCGCTCGAGCGGGAAATTGTTCCCCGTTTCGTTCTGCGGGACAGGGTGCAATGGCTTTTCGTAACGTAACGCGGTCGCCCCGTCCGCATAGTAATGCGCGTGCTCGCCGAACTGGCGGAAGCCGCAGCTCTCGTAAAGAGCGATCGCCGATGCGTTGTCGTAGCGCACTTCGAGGGTGAGAGCCGCCCGGCTGTGTCGGCGCCCGTAGGCCTCGCAGGCTTGCAACAGCGCCCGGCCAACGCCGCGTCGGGTGAATCGCGCGTCCACCGCGAGCGAGTAGATGCGCAGAGCCCGCGCGCCCTTGCGCAGTGAGACCAACACGTAGCCCGCCAGTTCTTCGTCGATGGTCGCCGCGATCACCGGCCGATGGGGCACCCGCAGGAATTCGCGCAAGGACCGCCGCGAAACCCGGTCGGTCTCGAACGATTCGTTCTCGAGCCTTGCAATCGCATCGAGATCGCGAGGGCGAGCCTCGCGAATATTGATGCTGCTTTGGCGCCAGTTGTTCATGCTGAAAAAAGGCTCCCTCCTTACGCCACCCCAGACGACATGGGTCGTCTCTTTTGTTCGCGCACCCATACAGCCATCAGTTCGTCGGCCCGATGTACTTGCGCCAGCGTGACCACGACACCGGTCAGCTTCCGCGCGGCAGCCAAAGCAACCCCGTTCTTACCGGGCCCAACGGCACAGACCGCGACATCATGTCCAACTGGGCCTGGGAAAGCGCTTACGCTTGCGGGCGGAAAGCGGGCCGTGCAAAACGCGCTTCTCACCGCTAAAATCCTTGCTAAAACCGCCGGAAGGGGACTCCAGGGCTTCGCTTTAACCCTACAACGCCTTTGTGACGCCAGGGCGCCGAGCGGCGCTTCACTCGTCAACGGCGACAAGCCGCACCGAACCCAGCGAGGAACTTTTACCAGCGTCCGCAGCGCGTTTGGGAGGGCTAAGCCAGGTACTGGCCGCCGTTGGCCGACAGCGTCGAGCCGGTGATGAAGCCGGCGTCGTCGGAGGCGAGAAAGACGACGCAGCGAGCGACTTCCTCCGGCTGGCCGAGGCGGCGAACCGGAATCTGTGGCAGAATCGCTTTTTCGAGCACGTCCTTGGGAATGGCCAAGACCATTTCGGTCGCGATATAGCCGGGACAGATCGCGTTGACGGTAACGCCCTTATTGGCGTTCTCCTGCGCCAGTGCCTTGGTGAAGCCGATGTCGCCGGCCTTCGAGGCCGAGTAGTTGGCCTGGCCCATTTGCCCCTTCTGACCATTGATCGACGAGATGTTGATAATGCGGCCGAAGCCCCGCTCGCGCATGCCTTCAATCACCGGACGGCACATATTGAACAGAGAATTGAGGTTGGTGTTGATGACGTCGTACCACTGCTCCGGCGTCATCTTGTGGAACATGCCATCTTTGGTGATCCCGGCGTTGTTAACGAGAATGTCGACGGGGCCGAGGTCCTTGGCGACTCGCGTCAATCCGGCCACACACTCTTCATATTTCGCTACGCTCCACTTGTAGACCTGAACGCCGGTCTCCGCCTTGAATTCGGCGGCGGCTTCATCGTTGGCGTGGTAGGTCGCGGCGACTTGGCACCCGGCCGCCTTCAACGCCTTGGAAACGGCGCCCCCAATGCCTCGCGTGCCGCCGGTGACCACTGCGACTCTTGCCATGTTCCCTCCCGAGATTTTTTGACGCGCGCCGCTTTTGATCGGCGCGCGCTGGATTAGAGCAGACGGCGGCCTAGCGTTCGACCGCCATCGCTATTCCCATGCCGCCGCCGATGCAAAGCGTAACGAGACCTTTTTTGGCTTTGCGGCGCCCCATTTCATGCAACAGCGTCGTCAGGACCCGCGCGCCCGAAGCGCCGATCGGGTGGCCGAGCGCAATGGCGCCGCCGTTGACGTTGACGATCGCCGGGTCCCAACCCAGGTCCTTGTTCACCGCGAGAGCCTGGGCGGCGAAGGCTTCGTTCGCTTCCACGAGTTCGAGGTCCTTCACCGACCAGCCGGCCCTTTCCAAGGCCTTGCGGGTCGCCGGAATCGGCCCGGTGCCCATGATTGCAGGATCGACGCCCGCCGTCGCCCACGAGACAATGTGTGCCATCGGCGTCAGCCCCCGCCGCTTGGCCTCGGCAGCGCTCATGATGACCAACGCGGCCGCCCCGTCGTTGAGGCCCGAGGCGTTGCCCGCGGTCACCGTTCCGTCCTTGGAAAAGGCCGGCCGCAGTTTCGCCATCGCCTCGTAAGTTGAGCCGGCGCGCGGATATTCGTCGGCGTCGACGACGATGTCGCCCTTGCGGGTCGACACTGTGACGGGGACGATCTCATCTTTGAACCGTCCGGCCTTCTGCGCCGCTTCGGCCTTGTTCTGCGAGCCGACGGCGAATCGATCCTGCTCCTCGCGGGTGATTTGCCACTTTTTCGCAATGTTTTCCGCCGTGTTGCCCATGTGATAACCGTGAAAGGCGTCGATGAGGCCGTCTTGAAGCATGGTGTCGACGAGCTTCATTTCCCCCATCTTGACGCCGCTGCGCAGATAGGCCGCGTGGGGGGCGAGCGACATCGATTCCTGGCCGCCCGCGACGATGATATTGGCGTCGCCGCTCGCGATCTGCTGCATGCCGAGCGCGACCGCGCGCAAGCCGCTGCCGCACAGCTGATTGACCCCGAAAGCGGTCTTTTCTTGGGGAACGCCGGCCTTCATCGCCGCCTGCCGGGCCGGATTTTGACCTTCCGCCGCGGTGAGGATCTGGCCAAGAATCACCTCGTCCGCCTCCTCGGCCTCGACCTTCGCGGCTTCGAGAGCGCTCTTGATGGCGAGCGCGCCAAGGTCGTGCGCGGGGGTCGAGCCGAAGGCGCCGTTGAATGAGCCCACTGGGGTGCGTCTTGCGCTCGCGATGACAATCTCGGAGGCAGGCATGTCGGTCTCCCTTTGAAGAGGATTGGCGAGGGCGCCGTGATCGGATAGCTTCTACACGATCCCTCACTGACGGCGCTACGGTTCTATATAGGCGCTGCCGCGCGGCAGCGTTACCCCGGGTCGCCCGAGCCGGGGGTCCTCGCCTAGGCGGAGCGGCGGCTTGCGGAGCGACAAGGACGCTCGGACGAGAACCGCCTTTTGGCAATCGTGGCGGACGCAGTCCCGCAAAAGCGCTGGTCCTGGTCGGCGCCGGGTTTGCTTGTCGCCCCAGGGGCTCCCGTCGCGTCCAAGCCAATCGGACTCGTCATCGGCCGTGAGCCGGCCTTGTTTGTGCGCGGCGGTGCCCAGGGGCAAGTAGAGGGGCTTTTGCAGCAACCGATGCCACGTTTCTACACAGTCGCCAGCGGCAAGCATATCGGGCGCGTTGGTTCGCAGCACCCGACGGAGGCCGTAGCGGCGCAGCGTCCCGCGACGGCGGCGGATATGGGCCTGTCCCATATTACACCGGTAGCGCATTCGCTGAGATCTAAAATCGCGGCGTAACGCCGCCCATCCAGCCTGTTTGCGGCGAACCGACATCAGATGAAGGAGAGACGATGACATCAATCAGCGCTTTGCACGGACCGGCGGATAACCGTCGCAAGCCCCCAAGGGCGGGCCGGACCGGCCGAGCCGGGCTCCGACTTGCCTTGACCGGTGACAGCATCGTCGAGCGTCGGTTGCTAACACACAAGGATCCGACGCTGCGGCCGCTGTTCGACCTGATCCGGGACGCCGACATCGCCTTCACGAGTCTCGAAGTTCTGCCCAACGACTTCGTCGGAGATCCGGCGCTGGAAAGCGGCGGGTCGCATTTCGGCGCGCCGGCCTGGGTGCTTGACGAACTGACCGATGCCGGCTTTGACCTGTTCGCCATGGCGAACACCCACAGCCTCGACTACGGCATCCCGGGGCTGCTCCGGGCGATCGAGGCGATGGAAAGACGGGGTCTCAGCTTCGCCTACCACACGCATCCCAACGGAACCGTCGCGCTGCTGTCCTGCGCCGCGACTTTTGCCAAGGGGCAGGAGGCGGCCGTGCAGCGCCCCGACATGCCCGGGCGGCCAGGCCTCAATCCGCTGCGCCACAGCACGGTGGACGAGGTTACGCCGGCCCAGCTCGCCGTCGTCGTCGAAATGGCCGAGCAGCTCGGCTTGGAGCGCATGCGCCAGAAGATCGTCCAGCTGGGCTTCGCCTTTCCGCCGAGCGACCCCGCCTTGGCGCCGTTCGAGAAGCTGCAGTTCCGCGCGACCTCTCGGACTTGGTGCTGGTTAGCGTCCACGCCCATGAATACGGCGATGACGAGGAAAGCCCGGCCGAATTCCTCCCGGTCTTCGCGCGCCGCATGATCGACGAAGGCGCCGGCCTCGTGGTGGGCCATGGCCCGCATCTGCTGCGCGGCATGGAGATCTACAAGAGCTGCCCGATCTTCTACAGCTTGGGCAATTTCGTGGGCCAGAACGAGCTGGTGCCGCGCCTGCCGGCCGATTCCTACGAGCACTTCCGCGCCGAACCGCAGATGACGCCCGGCATGGTCTACAAGCACCGCAGCGATGGCGACCGGAAGGGCTTTCCGGCGGATCGCCGCTTCCGGGAGACGGTCGTGCCGATCTGCGAATTTGCGGACGGGAAGCTGTCCAGCGTCGAGATCCATCCGGTGACGCTGGGCCTCGGGCAGGCGCGGCATCTGCGCGGCCGCCCTCGCCTTGCCGAAGGCAATGAGGCTGCCGGCATCCTTGCCCGCTTCGCTCGCCTGTCGGAGCTCCTCGGTGCGCATTTGAACATGGGCGGCGCCATGGCGAGATTGGCGGCCTGACGCCACTCCAATCACATGACGTCGCGCATGGCCGCCGGCGCCCCGGTACGCAACATCGTTGCAGCAGTGGTTGGCCATGTCCTCGAATTCTATGACTTCACGATCTTCGCCTCCTGCTCGGGTGTTCTTCCCGGCGAACGACCCGTTGGCCCGGCCTGCTGCTGGCGTCCCCGCGAGGCGGCGCCCGCGTAGTCGACTCTTCATGCCCAGGCTGCCCGCGCAGCCTCACCCCGACACATGCTTAGCGCTGTTGCTATACCTTCGTATCGGACTTCCCTCCTAATCGATGTTTGATCATTCCTCTCCGCCAATTGCTCGGCGCCGTCGCGTTGCTAACTTCGGCTGCGGAAAGATCTAGGTGCGGGCTTCGCCTCAAGGTTCGAACCTGAGCGCCGCCAACGCAGAGGCGATGATGTTTCAGATTGGCGATGTTTTCCGGGCGCCACAATTGGCTTGCGAGAGCGTTGCGGAGCTATTTTGTAGAGCGATCGTTTGAAGACCATGGTGCAACAGAGCTGCGATTTCGCCGGCACGCCGCAATTGAACCACGAGGAGTGGGCGGCTTTGCTCCGCTCGACTTACGGAGGCGACTGCCGAGTCGTCGAACCCAATTCTTTTGCTGGTTGGATGCGCCAATTAAGCGTTTACGGGGTCGCGACAGCCGCGCGCAAGATCCAATGCGGGCTTGGAGTCGTCGATCACGGGGGCGACCTTTACCGGCACGAGCGGACGCGCCGCGATATTCACGTTGCTGATATGGATTGGTACTGCGCATCACTTCAGGTCGCTGGCCGGTGCGCGGTGACCCAGAACGAGCACAATGTGCAACTCGCCGCGGGAGACGTCGGTCTCTTCGATGGAGCGCGGCCCTCGACGCGCCTATCGGACAACGGCGCACAGTGGCTGTCGATTTATCTGCCGCGCCAGGCGCTCATTTCCCATCTCGGATTCGAGCCGCAGGCTTGCTTACATGGGCGAGGCGAAACGCTCGCAGCGCGTGTCCTCCATCAGCTCGTTCTCGACAGCATCGAAGAGGAGGAA
>DASXXT010000237.1:0-3561 GCA_036502965.1 Roseiarcus sp. | reverse complement strand
ACGCCGAAGCGATGCGCGACCGCCCCGCCCGCCGACATGGCGATAAGATAGGCGCCGGTGAAGACGGTCAAGAGAACGCCAAACGTCGAAGCATCGACGCCCGAGCGGATCAGAATCGCGCCCGCCGCGCCGCCCCAGAGGCCGACCCCAATCCCAAAGGCGAAGAACACCGCGGCGACCGACGCATGGAGAGCGGCGCTCAGGCGCGAGTCGCCGGGCGGCGGGGCGGCGTTCAAAAGTCGGTCGGCGCGCCGCCCTCCGCCTTGCGGCGGGCGACGAAGGCCGCGAGCGCCTCGAAGCGCTCAGCCTCTAGCGGAGGGGGGACGAAATCGCGCAAGCGGTCGGCGACGACGCGCTCGGCCGCATCCACCGCGGTCGGCGACCCGGCTTCGCGCCAAGTCTCATAGTTGCGCCAGTCCGAGATGGTTGGCGGGAAAAAGGCGGTGCGATAGCGCGACTGGGTGTGCTCGGCGCCGAAGAAATGCCCGCCAGGACCGACTTCTCGCATCGCCTCAAGCGCCAGCTCCGCATCGTCGACGCGTAGCGGTCGCAAGAACTCGGCGACCATCGCCAAAAGATCGGCGTCGAGCGCCATCTTCTCGAACGAGGCCTGCAAGCCACCCTCCATCCAGCCCGCGCCATGCATGAGAAAATTGACGCCGCCCATGATCGCGCCCCAAAGCGAGAACACGCTCTCGTAGGCCGCCTGGGCGTCGAGCGAATTGGCGGCGTTGGTGTTCGAGGAGCGATAAGGCAGGCCAAGGCGGCGCGCCAGTTGCCCACCGACGATCGCCGTTTTCATGTATTCGGGCGTGCCGAAGGCCGGCGCGCCAGACTTCATGTCCACGTTCGAGGTGAATCCGCCATAGACGAACGGCGCGCCCGGCCGCGCCACCTGGGTCATGACGAGGCCCGCCAGCGCCTCGGCGTGCTGCTGCGCCAGCGCGCCGGCGAGCGTCACCGGCGCCATCGCGCCAGCGAGCGTGAACGGCGTCATCACCACCACCTGGTTGCGGCGCGCCATCTGGATGACCCCCTCGAGCATTGGGGTGTCGAGCCTTAGAGGCGACGACGAGTTGATCACCGTGAACAGCGAGGGCTCGCGCTCCAGCGTCTCGTCGTCAACGCCCCGCGCAATTCTGACCATCTCGATGGCGTCCACGTTGCGCTCGCGCCCCAGGCTATAGGCGTGGACGGGCTTGTCGGACAGCGTCAGCATGTCGAATAGCGCGTCGAGATGGCGAACCGAGGCATGAATGTCCACCGGCTCGACCGGATAGCCGCTGATGAAATGTATTGAATCGAAACTCTGCCCGAGGCGGATGAAGTTCTGATAGTCGCGCCTGTTTCCTGGCCTCCGACCGCCAGCGCGGTCGAATGAATTGGGGGCGCTCGCGACGGTCCCAAAAGCGACGTGCCGTCCGCCAATCGAGAGATCGCGCGCCGAATTGCGGGCGTGCAGCTTGAACTCCTGCGGCGCGAGGCCGATGCGCGACTCGACGAGATCGGGGTCAAAGCGAACGCGGCGCGAGCCCGGATCGACCTCGGCGCCGGCGCTCTTCAAAATCGCGCGCGCTTCGTCGTGCAGAAAATCGACGCCGATCTCCTTAAGCACGCTCAGCGCCGCTCGATGGATCGATTCGAGTTCGTCGCTGGAGATAAGGTCGAGCGGGGCGAACGGCGACTGCGGCTGGCCCGCGGGCTGTGCGGCGCCGGAGCCTCCGCCGCGCTCGGCCGCGCGCCGGCGGCGGCGCCCCGTATCCTGCGGCGGCGAATCCGTCGTCATTGGTTTCCCCACAGTCGGTCCGCCAACGGGCTCAAAACGGCGCCGATCGCGATTCGTAGGTCGATCCGTTCTAGCGGCAGCGCGCACAAACGTCTCACGCCAAAAATGGCGTCCAGCTATGCCAATTCGCGCCGGGGGCTGCTCGCGCCGTTATTTCGCCGCGCGCAGCTTCGGCCCTTCGGCCGTGGCGGCTTCCGCCTCAGGCGAGCCGGCGCTTGCGCCCCCCGAGAACCGCGCGATGAGCCAGGAGCGGAACAACGCCACTGCCTCGTTGCTCAGATCTTCCGGATGGGTGGTGAGATAATAGCCATAGCCTTCGTCAAGCCAGAGATCGAAAGGCTGCACCAGACGGCCTGCTTTGATCTCCTCGTGGAACAGCAACGGATCAAGCAGCGCCAACCCGTCGCCCATCATCGCGTACTGGGCCGCGAGTTGCTGGGTGTCGAACACGAGCCCACGATCGACGGTGAGATCGGGACGTCCAATCGAACGCACGAACATTTCCCAAAAGAAGTGCCGCGGCTGGCCATCGACCTTGAGATGCAGGAGGTCGCCTGCGGCGATGAGCCGTGCCGGGTCGCTGGCGTCGATCCCTTCGAGCAGGTTCGGGCTGCACAGGAGCGTCGAGCGAACCATCCATAAGAGGTCATGGATAGCGTCGGTGACGCGGGGCTCCGAATAGACGATAGCGATGTCGATGTCGCCGTCGACCTCTGGTCCGGTCGTCGGCTTGGAGACGATTTCGAGCGAAATGCCTGCATTTTCAGAGCGGAAATCGCGTAAGATTGGAATGGCGAGGCGGTGAGCGAACGAGGTCGGCAGCGCGACCTTCAGCACTCGCTTCGGTCGCCCCTTCTCCTTGATCACCTCGCCGAGCGCCTGGTCGATGCGGTCGAAGGACTTCGAAACGACCGGCAGGATGTGCCGCCCCGCCTCAGTAAGCACCAGCTGTTGCGGGCGCCGCTCGAACAAGGTCACGCCGAGAAAATTCTCGAGCACGATCACGTGACGGCTGACCGCGCTCTGCGCGACCGTCAGGCTATTGGCGGCGGCGGTGAAGCTGAGGTGTTGTCCGGCCGCTTCAAACGCTCTGAGCGCGTTGAGCGGCAGCCACTTGCGATCCATTCCTCCTCCACGCGCGACGCATTCATGTCACCCCCGCTTTTGCGCGCGCGTCAAGATTGAGTTCATAACTCATTCCGGCGCGATCGGACAATATGGTGAGGCGGAGAATCCAAAGCTAGATTAGGGCGCTGTTCGATCGAACGGAGACCTGCACTGCTCCCGCGCTCGACGCAACTTCGACAGCCTCAAGCGAGTGCGCCCTTCCCCCGGTGACCCATCCGCACTATGTAGGCGCTGTCTCCCCACAACCCCAAACCCGATGCCTGACCCCAACCTCGTCGCGCGCCGGCGCACCTTCGCGATCATTTCGCACCCGGACGCTGGCAAGACCACATTGACTGAAAAGCTGCTCCTGTTTGGCGGCGCAATTCAGCTCGCCGGCGAAGTGCGCGCCAAGGCCAATCGCCGCCAGACCCGCTCCGACTGGATGGGCATTGAGCGCGAGCGCGGCATTTCGGTCGTAACCTCGGTGATGACGTTCGAATACGGCGATTGCGTCTTCAACCTGCTCGACACGCCTGGCCACGAAGACTTTTCCGAGGACACCTACCGGACCCTTACCGCTGTCGACTCGGCCGTGATGGTGATCGACGCCGCCAAGGGCATCGAAGCGCGCACACGAAAGCTATTCGAGGTCTGTCGTCTGCGGG
>DASXXT010000236.1:0-24093 GCA_036502965.1 Roseiarcus sp. | reverse complement strand
AACCCGACGGCGCAGCCGCGCAGCAGGCTGTCAGTCAGGCGCAATGGCGCGAACGCGCCGTCGTCGAGTGCGGACATGCGCGAAACGATAAGCGACGATGGTTAAGGCTTACCGGCTGGCGGCAAACGTCACTGGGAGTCGCTACCCGGTGTTAAAGCAAGCCCGAACAGCAGGAGGCTCGGGACGAGCCCAAGGCGAAGGTCGGCGCGAGACCGGCCAGAACGCCGAGCAGGAAGCGGGTCATTTCCTTTGCCCGTTCGTCCGCTTGGGTCGCGCATCGGCCGACTTCGGCGGCAAGGTTTGGACATAGTCCAGCGCGGAGCGAAGCCAGCCCTTGATCGCATTGTCGGAGCACGTGAGCGGATCGGCGTAGACATATCCCTCCATGCGGCGGCCTCGCATCTCCATCGGCCGGATCCCGGGCTGCGCCAGCACTTCGTCCTGACGCTCCCTGCCGACCCGCAGAAGAAGGCCGCGGTTGGACGCCGCGGCGACGAGATTTCCGTTCACTATGAATCCGACGCCGCCGAACATCTTCACCTCGCGCACCGCCTCGAGATTCTGAAGAGCGGCCCGCACCCTCAAGGCGAGATCACTTTCGGCGCTCATTCTCTGGCCTCCTGCGCATGAAGCAGCATATTCCAGCGCCCCAGGCCAACCTTAAGCGTGTCGCTCGACCGCGCCGGCGCGTGCGCGTCAGGCCAGCCCCTTTACCTCCCTGCGAGCCGGTCGGCGAAGAGCGCAACTGTCTTTGCGTAAATCTCCGCGGAGTTCCATTGCAGGATGGCGGCGAAGTTGGGCTCGCCTTCGTTCCAGCCCGCGCCCGGCTGCCAGCCATGCGCCTTGAGGAAAGCCGCGGTCGACGCGAGCGCGTCGGCGGAATTGTGGATGAGGTCCGGGGTCCCCGAACCGTCGGGGGTGGTCGCGAACATGAGATAAGCCGAAGGCATGAACTGCGTCTGGCCAATCTCGCCTGCCCAAGCGCCGCGCAGCGAGCGCGGCTGCGCGACGATGCCGCGGTCCACGAGCATGAGCGCGTCGACAAGCTCGGCGCGATACCGCTGCGCACGACGGCAGTCCCAGGCGAGGGTGGCGAGGGCGCTGTAGGTCGGAAACGAGCCGCTGTCGCCGCCGAAGCTGGTTTCGAGGCCCCAGATCGCCACCACCACCGGTCCGGGCACGCCAAAGCGCTGCTCGATGGTCGCCAGCGGCGCGGCGTATCTCTTAAGCTCCGCCCTGCCCCGCGTGACCATTCCCGGTGTGACATGGCTTGCAGCGAACCCGGCGAAGTTGTGCCCGAACATGGCGACACCGCCGTCGTGCCGCTTGACGGCAGGGTCATAAGCGACGCCGGCAAGCGCTTTGTCGACAGCCGCTGGCGACACGCCGTTCCCGACAGCGACTTGCTTAAAGGAGGCGAGCCAGGCGCCAAAGCCCTCGGCGCTCCTGCCGCAATCCTCGGCGCGAGCAGGCGCGCCAGCGAGGAGGGCCGCAGTTACGACGAATACAGAAGCTCTCAACTCTCCTCCCAATCATGCGTAACCCATCGGGAAAGTGCGCGGCGGCAGCGGCGCGCTCTCACATCCCGGGAATATGCATGACTTCGATGACTTCGACCCAGCTGCCGGGCATCTGGAGATGCGGATGATCCTTGCCGAACAGCTTTGTCGCATCTTCTGCAGTTTCGGCTTGCACGATCGAATAGCCTCCGATGTCGTTCTTTGTGTCGGAAGCTCCCTTTGTATCGACCCGCTTGGTTTTTCCCAGAGGCGCCCCGCCCTCGACGATGGACGCCTTGTGGTCGCCCATCCATTTCATCCACGCATCCATCCCCTTCTTCTGCTGCTCAGCAGTGGACTCCTTCATCATCCTCTCAAACTCGGCCCCGTTGGCCATATATAGAACCATGAACTTTTTCATCAGCTCATCCTCCCTGTCGCGAAAAAATAGCGAGAAACGTTGGAGACGCCGCGCCTTTTACGCGCTTTCCTTCGACCCGACAACGACCCCAAGCGCCGGCTCGATTTCCAACCCGATCAGGCCGCGGGCGGCTCCGGCCACGGCCTCGCCTCGAACGCCCGCATGGCCTCGAAAGCGCGGGCGATCGCCAGCACGCCAAGGTCGTCAAATCGACGGCCGATGATCTGCAGCCCGATCGGTAGCCCCTCGGCGTCATAACCGCAATTGACCGAGGCCGCCGGCTGCTCGGACATATTAAAGGCGACTGTGAAACCGACTTGCGGAAATGGATGCAGCGGGTCGCGGCTGGGACATGGCCATTCGGCTGGAAAGGCGGTCATTGGCGCGGTTGGCGACAAGACGAAGTCGAATCCATGCGTGGCCGCGACCGCTGCTTTTCGCATCTCCGGTATCTGGTCGAAGCCGCGGAACACCTCGACGCCAGAAAACCCCGCTGCGGACTCCGCCCAATCGCGGATGAAGGGCAGCACAAGAGCGCGCCGCTCGGCCGGCAGGGCGCAAATGTCGCTGAGCGCTCGCGCGCGCCAGAACCTGTCGAGCCCGTCCAGCATCTCCTGGGTGAGGAATGGCTTGAGCGGCTCCACGTGCGCGCCAGCGGCCTGGAAATCCTTCGCGGCGCGCTGGACGGCAGCGGCGACTTCCGGCGTCGGCGCGACACCGCAGCCCGCCTCCATCAGCAGGCCGACGCGCAGGCCCTTGAGCGACACAGGCTCGACGATCCAGTCAAGCTTCTCGTGCTTGAGGCTCGCATAGTCGCGCACATCCGGCAGGGACAGGGTCGCCATCATCAACGCGGCGTCGTCGACGTCACGCGTCATCGGGCCGGCCACGCGGCCGGTGTATGGCGGGTCGATCGGGATCCGTCCGCCGCTCGGCTTGAGGCCGAAAATGCCGCACCAGCCCGCAGGCAAGCGCACCGAGCCGCCAATGTCGGTGCCAAGGTGCAGCGGACCGTAGAGCGCGGCCGCCGCCGCGCCTGCGCCCGCCGACGAGCCGCCGGGATTGCGGTCAAGCTTCCATGGGTTGCGCGCCAGCGGATGGAAGCTCGACAGCCCCGACGACAGCATGCCGTAATCGGGCATCGTCGTCTTGGTGAAGATGATGGCGCCCGCCTCGCGCAACCGTTGGGCCGGCGGCGCGTCCTCCTTCTGCGGCGACAAGTCTTCCGCCGCGGTGCCGATGGGCTTCGGGTCGCCGCGCGTGGCGATATTGTCCTTGATCGTCACCGGAACGCCGTCGAGCGGCCCGATCGGCTCGCCCTTCGCCCAGCGCGCTTCGGACGCGCGCGCCTCGCTGAGCGCCCGCTCAGGAGCATAAAGAAAGGTCGCATGAATATAGGGTTCGTAAGCCTCGACCCGCTCGATCACCGACCTCATCGCCTCGAACGGCGACAATTCGCGCGTCCGATAGAGGCGCAGCAGCTCCAGCGCCGACATCCGAAATGGTTGCGTCGTCACTCTTTTTGCGGTCCTGGCGTGCTGAGTCATTGCCACGCCATCGTCGAGAGATCGTTGACGAAGATCGGCGCGTTCTTCCACAGGCCCTTGAGCTTCGCGTCAGCGACGGTCACGTTCGGCAACTGGAAGAGAAAGGCGTTGACGCTGTCCTGCGCGAGCTTCTTCTGCGCTTCGCCCAGCGCCGCCTTGTAGGCGTCAAGATTCGGCGCAGACATCACCTTCTCGTAGATCGCCTGGAACGCGGGGCTGTCATACTGGAAGTAGTAGTTCGGATTGGCGTAGATGCCGATGTCGAGCGGCTCGACGTGGCTGATGATCGTCAGATCGTAGTTCTTGTCCTTGTAGACGCCGCTCAGCCACTGCGCCCATTCGACATTCTGGATCTTGGCGTTGATCCCAACCTCGGCGAGCTCAGCGGCGATGATCTCGCCGCCCTGACGCGCGTAAGGAGGCGGCGGCAGGACGAGGCTGAGCTCGAGCGGCGTGGCGACCCCCGCCTCCTTCAGTAGCGCCTTCGCCTTCTCGGGATCGTGCGGATACATCCCCGTGAGGTCGACGTAGCCGGGGTCATTCGGCGTCATATGGCCGCCGATCGGCGTTCCGAGCCCGTTCTGAGCCCCGTCGATGATCGCTTTGCGGTCGAGCGCATAAGCAATCGCCTGACGCACGCGCACATCGTCGAGCGGCTTCTTCTTGTTGTTCATGGCGAGGATGGTCTTGCCCTCCGTCCCGCCGACCAGCACCTGGAACCGCGGGTCGCTCTTGAACTGGCCGAGCGCCTGCACATTGGCGAAGCGCGGGAACGCGTCGACGTCGCCAGCGAGCATCGCCGCGACTGCGGCCGAGGGGTCGGAGATGAAGCGGAAGGTTGCGTGGGCGATCGGGATATTGGCCGCGTCGCGATAGCCCTCCCACTTGTCGAGCGTGATTGTCGAGCCTTTGGTCCAGGAGGAGAGCTTGTAAGGTCCGGTGCCGACGGGGTTGGTGGCTTCGCTCGTCGCGCTCTTCTCGTCGAGGATGACCGCGGTGTCCAGGCCCAGATGATAAAGCGCCTCGAAGCTCGGCTGCTTGAACTTGAGCACAACCGTCATCGGATCCGGCGTGTCGATCGACTCGATCGAGGCGAAGAAGCCTTTGTCCTTGTTTGTCGACTCCTTGGCGGCGTAGCGCTCGAAAGAATACTTGACGTCCTTGGACGAGAACGGCTCATCGTCCTGAAACTTGACCTTCGGCTTAAGGGTGAGGGTCAGGGTCTTGAGATCGGGCGAGAAGTCCCATTTCTCGGCCAGAAGCGGCCTAACCGAGAAGTCCTCGTTGATCTTGGTCAAGCCCTCGAAGATGTTGTAGTGAGTCACTTCGCCGATCGCCGCCGCCGGCGCACTGGTCGGATCGAGCCCCGGCGGCTCGAGCACCATGCCGATCGTCACGCTGTCCTTGGCCAGAGCAACGCTTACCGGCGCGATCAACGCGAGGCCGAGCGTGAGGATAAGGCGGTAGGCGCGGCGCATGGAACGCTCCGAGGCTGGCGAGGGAAGCCTGAGCATAGCACCGCAAGACGCAAGAGCGTCAAGCATAACTCCCTCCTCCCCGGTCAGGGGAGAAGGGACTTCAACGCAACCTTGCGGTAGCCGCGGTCCATAGCCGACGGCAGAAGGGCGTCCTTCCGGACGCCCTTTGGACCGCGGCCGGCGCGATCAACGATCGCGTCTACAAAAACCCGCGCTCAGTTGGCGTTCGAGCCGCCGCCGGCCGGACGAGCCCGGCGTTCGGCCATGAACCGCTCGAACTCTTCGCGGTCCTTGGCGCGGCGAATCGCGTCGACATATTCGGCGAATTCGCGCTGCGCCTCGTCAAGCTTGCGGCGCTCTTCGTCGAGCCGAGCCAATTCGGCAGTCCGCCATTCGTTGAAAGCGGCGTTGCCGGTCGAAGCGCCGTAGTAGCGGCTCGCGCGATTCACGGCGCCGCACCCCCATGAAGAATTCCAGGAAGAATTGGCTGACATCATCGTGCGCGCATCCTGCCACTTGTTGGTCGCCAGCGTCTGCAGATCCGGCCCGCCGTATCGGCGCTGCCAGAACTTATAGCCGAGGATCGCGAGACCGATCGGCCAAAAGACGATGAAGCCAAGAACCATCGCGATGATTTCGAACGCTGACCAACGCGAACCACCGCTGCGCCGCCAATGGGCGCCCGCCCACTCGCCCGCGCCGAATTCTCGCGCGCCGTACGAACCACCCATAGCACCATCTGCAGTGCCCATTACGAGCCTCCATGTCCTGTCGCGAGCGGCGCTCGAAGAGGGCGATCGCCGGCGCGCGTATGAGATTGGGAGCAGCCGAGCGGCGTGCAAGAGCCGTCGAATGTAAAAAAGCATTACATTAATGTCAATGTCCCTGACCTAATCGAGAGGGAAGTGGCACGCGACCTTACGGCTTCCACCGTCCTTCCCCTCAAGAACCGGCGCCTCCTCGCGGCAGCGCTCGCGCGCGAACGCGCAGCGCGAAGCGTAGGGGCAGCCCTCCGGCGCCTCGGGGCCGCCGCTCGCCGGCGCGAGCACTTGAACGCGCGCCGGCTGGTCGAGGCGAGGGGTGGCGTCGACCAATTCGCGCGTATAGGGGTGCGCCGGATTGGCGAACAAGGCGCCGGTTTCGCCGATCTCGACGATGCGCCCGCGGTACATGACCGCGGTCGTCTCACAGATATGCGCGACGACGGCGAGATCATGGCTGATCAAGAGAAAGGTCACGCCCGCCTCGCGTTCGAGATCGCTCATGAGGTTCAGCGTCTGCGCCTGCACCGAGACGTCGAGCGCCGACACCGGCTCGTCCGCGACGACCAGCCTCGGCCGGGTGATGAGCGCGCGCGCGATGGCGATGCGCTGGCGCTGGCCGCCGGAAAACTCGTGCGGATGCTTCAAAGCGTCAGAAGACTTGAGGCCGACGGCCTCGAGCGAGGCTCGAACCCGCGCGCGACGCTCCGCCCTGCCCGCTCCGCCGAGCGCCGCCAGCGGCTCGGCGACGATTTTCTCGACGCGCTGGCGCGGGTCGAGCGAACCGTAGGGGTCCTGAAAGACCATTTGCATATGCGCTCGCGCGGCGCGCAATTCGCGTCGCGGCAAATCGAACAGCGAGCGCCCCTGAAGGCGCACCACGCCAGAGTCCGGCCGGTCGAGCGCGAGAGCGATGCGCGCCAGCGTCGACTTGCCCGAACCGGATTCGCCAACGACCCCGAACGAGCGCCCTTGATGCATGGAGAAGCTGACCCCGGCCAGAGCCGGACGGGCATTCTTCCGCGCAAACGGACTGACTCCGGGCAAGCGGTAAGTCTTGACAAGCGAAGAGACCTCGAGCAGCGGCGCGTCGCTCATGGGACGAATCCCGCTTCGCTCATGGCGCGAACCCCACTTCGCCGGCGCGATGACAGCGGGAAATGTGGCCGGCGCCGAAGATCACCTCAGGCGGCGGCGTGGTCCAGCACCGGTCGATGGTGAGCGCGCATCGGCCGGCGAAAAGGCAGCCGACGTGATGTTCGTGCGCAACCAGCGGCGCGCCGGGGATGGTCCTCAGCCGAGCGCCGCGCGGCGCGCCTGGCCGCGGGCGGGCCTCGAGCAGCGCCAGCGTGTAAGGGTTTCTGGGCTCACGCAATACCGTCTCGACCGGCCCGCTCTCCATGATCACGCCCGCGTACATGACGATGACGCGGTCGCAATGTTCCGCGATCACCGCGAGATCGTGACTCACAAGCAGGATCGCCATCTTCGATTCCAACCGCAAGCCGTCGATGAGCGCGAGAATGCGCGCCTGCACCGTGACGTCGAGCGCCGTGGTCGGCTCGTCGGCAATGACCAGGCGCGGCGTACAGCCGATCGCCATGGCGATCATCGCGCGCTGCCGCTCGCCGCCGGAAAGCGCGAACGGATAGGATCGCGCCGCGCGTTCCGGCTCAGCCAATCGCACACGTGCGAGCAACTGGACGGCGTGCGCCTCAGCCTCACGCTTGCTTAAGTCTCGATGCAGCATCAGCGGTTCGGCGACTTGCGCGCCAATGCGGCGCAGCGGATTGAGCGCCGTCATCGGCTCCTGGAAGATCATGGCGATGCGGTCGCCGCGCAATTTCAGCATTTCCTCTTCCGCGAGGCCGATGAGTTCCCTCCCCTCGAAGCGAATCGAACCGGAGACATGCGCCCCCTCGGGTGTCAGAGCCATCAGCGCGAGCGCCGTCATCGTCTTGCCGGAGCCGGACTCGCCCACCACGCCGAGACTCTCGCCCTCCGCAAGCGAAAACGAGGTCCGATCGACGACGCGCTGCACTCCCCCGGGCGCCGCCAGTTCTATGGCAAGCTCGGCGACCTCGAGCAGCATTAGCTCCGCGCCTTCAGTTTCGGATCGAGCGCGTCGCGCAACCCGTCGCCAAGCAGATTGAGGCCCAGAACGCTCAGCGCGATCGCAACGCCCGGATAAAGCGCGAGCCGCGGGGCGTTGTAGAGGACGTTCTGGGCGTCGGCGAGCATCTTGCCCCACGAGGTCTGCGGCGGCTGCGCGCCGAGGCCGAGATAGGAAAGCGCCGCCTCGGCCAGAATGGCGATCGCGAATTGAATCGTCGCCTGCACGATCAACGCCGGAGCGATATTGGGCAGCACGTGATCGACGGCGATGGCGATCGGCCCGCGGCCCGCAGCGCGGGCGGCAAGCGCGTATTCCCGGGAGAGAACACCGTTCGCGGTGGCGCGAGTAAGCTTCGCGATAATCGGCACATTATAGACGCCGATGGCGATGATGGCGTTGACGACGCCTGGACCGAAGGTCGAAGTCAGCATGATCGCCAAGAGAAGCGCTGGAAATGCAAAGACGAAGTCGCTCAGCTTCATGAGCCCGTCTTCGAGAAGGCCCTTGGAGAACGCCGCAATCAGCCCAAGGACGATTCCGAGCACGAGACCAATGCCGACCGCGATGACGCCGACCAGAATGGAGATGCGAGAGCCCGCAAGAATCTGCGATGCGACGTCGCGTCCGAGATTGTCGGTCCCGAACCAGTGAGCCGCGGAAGGCGGCGCGAGCTTATGGGGGATGTCGATTGCGGTTGGGGGATAGGGTGTCCAGATGAGCGACACGGTGGCGGCAGCGATCAGCACGGCGACGAGCACGGCGCCGAGCCATAGGCTCAGCCCCCCGCGCGGGCGAAACCGGGCGGCCAAAGTCACGCCGCGGAGGCCCTCAGCCTCGGATCGATCGCGGCGCAGGCGATATCGACGACGAAATTCAGTGCGATCACGATCAAAGCCAGCAGCATCACCCCATTCTCGACCACCAATGTGTCGCGATTGGAGATCGACTGCAGCATGAGCCGGCCCAGGCCCGGCAGGACGAACACGTTCTCAACCACGATCGCGCCCGCGATCAAGTTGGCGAATTGCAGCCCCATGATGGTGAGAATGGGCGTCAGCGCGTTCGGCAAAGCGTGACGCCAGAGGGAGGCGCGACGCGAGACGCCCTTGGCGCGCGCGGTGCGCATGAAGTCCTCGTTCAGCGCCTCGATGACCGCCGACCTTGTGACGCGCGTGACAATCGCCGCCTGCACGACGCCAAGCGCGATGGCCGGAAGGATCAGCGCGCCCAGCGCCCGCGTTGGATCCTGCCAACCCGGAAATCCGCCTGCTGGAACGAGTCTCAGCGTCACCGCGAAGACCAGCACAAGAAGAATCGCCAGCCAGAAATTCGGCACGGCGATGCCGATCTGGCTGAAGCCCATGACGATCGCGTCGCCGGCGCGACCGCGCCGATCCGCCGCATAGACACCCGCGGCAAGCCCGATGACCGCGGCGAGCGCCATGGCCATCAGCGCCAGGGGAGCGCTGACCGCAAGGCTCGAGGCGATTAGCGGAGCGATCGGCGAGCCATAGGCGTAAGACATGCCGAGGTCGCCGTGCAGAGCGCCCCCGATCCAGCGCGCGTAGCGGATCGGCGCGGGCAGATCGAGACCGAGCTTGTGCGACAGGGCCGCGACCGCCTCGGGCGTCGCCGTCGGACCCAGCATGGTCTGCGCCGCATCGCCCGGCAGGATTTGCATGACCGAGAACACGATCAGCGACGCGAACATAAGCGTCGCCAAGAACAGGACGATCCGTTGTCCGACGTATAGCAGCATCGCGTTCAGGCTAGCGAGCGCCCACCAAGCCGGGCGCGGCTCTCATGAGGTTTTTCCGGCCAGCTGCGCGGCGAGACGCAGGGAGATCTCCTGCGACAGCGAGCGCGCCAGCCGAATCTCGGCGTCTCGCGCGGCGCGCAGATCGTTATAGCGCTGCTGGGAGCGATCGTAAGACGCGTTCGCCTGGGCGACGCCAGTCAGAACCTGCGCGCCTCCGTCAGCCTTGTTCAAGGTATAATGCGCCTCGCCGGTCACGGTCGCCGAGGTCGCGACGTTGGTGAGCGAGCTGACCGTCGGCGTCGACGTAGCGGTCGAGACCGTCACGGTGAGACGATATTTTGGCGTCGGCGTCTGACCGGTGCCGTTGAGATCGGTCGTAAGATTGTCGGCCAGGTAATGACCGATGCGGTCCTTGATAGGCGCGACTTCGATCGCCCGAAGATCCTCCACCAGTCCCGGGTGCGCGGCCTCGCTGTATAGCGGCTGGAAGCAGCCGGCGAGCACGCCGGCGAGCGCGAGCGCCGCGAGGACGGGAAGACCCCTAGACCACGACATTGACGATCCTGTGCGGCACGATGATCACCCTGCGAGGGCGCTTATTATCCATCGCCCGGACGATCGCGTCGAGGGCGAGCGCCCCCTGCTCGACCCGCTCCGGGTCGGCTTCCCGCTCGATCGTAAGCTCGCCCCGCTTCTTGCCGTTGACCTGCACGACATAGGTGACGTCGGCCGACGCGATGAGGTTGCGGTCGGCGACCGGCCAGGGGCTCTGGGCGACGAAGGTCTTGTGGCCCAAGGCCTCCCAGCATTCTTCCGCCAGATGCGGCATCATCGGCGCGAAACAATGGACAAGAACGTCGCCGGCCTCGGCGAAGGCCGCGCGCAGATCGTCGCCGACCGGCGCCTCGCTGATCGCGCCTACGGCCGCGCCGAGCTCGTTGGCCAGCTCATAGATCGTGGCGATGCAGACGTTGAAGCGCAGACGCTCGATCTCGTTCTCGATCTTGGCCAGCGCTGTATGCGCGATTCGCCGGATGCGCCGCGCCTCCTCGCCATATTGCGCCGGCGGCGGCGGACGCTCGCTCCCCACGATGCGCTCGATCTCGCAAATCAAGCGCCAGAGGCGTTGCGTCTGCTTGAATGCCCCCTGGACGCCGGCCTCGGTCCAGATGACGTCGCGCTCGGGCGGCGAGTCTGAGAGCATGAACCATCGCGCCGTATCGGCGCCATAGGTCGAGATGATCTCGTCCGGATCGACGGTGTTGCGCTTGGACTTCGACATTTTCTCGGTCGGGCCGATCTCGACCGGCTCGTCCCGGTCCAGGAGAAAGGCGTGCCGGTTGTTCCCGTCCGCTTCGATCCGAACTTCCGAAGGCGCAAGCCATTGGCCGTCCCCACCTTGGTAGGTCTCATGCACGACCATGCCCTGGGTGAAGAGGCCGGCGAAGGGCTCGTCGAGATCGAGATATCCGCACTTGCGCATCGCGCGCGTGAAGAAGCGCGAATAGAGAAGGTGCAGGATCGCGTGCTCGATGCCGCCGATATACTGATCGACGGCCAGCCAATGGTCGGCCATCGCCGGATTGTCCGGCGCCGAGGCGTTGTGGGGATCGGTGAAGCGCACGAAATACCACGACGAATCGACGAACGTATCCATCGTGTCGGTCTCGCGCGTCGCCGGCCCTTCGCATTGCGGGCAGGCGACGTGCTTCCATGTCGGATGACGGTCCAGCGGGTTGCCGGGCTGATCGAAACTCACGTCTTCCGGCAGCTTGACCGGTAAGTCCGCGGCCGGGACGGGCACGATTCCGCACTTCTCGCAATGGATGATCGGGATCGGGCAGCCCCAATAGCGCTGGCGCGAAATGCCCCAGTCCCTGAGCTTGTAATTGATCTGCCGCTTGGCCTGCGGCGTCCCGCCGAGCGTGATCTGCTCCAGCCTGTGCGCGACCTCCTCCTTGGCCTCATCGACCGTCATCCCATCGAGGAAGCGCGAATTGATCATCACCCCGTTGCCGTCATAGGCGACTGTGTCGACGGTGAAATTCGCGGGATCGAGCTCGGGCGGGCACACCACCGGCGTGACGCCGAGCCCATAGGCGCGGACAAAATCGAGGTCGCGCTGATCATGCGCGGGGCAGCCGAAAATCGCGCCCGTCCCGTATTCCATCAGCACGAAATTGGCGACATAGACGGGCAAGCGCCAATCGGGGTCGAACGGGTGCAGCACTTTGAGGCCCGTGTCGTAGCCCCGCTTCTCCGCAGTCTCGATCGCGGCGACGGACGTGCCGATCTTGCGGGTCTCCTCGATGAACGCTTTGAGCGCCTGGTCGTGCTTCGCGGCCGCCGCGGCCAGCGGATGGTCAGGCGCGATCGCCATGAATTTCGCGCCGAACAAAGTGTCCGGGCGGGTCGTATAGATGTCGAGTTCGGCCGCCTCAGGTTCACCCTTGAGCGCGCCTTGCGTCGCCGGATCGACGACGAACCGGATCGAAAGACCCTCCGAGCGCCCGATCCAGTTCTTCTGCATCAGCCGCACCTTTTCCGGCCAGCGCTCGAGATGATCGAGGCTCGCCAGCAGATCGTCGGAATAATCGGTGATCTTGAGGAACCATTGGATGAGCTCGCGGCTCTCGACCGGCGCGCCCGATCGCCAGCCGCGCCCGTCGATGACCTGCTCGTTGGCGAGCACCGTCTGATCGACCGGATCCCAATTGACCTTCGATTGCTTGCGCGCGACCAGACCCGCAGCGAGGAAATCGAGGAACAGCCTCTGCTGATGCTTGTAATAGCTCGGATCGCAGGTCGCGATCTCGCGCGACCAGTCGAGCGACAGCCCCATCGACTGCAACTGCGCGCGCATGGCGGCGATATTGGCGTAGGTCCATTCGGCAGGACTGGTGTTGTTCTGCATGGCGGCGTTCTCGGCCGGCAGCCCGAACGCGTCCCAGCCCATCGGATGGAGGACGTTGAACCCGCGCGCGCGCCGATAGCGCGCCACCACGTCGCCCATGGCGTAGTTGCGCACATGGCCCATGTGGATGCGCCCCGACGGATAGGGGAACATCTCGAGCACGTAATATTTCGGGCGCGGATCGTCGTTATCGGTCTTGAAGATCTGCGCGTCCGCCCAGGCCTTGCGCCATTTGGCCTCGGATTCGCGCACGTTGTAGCGTTCGGGCCGCATTACGGGGGCGTACTCTGGGAAGGTCAGTATGTAGTGCGTGCGGCGCACAAATCACGATTTCAAGGGAGGGTCAAACGGCGTCGGCGCTGGGCGCGTCTCCACGCGGTGCGGGCCTTCCATACGCTCCGGTTTGGTGTTACCGATAAGGAAATATTACGCGGCGGCGGAGAGTTTTGGATGGCCCGGCCGTGAAAAGAATATTTCTAATTGTATTGGCGCCGATTGCTCCGGCCACATTCTGCATGGCGCAGGCGAATCTCGGCTGGCCCGAGGTTATCGCCCTTCTCGCTAAGGCAAAGACGCAAGCCACAACGTGCGTCCAGGTTCTCAAGTCAAACGGCGATAAGGCGTCCCTCGCAACGGCCCAGCTGACCTATGGCATGGCCGAGGGCGAGATGGACGGAATCATTGCCGGGCTGACGACAGCTCTCGTTCAAGGCGGCGATCCGAGCAGCCTGCCAACCGCTCGAACCAGCCTCGATAACGCTGGAAAAGGCCTTAGGGAAATTTGCGTCGCCGCGGTCAAGACGATTACCCCGAACACGAAGGGCGTATGGGAAGAGGTCGCCAAGGGCGCGGTCGAACCCCTTGTTCAATGCGATTTCCGACGCCGTCGGCGCATGGTGGACGCGCCATGTCGAGAAGGACAAGCTCGAGCTCGAGACCAAGAAGAGCCAGTTGGAGGCCGCGAAATGGCCCAAGTTCAGCGACATCGCCGCGCGATAGCGGCGGTCCTTTTGGGGCTGGCCGCGTTAGCCTTCGCGCCAGCCCAGGCGCAGGATCAGGGACCGAACGCCGAGACGGACCTTTACGACCGTCCGGTCCTCGCCATCGATCCCGGCATGCACACGGCCAGGATTTGGGCGCAAGCCGTCGATGCTGGCGGGCGTTTCGCCGTGACCGGCAGCGACGATCGCACGATTAGGATCTGGTCGCTCGCCGACGGCAAGCTCCTGCGCACGATCTGGATTCCGATCGGGCCTGCGAGCGTCGGCGCCGTGTACGCCGTGGCGATCAGCCCGGACGGGTCGACAATCGCCGCCGGCGGCTTTACCGAGCGCCTTAAGGTTGGCACTGTTATCTACATATTCGACCGCGAGTCCGGAAACCTCACTTCGCGAATTCACGACGATTTGCCTAATATCACACACTTTCTCACCTTCTCGCCAGACGGCCGCTACCTCGCCGCAACGCTTGGCGGTCCCAAAGGCTTACGAATCTTCGACCGGGAAAAGGATTGGCGCGAGGTGTTTCGCGACGACCAATACGGAGACAATAGCTACGGTGCCGCGTTCGCGCGCGATGGCCGCCTCGCGACGACCAGCTTCGATGGCCTGATCCGCTCGTACCAGTTCGATCCGAACGGCCACAGCCCAAACTTTCGCCGCGTCGGCGACCCCGTGACGGCGACGAGCGGACGTGTCCCATTCCGAGTCGCGTTTAGTCCGGACGGCAAACGGTTGGCGGTCGGCTACGCAGACGTCGCGGCGGTCGATATTCTCGACAGAGCCACGCGCAAACGCCTGGGCGGGCAAAGCCCCGCGAACGCGGTGCCGTCGCGGGGGGGACTTGCCTATGTCGCGTGGTCCCCCGACGGCCAGACGCTGCTCGCGGCCGGCGCGGTCCGTGACGCTCAACAACACCGTTCTCTTCTTTTCGCCTGGGACCGCGGTGGCTTGGGCGACGAACGACGCATGACCTATTGCAACATTTCCTCTACAGCATCTGGCGTCAATGCCCTACCGGAGGGGCAAATCTTTGTCGTCTCGATGGCGCCTTGCCTCGGTCTCATAAACAACCGAGGCGAGCCAATCTGGACCGCTGGCTCACCCATTCCTGATTTCCGTAACCAAGAACTCAAGGCGTCTAGCGACGCGAGCCTTGTTGATTTCGTGGTTGGTGACTCAACCAAAACTGATGTCAGCCCGGACGATCCCAAACTACGCTTTGATTTGCGGTTGCTCACATTGTCTAGCCCACCGCCGGACGACCATCTGACCTTCGCGCCAAAGCGCGACGGATTGATGATTGACGGCTGGCGGGATGGAACCAACCCAACGCTGGGCGGCCGTGCGCTTCCTCTCGAACAGTACAACATGGTGCGAAGCCTCGCGATCGCTCCGGACGCCAAGCGCTTCTTTCTCGGCTCAAACTTCGCGCTCACTGCATTCAACGACTCGGGCGCGAAGAGATGGCGTTGGGAAAGCCGGAACGAGATCTGGGCGGTGAACGCTAGCAATGATGGGCGGGTCATCGTCGCAGCCGACGACGGACGCGAGCTCTTAGCCCTGCAGATCCTTCGGAACAAAGGGGACCCGGCCAAGTGGGATTGGGTGCTGTGGACGCCCGAGGGCTTCTACGAGGCGACGCCCGGCGCTCAGGACGTGCTGAAATGGGTGACCAATCACGGCCGGGACAGCGCCGCAAGTGTGCTTCCTGTCTCCGCCATTCCGAGACTGCACCGGCCGGACGCGCTGCCTCTTGTTCTTCAAGAACTCGAAACCGCTCGCGCGCTCGGGATCGCAGAGCTGTCGGCCGGTCGACGACTGACAGTGCAGAAAGCGACAGGCAGCGCGGAACCGCCTGGCGGGGTGTTGCATGTGCTTGCCATCGGCGTCGACAAATTCGGCGACAAGGCGGGCAGCCTTCACCTCGACTACGCCGCCGAGGACGCGCGCGCTATCGCTGAAACTCTGCTTGAGAGTCAGAAGATCGCCTCGGGCAAGGCGAGCCTATACGGCGCGATCGACCGGGAGTACCTACCGAACGAACAGGCCAGTCACGCCGGCATTCTGGACGCGATTGACCGCGTGGCGGAAAAGATGCGCAGAGGTGGATCGGATCAGGACGTCGCGGTAATTCTTGTCTCGACGCAGGGGGAGATGTTCCGCGACAAGTTCTATCTCATCCCCTACGATTTCGACATCAGCTCGCCGACCGCGGCAGCGATCAGCGCCGTCTCGGCCAACGATATCGCGGACCGGGTCAAGGATCTGGCGCAGCACGGAAAAGTGCTGCTGCTCATCGACGCCTGCCGTTCCGGTCTGGTCGGCCCCGGCGGCTGGGCGACCAGTCCCGACGCCAAAGCTCTCCGCGACGCTCTGAACATGGAAAATGTCACCGTATTGACCTCGTCCGACAAGAACGGGCTGTCAGAGGAGCTTCCGGAATGGAAGCACGGCGCCCTCACCCAAGCGTTTCTCGACGCGCTTAGCAGCGCAGCGGACGCCCAGGGCATCGTGCGGCTGTCAGCGCTGACGGACGCGATGGACACCGAACTCCAGTCGCTTACCCACGGCCGCCAGCGTCTGGGCATGCACGTGAATTTCGGCGGCGACCTGTTCATGGCAAGCCATTATTGACGTTCGAGCGGGCTGCCGGACTAAGGGATTCGCGAATTCGCCGACATCTTGCGTAAAGCGAAAATCGACGCTCAGCGAACGGGAACTCGTCAATATCCGGGGAATACCCGAGCCACCGTAGTTAGGGTGGCATGCCGTCTCGCTGCCAAACCGTTGCAGGCTTGCAACAGCTAATGGAATTATGACTGACCTGGACCGTCCGCCATTGACTTCGTCATCAAGCCGTAGCTAGATGTAGCTAGCTCGACCTTGCTAGCGGCGCTTAGATGAAAGCGAGGTATAGAGGGCGCTAAGTTCTCCGCGCAATGAGCGCGGGTTTTTGCCGAGCCTATAGACCACAGACTTTACTTAGCGAAACCTCAGGGACGAGGGGGAGTGTTGCCCTGCTTCTCGTCCCTTCGTTTGCGGCTAATCGCACGGGAACTGTTTGGCACGCTCAGGCTGTCCGTCGCGGAGTCGTTGGGCGTAGTGCGGCGGCTGTCCGCCCTGACCGACGCGATGGAGAACGAGGTCCGGTCGCTGACCAAGGACCGGCAGCACCTCGGCATGCATGTCAATTTCAGCGGCGACCTGTTCACGGCGAGCCATTATTGACCCGTGAAACGTGCTGCCGGACTAAGGGATTGGCGAATTATCCGACATTTTCTTGCGTAAAGCCAAAATCGCCGCTATGATCATCCCGTGATGACGAACTTGGCCGCTGTGAATTCCATGTCTGCGTCGACAGGCGGCCTTACGGCGCGCTGCGCCGGTTTTTTGCAACCAGAGCGGGTTTCAGCTGACGGCGGAAATTTTTTATTTGAATCGCCCGTAACCCATTGAAAAGTCCCGATTCGAAAAAATAAACGCTAGTAAAAGAAAGCTATTTTGCTAGCGTTTATTTTCTTTTATTTGGATTTGTTTGGAGGAGTTCGCGCGTTGGTTGTAGCTGCGGCTTCTCGGAGAGCGCAGCTTACGGGATCATCACCACCGGCCGCGCTGGGTATCGCGTTTGAAGGTTGCCTACCCCTCGAGCAGCAGGCGGCGCGCCTCATCGTAGACGGCCCGGTCGCCGGCGGCGATAATTCGGCCACCCTTGGCGGCGTTCTCCCTGTCCCAGGTCGTGACCACGCCGCCCGCCCCCTCGATAATCGGCGCGAGCGCGACGATGTCGTGGGGTTTGAGACCGCTCTCGATCACCAGGTCGACGAAGCCGGCCGCGAGCGCGCAATAGGCGTAACAATCGCCGCCGTAGCGCGTGAGCCGGACTTGCTTTTCGACCCGCGCATACGCCATTCGGTCGGCCTCGTCCCGAATCAGCACCGGGCTCGTCGTCATGAGCGTCGCCTCGGCAAGGGACGCGCAGCCGCGGGTATGCAGGCTCCGGGTCGCCCATTCCGAAGGCGGCGCATCGCCGTGCGAGGGAGCGAGCGTGCGCAGCCTGGCGCGCTTGCCGTCGCCATAGAACCGCTCGCGCGTGAACGGCTGGGCCATCATGCCATAGACCGGCTGGCCGCGATGCATGAGCCCGATCAACGTGCCCCAGGTCGGCAACCCGGAAACGAAGCTCTTGGTCCCGTCGATCGGATCGAGGACCCAGACATATTCCGCCTCGGGACGATCGCGCCCGTATTCCTCTCCGATCACCCCATGGGCGGGAAACGTCTGTGCGATCAACCGCCGCATGGCCGCCTCGGCGCCCCGGTCAGCCTCGGTGACGGGATCGAACACGCCGCCCAGCGACTTGTCTTCGGCGCGAATCGCGCTGCGAAAAAACGGGAGAATCACCTCGCCCGAGACCTGCGCGAGTCGCTCAACAAAGGCTGCGAAGTCGACTGCGGTCATCCAAAAGCCTCACAAACGCGTGAAACATCATGCTCAATATGCATATCTGCTATCCTTGTCTTTGATAACTATTGCTCGATTGGTCCTAGCTATAACGTTCTAGACCATTGTTATAAATCGCTTATTTTGGTTTGGAGCGCTACGAATTGCTAGGAACCGAAATGCCACAGTGCCCTGAATTCAGTGGGCGATTGCCCGTTGAGTGAAGAAAAGGCTTGCAACGGCGGCGGTCAGCACCGATATTGTTGCGGTGCGGCATGACCTGCCGCATATGCCCTCCTTGGGCGTTTCCTCCCTAGACTCAAGGCCGCCGTGGCGACATGGCGGCCTCCTTTTTTCGCCAGGTCCCCGCCCTTTCCGAGTTGTGCGTCGCGCTCGGTCGCGCTGCAGTGCAGCATCCGCCCCCGCTCTTTCCGGCGTCGCCTTGCGGCCCCGCTTTATTCGGCCGCCAGGCGGCCCGCTTCCGGATTGCCGCCCAGTTCCAGCGCCAGCGCCTTCGCCGCCACGAACAGATCGTCCCGGAGCGTGGGCCATCGTTCCGTTCGCACAATCCTGCGCTCATCGAGGTAGAGCGCCCGGGCGATCTCGATTTGAACCGCATGGGCGCCGTCTGCGGGCGCACCGAAATGCTCGGTGATAAATCCGCCAGCGAATGGCTTGTTGCGGCGGACGCGATAACCCGCGCGCTTGAGGCTCGATTCCAGAACGTCGACGACCGTCGGCGCCGCGCTTGCGCCATATCGGTCGCCCAGCACGATATCGAGTCCGCTGACGTCGGCAGCGTTCGAGGGCATCGAGTGGCAGTCAAGCAGCACCGCCACCCCGAACCATCCGCGCGCCCGCTCGATCAGCGCCTTCAATTGCGCATGATAAGGCCGGTACAGCGTGTCGATCCGACGGAGACCATCAGCGACCGGGATCGGCTTCCTGTAGATCGGCTGGGCGTCACCAACCACCCTGGGAATCGTGCCGAGCCCGACCGCAACTCTTAGCGAGCGGGTGTTCGCGAACTCGGGCAGGCGGCCGTCGAAAATCTGCGGGTCGAGTTCGTAGGGCTCTCGATTCACGTCGAGATAGGCGCGCGGGAACAACGCCCGCAAGAGCGGCGCGCCGAGCCCGACGCAAGGCAAAAACAGCTCGTCTACGAAGGCGTCTTCGGAGCGGCGCAGGGTCAGTGGATCTAGGCGGGAAGCGGCGAGAAAGCGCTGCGGATAGGTAGATCCGGAATGGGGCGAACTGAAAACGAGGGGAGAAGCCAACCGCGCCGGCTCAATCGTCTCGAACGGACAATCGAAGTCCTGGACCACCGTCCCCTCGACCTGTTCCATCAGCCCTCCGACCAGCGCTTGCGTCGAGCGCGCCGTTCAACTTTATCATATCGCCTAAACTCGGCGCGATGCGACACTTGTCGGCGAGTTCAATAAATTTTTACCGGGGCGCCGCAAGGTTGCAAGCCTTGCCAGGGGAGAGTGATGCAGACGCCAGTCGAGATTTCCGCCAAGATCTTGCTCGCGGAGGACGATAACGACATGCGCCGCTTCCTCGTCAAGGCGCTGCAGAACGCCGGCTACGTCGTGACCTCTTTCGACAATGGGTTGTCTGCCTACAATCGGTTGCGTGAGGAACCGTTCGAGCTGCTGTTGACCGATATCGTCATGCCAGAGATGGACGGCATCGAGCTTGCTCGCCGCGCCACTGAGCTCGACCCGGAAATCAAGGTCATGTTCATCACGGGCTTCGCCGCAGTGGCGCTCAACCCCGACAACGCGGCGCCCAAAGACGCCCGGATCCTCTCCAAGCCCTTTCATCTCCGGGAGTTGGTCAACGAGGTGGAGCGTCTGCTCAAAGCGGCTTAACAGAGGCCCTCTCCCGCCCCGGCGGCGCGGTTTGCATTCGACAATCCGCTTCGACCGACCGAAGCAATTAAAATATCCCGGTCCTGAGCTGATCGCCGCGCCAAGCACGTTTCGCGCGGAAAGGCGCGCTTTTTGGCGAGCAACGCGCTTTGCGTCCTAGAATCTGGCCCGAACCGCCCGAAATAGGGTCGCCGGGCTTGTTTTCCTTCCGCCAAACAAGCGATTTCAGGGTCTTAGTGTGGATTTTGCTTCCGCACAGGAGCTTTGGGCGATCCAGCGCGCCCACGCACAAGTTTGCGCGCGCCAATCATTTCAGCGACTTAACACCTCCTTCGCGCGACTTTTCCAGCAGGAGCTCCCAAGGCGCCGTTGCTTCATCGCCGCCAGCCGAGTGGCAATTTTTTTACAAAACCGGCCACGCGAGCCCGCCGATGATTTCGCTTTTTTGGTTTCGGGACATCCGGTCTTGGCCTTAACGGCATCTGACCATCACACCCCGGTATTTCTTGAAAAGGGAAGTATTTTCTTTATTTTCTGAACGGTACAGCTCTCGGCGATTCGGTTGAATCGCCGAGAACTTCCAAAGCCGTCGCTTAGACGGCCGCCTCAATATCGATACGGTACGCGCACTGAGCAGGAACCGTAGTTCGGGAAGCAATAGAACGGATAGGCGGCAATCGAACCCAGATCAGCCACGCCGCCGGCGACTCCGACCGCGGCGGTCGTCACGGGATTGTCGCTATAATAGCGATGCCCGTTCCGGGATGCGTAGTGGCGGTGCGCATAGTGGCGGGCGGAGCGATGCTGAGCGACCCTTGCTCCACCAGGTCCGGATTCCGCCCAGCCAGGCGTAGGCGCAGGCTCATTGAGCGAGGGCGCCGTGGCGGTTGATGGAGGCGCAGGCGTTGCTGCTGCTGGCGCGCTTGGCGAAGGCGCCGGCTCCCCGGGCGGGTCAGCGAATGCGGCAGAAAGAGGAGATAACGAAATGAAAGCGGCCACGCCGAGCGCGATGGCCGAGGCTTGAGAAATACTGTGGGTCATGACGACCTCCCTTCCTCGGATGGGGTGGCGAGCGCGCACCCTTCATGCTGTAAGAAACGCGGACGCCGACCGATGGGTTCCCCAACGCGGCCCTAAAGCGAGCGAGCCGCGCTCTACGCCAGGAAGTTTCGCTAGACGAAATAGGGCGGCCCACGAGCCGCCCAAAGCCGAAGCGTCATGCAACGGCATGTTAACGGAAGTGCCCGCCGCCGCCGAAGTGGCCGCCGCCGAAGCCGCCCATGTGGCCACCGCCGCCGAAGCCACCCATGTGGCCACCGCCGCCGAAGCCGCCCATGTGGCCGCCGCCGAAGCCGCCTCCAAAGCCGCCGAAGTGGCCGCCGCCAAAGCCGCCCATGTGGCCGCCGCCAAAGCCGCCCGTGTGGCCGAAGTTTCCATTGGCGAAATGAGCGCCGTTTCCGTGGAAGCCGTGGTCGAAATGGCGATCGTGGTCGAAATGGCCGCGTCCGAAGAAGACCGGACCTCCAAAGCCATAATCGTAATAGGGATAAGGGTAGCCCCAACTATAATCGTCGCAGGAGCCGTTATACGGCTCGTAAGAGTAATCACCGCAGTACGGATAGCCAGCGGCTGTCCCGGCGATCACCCCGGCCGCGACGGCCCCGCCAGGATTATAGCCATACCCATAGCCATTCGCGTAACGATGAGCGTGGCGGTGGGCGTAATGGCGGACGTTGTGGCGGGCAGTGAGGCGCCCGTTGACGTGCGTCGTTCGCCCGTGAACGACATAGGCAGGGTGATGAACGGCGGTCGCCGCGCCTGCGGCAGAAAGCGGCGACGACAAGACAAAACCGGCCGCGCTGAGCGCGATGGCCGAAATGCGAAGAGCGCCAAGGGTCATGACGATCTCCTTTCATGCTATGCGACGCAGCGCGCCGCGAGAACGCCCCCTTTGTGCCCTTGAAATAGATCGGTGTCGCCAATTCGCAAGGTCCGAGCAGGTCACGAATGCGTGCGCTCACGCGTCAGAACAGTCTTTGGCGCGAGAAAGCGCGTGCCGCGCTCAAATTAAATTTAATGTCAGTTGTTTTCGAAGTGAACCTTTTCGACTTAGAAACATCCAATACTGGCGTGACGTCTCCCATATCCTCGCAAATCGGTGCAAATGCTGCACTGTGCCGGAACATTCCAAGCAAACGCGCGCCTGCGCGCAGTTGACGGTCGCCGGCCCATGCCGTGGGGCTCCTGCTCCATCGTTGTATGCGTCCGGTCCGGGGCCGCGGATACGCCCGCCAAGCGCTCCAAGTGCGCCCCGCCGTGGCTGACCAAGTGCGGGGTCCGGCGTGCGCATCCCCACCGTGGATGCCGCCGCCGCATCTTCGCGGCGAACTTCGCGTTCGCCGCGAATCTCATCCAGCTCTGCCGCCCGGCATTGCAGGAGGGCGTTCAGTGCATGAAATGCCCGCGCATATGGCCGTTGAAGTGCGGCCCGCCATGAGCGACGGCGAAACCGTGCGGAGCGCCGTGGATGTGGCCTGCGCCGACGAGCGGCGTCGTATGGCCATGTCCGCCATGCCAGCCGCCGTTCCACGCGTAAGCCCGATGCCGCCCACGCCACGAGCCTCCGTAGACGCGATACGCATAGCCGTAGGAAGGCTCGTAGGAGTATCCGTAGACGGGCGCGCCATACGCATACGAATAGCCGTACGCCGGACCATAGCACCATGAGGGCGTATCGTACGGATCGAAGTGCCGGTACCACCAGCAGCCATGACGATGTCGGTAATAGTAACCGCCGGCGTAGTAGTACCGATGGCGGTGGTGATAATAGCCTCCCGCGTAGTACGGATATGAGTAACCCACGGTATAATGGCCTCCGCCATAATGCCGATAGGCGTAGCCATAGGCATAGCGATGACCATAAGCGCGATGACCATAAGCGTAGCCATAGCGACGGGCATGGGCATAGGCGGGCCCGCCGCTCACGGCGTGTCGATGGCCGCCACCGTGAACAACACGCGTCGCCGGACGGTGAACCCCGCCTCTGGCGAATCCATGATGGAACGCGGGTCCGCCGGCGCGAAATGCATGTCCATGAACAGCGAATCCATGTGATCCATGCGGGCGGATCTCCGCGGTTGCCGGAGCGACCGGCGTCAACAGAGCGACAAGGGCCGCGCCGAGCGCGATCGCAGAAAGACGAAGAGCGCCGTGCCTCATAACGACCTCCCTTTCTTTTGGCGCGTTCCGTTTCGGCCACCCCTTACCGTAACGCCGCGCCGGACACACAATTGTCCAATCAAGGGATTAAACGTTCCAACGCGTCGTTTAGTTCCAGCCCAGAGCCGGTCGGCGAACCCTTGACGGCGGCGCGCATGACCCCTATTTGAGCGCCGTTAGCACTCGCCGAGAGAGAGTGCCAGCGTACCCGTCCGCGCCCCACATGGGCAATTTCGAAAGAGGAAACATTCATGAAATTCCGTCCCCTGCATGACCGTGTCGTCGTCCGTCGCATCGAAGGCGAGGAGAAGACGAAGGGCGGCATCATCATTCCGGACACCGCCAAGGAGAAGCCGCAAGAGGGCGAAATCATCGCCGCCGGCCCGGGCGCCCGAGACGAAAGCGGCAAGCTTGTCCCCTTGGACGTGAAGGCCGGCGACAGAGTGCTGTTCGGCAAATGGAGCGGCACTGAGGTTAAGATCGACGGTGAGGAACTCCTCATAATGAAGGAGTCCGACATCATGGGCGTGGTCGAGGGCACCGCCTCCTCCTCCAAGAAAGCCGCCTGAAATCAACGTTATCTCTCGAATTTCTGAGGACTGAAAGCAATGGCTGCCAAAGACGTACGTTTTTCCGCCGACGCGCGCGACAAGATGCTCCGCGGAGTCGATATTCTCAACAACGCCGTCAGAGTGACGCTGGGCCCCAAGGGCCGCAACGTTATTATTGACAAATCGTTCGGCGCGCCCCGCATCACCAAGGACGGCGTCACCGTCGCCAAGGAGATCGAGCTCGACGACAAGTTCGAGAACATGGGCGCTCAGATGGTCCGCGAGGTCGCCTCGAAGACCAACGACACCGCCGGCGACGGCACCACCACCGCGACCGTTCTGGCCGCGGCGATCGTGCGGGAGGGCGCGAAGTTGGTCGCGGCCGGCATGAACCCGATGGATCTCAAGCGCGGCGTCGATCAGGCGGTCGCCGAGGCGGTCAAGGACATCGCCAAGCGCTCGAAGAAGATCAAGGAATCAGCCGAAGTCGCTCAGGTCGGCTCGATCGCCGCC
>DASXXT010000235.1:0-6732 GCA_036502965.1 Roseiarcus sp. | reverse complement strand
AGCTCATCATGGCCGAGGCGCGGCGGGCCGAGCGGGCGCCGAGTCCGGACTCGATGGACCTCTATTTTCAGGCAATGAGCGCGTACAATCGGGGGCTGACTCCGGATCGCCTCTCGGAGGCGCGCAGGCTGTTCGACCGCGCTCTTGCGCTCGATCCGGATAACGTCGATGCGATTGTCGGTGCCGCTCGCACGGAAAGCGCGTTCGCCTGGTCGCACATGAGCGACGACCGGGCCAACCCTCTGGCGGCGGCCGAGGCGCTCGCCGTCAAGGCGCTGTCGATCGCGCCGGAAAAGGCGCCAGGACACGTGTGTTTGGGAATCGTCCGGATTTACACCAATCGTGTCACGCAGGGAGTCGCCGAGCTTGAGCGGGCGCTTGCGATCGACCGCAATCTCGCTGACGCTCACGCGTACATTGGTATTGCCAAGTGCTTCCTCGGGCGTGCTGAAGAGACGGAAGCCCATGTCCACAATGCGCTCAGGCTTAGCCCTCGCGACACTTTCGCCCACCTTTGGCGGACCTATCTCGGCGTCGCAAAAGTCTTTCTTGGCAAGGACGAAGACGCGGTCGCGCAATTGCGCCATGCGATCGAGATCAACCGGAATTTCCACCCCGCGCATTTCTATCTTGCGGCCGCGCTGGTGGGCCTCGGCCGCCTCGACGAGGCGCGGGTCGCAGCGAAGGAAGGGCTTTCTATCGATCCCACCTTCACCATCCGCCGCTATCGCGGCGATGCGCCAAGCGACAATCCGGTATTTCTCGCAGGGAGACAGCGCATCTACGACATGATGCGGAAGGTTGGCGTCACGGAAGGATAGGCCTTCGCGACCGCGGAAAAAGCGGGCGGCTGATCCGGTCAGCCAGGCCAGCGCTTGGAGACTTCGTCGCGCACTGGCGCAGCGAGCAACCTCACCTCAGATCACGAACTCTTCCGCATACGTCTGCGGTTCGGGGACCACGGCAATCTCCACGGGAACGATCCAATTGGCGGCGTAGCTCTCACAGTCGGATCGCTGCAGTTCGGGCTGAACGCGTCCTGCTGCATCGATGGCGCGACACCGCAGTCGGTATTTCCCCACTTGTTGAGGAGTCCAAATACATTCCCACAAACGCCACGCATAAAGGTGTTCTGTGTCGAGCACCCGCGCCTCGCGCCAGCCTTTGCCGTCACCGGTACAAACTTGCACGTGCTGGACAGCAGCCTCTCCGCTCCAGGCTGCTCCAAAAATCCGATAGGGTTGGCCGGCAATTAAGTTTGCTCCATTTACCGGGCGCGCGATCTGCGCTTTGACCTCCATCTCCGAAAGGGGGACCAGCATCGGTTCTCCCGGGCCGCGGTCCCAGCGGAAATAGTCGCGCGCCTGCCAGTAGCCGAGGAACGGTTGCTCCAGCACTCTGATATGCGTGATCCACTTCACCCACGCCATGCCGAACCAGCCGCCCACCACCGCGCGCAGCGGGTGACCGTGGTCGTGCGTCAATGGCGCGTCATTCATCGAATAGGCGAGCAGGGTGCTATCGGCGATCGCTTTTTGAAGCGGCAAACTGCGCGCAAATGCGATCGGGCCGGGCGAAGCCGTTTTCTTGTTCGAGTCGACGACGCCACTGTCGGCGCCCACGAGCAAAACTTCAAGAGCGGTGCGCTTGACCCCCACTGCTGCCAAAACGTCGCGAAGAAGAACACCCGTCCACTCGGCATTGCCGACGGCCCCGTTCTGCCACTGCAGCCCTTCCTTCGCCGGCTCGTAGTAGACTCGCCCGTTGCCGGCGCACTCGACGACGGCAGTGAGAGTCGTGCACGGCATCGCCTTTATTTTATCGAGATCAAGTTCGAGGGGCCGCTCGACCGCTCCATCGATGCGAAGTCTCCATTCTCGCGCATCGAGGTCGGGCGATGGGAAATGGTTGCGCACGAAGAACAGATCGGTTGGGATCAGCCACTCCGAGAGGAACGCAAACGGAAATTCGATGTTCGGCGGGGATTTCTGTCGAACAATCAAACTGGGTTGCTCCGGCGCGGGCATTAGAGTTTGTCCTTCCGTTCGAAAGGCTCACCGGTTGAATCAACTGTGGTGACGGTCGAATCTCGGGGCTGTGTTCTGCTAAGTAGAGCGGATGACGGATGGGTGAACGAACACGTCCCGCGCTCGTCCCTGGAATCGCAAGTTCAACGGCGGGGCGTCCTGCGAATTCGACGGCGACAATCGCAAGAGGCGCTAATCAAGCCAGCGCTTGGCGACTTCATCGCGCACGGGCGTCTCGACCTCGGGCGGCGCTTTCCGGATATAGGCGAGCGCCTGCGCGAACTTCGCGGGGTCTTCACGCTCCAGTGTCTCGAGATATTGCAGCGCCGCGGAGACGGAGAACGGCTCGCAGCCCTTGCCCCACTCATCGAAGTTGCTGGCGAGCGCAGTCCAGATCGCGGCGTCGTAGCCGAGCGACTCGGCCCAGGCGCCGATCGTCGCGACAACCTGTGGATGGCTTTGCACCGCGAGATCGCTTTGTCTGCCGGAAGCAGGTTCGACAAAGCCTATTGCCCGCGCATCCGCCAGCCCCTCCCTGAGGCAAAGGTTATCCATCGCCGCATCGAGGCTGTCGAGCGCGCTCGGCGCCGAATAAGTCTTGCAGAGCGCGCCAAAGGCTTCGTCGATCGCCAGCGTCAGCCGTCCGTCGCTCGAAATGCGACAAAACTCGATCGGCACCAGCGGCCCATTGGCCATGAATTTGGCGGCGGTTTGCAGCTCGCGGGGATCCCACACCAATGAACCCCACGCCAAAACGACGCTCTTCACTTATGGCCTCCTCAATAAAACGGACCAAGAGCACGGTGCGATTTGGTCTAACCACGGTCGTCATCGCCAGCCTAAGCGAAGCGATCCAGAGATGAAGGGCCGCACAGTTGCTCTGGATCGCCGCGTCGCTTCGCTCCTCGCGATGACGATTTCATCCGAATGCATCTGGCCCCACGAACTCTGGATCGCCGCAGGCGCCGCGCCTCAGGCGTAGAACACCTTGCCCGGATTGAACAGGTTCTGGGGATCGAACGAGGCCTTGACGCGGCGCATGAGGTCGAGCGCGATCGGCCCATGCTCCTCTTCCATATATTCCCGTTTCTTCTGGCCGACCCCGTGCTCGCCGGTGCAGGTGCCGCCCATGGCGATGGCGCGATGGGCGAGGCGGGAGGCGAAAGCGTCCGCGGCTTCGATCTCGGCCTTGTTGTCCATGTCGACGAGCGGTCCGACATGAAAATTGCCGTCGCCGACATGGCCGACGATCGGGGCGATGAGGCCGCTCAGCTTAATGTCTTCGAGCGTCTCCTCGACGCAATCGGCAAGCCGTGAGATCGGCACGCAGGCGTCGGTGGCAAGTGGCCGCGCGCCGGGTCTCAGCGTCATTTGCGACCAATAGGTGTCGTGACGCGCCTGCCAAAGTTTCGTGCGCTCCTCAGGCTTGGTCGCCGAGGCCAACGGCCCGCCACCGTGGCTCGCGGTGATTTCGCCGAAGCGACTCGTCTGTTCGGCGACACTTTGCTCGGTGCCGTGGAACTCGACCAGGAGCAGCGGCTGCTCAGGCAATGAGGTATGCGAATAATTATTGAAGGCCCGCACCGACAGCGTGTCGATGAGCTCGATGCGGGCGATCGGCAGGCCGGACTGAATGGTCTCGATCGTCGTCTCGCAAGCCGAGCGTATGCTGGGAAACGAGCAATGCCCGGCGGCGATCGCCTCGGGAATGCCGGAGAGCCTCAGCGCGACCTCGACGATCACACCGAGCGTTCCCTCGGAGCCGATGAACATATGGGTGAGATCGTAGCCGGCCGAGGACTTCTTCGCCCGCGTGCCGGTCCGCAGGAACGATCCGTCGGCGACAACCACGCCGAGCGACAGCACGAGGTCCTTCATCGTGCCGTAGCGCACCGCATTGGTGCCGGAGGCGCGAGTCGCGGCCATGCCGCCGAGGGAAGCGTCGGCGCCCGGGTCGATCGGAAAGAAGAGCCCGCTGTCGCGCAGATGCTCGTTGAGCTGCTTCCGGGTAACACCGGGCTCGACGACGCAATCGAGATCATCGGCGTTGACGGCGAGGACATTGTTCATGCGCGAGAGGTCGAGCGAGACGCCGCCGTGCGCAGCATTGACATGGCCCTCGAGCGACGAGCCGACGCCAAAGGGAATGATCGGAGCGTCGTGACGGACGCAGAGCTTGGTGAGGTCGATCACGTCCTCTTTGGATTCCGCGAACACCACGGCGTCCGGCGGCTCGTTCTTAAGCCAGGTCAGCGTGTGGCCATGCGCCTTGCGAATCGCATCAGAGGCGGTGAAGCGGTTGCCAAAACGGGCGGCGAGATCGGAATTGAGCGCGACGACCGCGTCGGTCGGGAGGCGGCCTTGGCGCTGGCGGACAGAGAGTTGGGTCACTGGGCTTTCACGCTTTGCTTGAGGCTGGGGCGAAGATTAGGCGCGGGCGGGCGGCATGGCTAGGCGAAAGCGTGATTAGTCCAAGGCCCAATCGGCGCCGCTCCATAAATTTGGCGTAGTTTCGTCGAAATTTGAGGGGTTGCGCCACGCGACAGCAGGAAGCTCGTATGGGCGGCAATGGCGGGGAGAGCGTTATGGCAAGTACGTCTCCAGCCCAGACAAAATGGACCCTCGCCGGCGATTATTTCGAGGCCTGCAACTGCAATGTGGTTTGCCCCTGTCTATTCTCACCGGCCCCGCCCCTGACATCGCGGCCGACGGAAGGCGATTGTCATGTCGCCCTGTTGTTCCACATCAACCAGGGCGTATACGGCGACGTGAAGCTCGATGGGCTGAATTTGGTTGTTTGCGTCTCGTCCGCCGGGCCAATGGGCAATGGCAATTGGACTGGCGCAACTTACGTCGACGAGCGCGCCGACGATCGACAGACGGAGGCGCTCGGCGCCATTTTCGGCGGGGCCGCGGGCGGCCCGATGGCGGCCTTCGCGCCGCTGTTTGGCAAGAGCCTCGGCGTCAGGAAGGCGCCGATCACCTTCAAGATCGACGGCAAGGTTCGCTCGGGCGAGATTCCCGGCGTCTTGTCGATGTCGGTGGAGCCCTTGCCGACAATGGCCGAGGGCGGAGAGATCTGGACTGAGGCGGGGCATCCGGTCAACCCGAAAAAGTTGGCGCTGGCGACCGGCCGCCCGGGCAGCACGTATGCCGACTATGGGCTCAAGTGGGACAATTCGGGACGAAACGGCCATTACGCGGCGATCAACTGGTCGAACTAACGGGTAGCGCCTTCTTCGCACACGCCTCCCGTGCCAAATCTGACTTGAGATGACCAACAGTCTTCGCGACACGATCCGCACGCAAGCGTCGAGCGGATTGATCGTCTGGATTCCCGCGCTCGCCGGCTGGGTCCTCCTCTATTGGGGGGCGATCAACATGGGCAGCCCAGCGGCGCAGCTGACGATGCCGATGTCCGATTGGTCGGTGGCCAACTGGCTCGCCGTGTTCATCATGTGGATGGTCATGATGGCCGCCATGATGCTTCCCGCGACAATGCCGATGGTGTCGGTCTTCGGGACACTGAACAAGAGCCGCGGCGAAGCTGGCAGGACGGTCGCTTTCGTCGCAGGTTACCTCGCTTTGTGGGCGGCGTTCGGCGCGGCGGCGACGGCCGCGCAATGGGCGTTGCAGACAAACGGCCTCTTGTCGCCGATGATCGTCAGTATGTCGCCCGTGCTTAGCGGAGCGCTATTGGCGATCGCTGGCGTATTTCAGTTCACGCCGCTCAAGCAGGCCTGCCTTCGCGCCTGTCGCTCGCCGCTCGGCTTTCTCTTAACCGACTGGCGCGGCGGGCTTTGGGGCGCCGCGCGGATGGGAATTAAGCACGGCCTCTATTGCCTCGGCTGCTGCTGGGCGCTGATGGCGTTGCTGTTTGTCGGCGGCGCGATGAATCTGCTGTGGATCGCCGCGCTCACGCTTCTTGTAGCAATGGAGAAGATCGCCCCGAAGGGCGACTTGCTGGCGAAGGCGCTGGGTGCTCTCATGATCGGGGCCGGCGCCGCGCGATTGATCTGGCGGACGTCGTAGCGCAAATGCATGTGGGTCGAACCGCGATCGTCATTGCGAGCGAAGCGAAGCAATCCAGGAGTCATTGGGCGCCCTACGGCCCCTGGATCGCCGCGTCGCGACGCTCCTTGCGATGACGATTCTATCCGAACGCAGCGCGCTCGGGGCGGCCGCGAGCCGCCGCCCTAGGGATCAGACCGTCTCCGCTAGAAGAGCCTCCACGCGACGCGCAAGTCTCGGCTCACGCAGAGCGCTGAACGGCTTGAGCAGCGCTCGCACCTCCGAGAGGACCATGTCGACCTCGGGGTCCCCCGCCGCGAGCTGAAGGAGAGCGCGCCCATACTTCAGCTTCTGCTCGAGGTCCGGCGGCCGCTCGCCGCGCGTCTCAGGATAAGCGAGATCGCTCATCGCGTGCGACCACGGCGTTTCGAGAAGCGGCTGGATCTCCGTGAGAAACGCTTCGGCAAGGCCGTCGAGGGGGTCGGTGCGCCAGCGACGCGACTCGATGAGGCCGGCGAGCACACAGCATTCTTGGGCCGCCACACTCATTCCCTGGCCGAGAACCACGGTAAGGCGCCTCCCGGCGACGTCGACGGCTTCATGGAATTCGTCGCGTCATTCCGGACACCGACCATCCACCGCGCGATTCGCGGCGCCAAGCGGATCGGGGACGTTGCGCGGTTCAGAATGCCAT
>DASXXT010000234.1:0-2453 GCA_036502965.1 Roseiarcus sp. | reverse complement strand
GCCCTTTGCGCTCAGTTTGGACACGCGGTTGAGCCAGCGCGGATCGAGCTCGGAGCCCTGATAGTTCTTGAGAAAGTCCTCGCGCGCGACGCCGTGGTTCTCGGCGAGCCGCATCAGGCGACCTTCATAGCCGACCAGGCGCTTGTTGATGTCGTAGAGCTGCTCGACCAGCGCGTCGATGCGCGCCTGATTGAGCCGCAACGACTTCACCTCGCTGATGATGTCGTCCTTGAGCTTCTTGTAGCGGCGCTCCTGCGCGGGCGAGAGCGAGTCGTTGCGCAGCTTGTTCTGGATGTCCTGGTCCTGCAGGCGGCGCAGCCGCTTGTAGGCGTCGGCAATGTTGTCGAAGGTCTCGACCACCTTGGGCTTGAGCTCGGCCTCGATGGCGGCAAGCGAGAGCGAGTTCTCCATATCGTCGTCGTCGAAATCGCCTTCGCCGGGCGCGGTCTCGCCGCCCTCGCCTTCCACGCCGTTGGGGCTCTCGGGCGCCCCCTTGAACGGGGTCGCGCCCGCCGGCGGCGCCGGCGTCTGCCCGAGCGCGCCGGGAACCGACGCCCCCGGCGCCGGCACGATCGGCTGGCCGTCGGGGCCGATCACCGGTGCTGGCATGGCCTTGGCGTCGGGGCCAGCATAGGTCGCTTCGAGGTCGATGATGTCGCGCAGAAAGACCTTGCCCTCGTTGAGCTCGTCGCGCCAAATGATGATGGCCTGGAAAGTGAGCGGGCTCTCGCACAGGCCGGCGATCATCGCCTCGCGGCCAGCCTCGATGCGCTTGAAGATCGCGATCTCGCCCTCGCGCGTGAGAAGCTCCACCGAGCCCATTTCGCGCAGATACATGCGCACCGGATCGTCCGTGCGTTCGGTCGGCTCCTTGGCCTCGGCCTTGGCCGGGACCTTCTGCTGGACCTCGACCAGTTCGCCGCCCTCGCTCTCGGCCTCTTCGTCGGCCTCCTCGCGCGGCTCCTCGCCCTCTTCGCTCGCCTCCTCGGTCTCGGCGACGTTGACGCCCATCTCGCTGAACATCGCGAGGACATCCTCGATCTGCTTGGAATTGACCTCCTCTGAGGGCAACACCGAGTTGATCTGGCCATGGGTGACGTAGCCGCGCTTCTTGGCACTGCGGATCAACGTCTTGACGGCCGCGTCCGATAGATCGAGCAGCTGGCTGTCCGGTGGAGTCTCGGGACCCTCCTTCTCCGGCACCTCTTCGTTCGGCGGCGTCACCTTGGTCTTGTTTGCCATGAGTCTCCGCAGCCAGCGCTGAGCCAGCGCCGTCCCGCTGCCGCATATCCGATAGCTTAAAGGGGGAGCTGCGCCTACTTAATACTTCATCCGCAGCAGAATCTTGCTGGTTTCGGACGCAAATGCGCCGGGAATTACTAGATTTTCTCAGGCGGAGCGTCGATCGCGCGCGAGCGGGGGGAGCTTCCTGCGGCGCTTGATGCAAAAGCGCTTCCCACCGGAGCCTAAGCCGAGACGGCGGAAGAGGTAGGGCGCCGAATGTCCCCGCCGAAAACACCGGAGGCGTGCTTGGAGAGCAGAGGAAAAAGCGCATGACAGAGGCGCGCGACTTAATTTTCAAGCGCGCCCGATGGAGCCGCCTCTCGGGCGAGTGGAGCGAGGACGATTACGACGTGCTCGCCGCCGGTGAGGTGGTCGGCCGCATCAACAAGGTCAAGGCGGCGCTGAGGGCTCGCCATGGTTCTGGACACTTGCCTATGAATATCATTACGACTGCACGCCGATACATGGCTACGAGGCGACGCGCGAGGCTGCGATGGCGGCATTCGCAAAGAGCTGGCGGCGGGAGTGAGATATGGCCAAACCGAAGGCGAACGCGCCCAAATTCCCGACAGTAACGATGGTGGATTCCCGGATCCTCACCCGGGCGGATGGGACCACCTCGTTGCGTCTGGACACCAAGGAATTTGGCTCCATCGCCTTTCGAATCGACCTAAAAGCCATTGAGATACTTCGGCGAGAGTTGGCGACCGCAGAAGCATTCCTTCGTCAACCCACTGGCAAAGCCTGAGACCGAAATCGTGACGCTTGGGGAGCCCGACCCGGTAGGTCAGTTTGATTGTGGCGGCCCTTGACCGGGCCTCGCGATTTCAGGGGATTCGGCGCATATTGCGATAATGTCCGATGACTTCGCCGAGCTTCACGTCAAAGTGCGCCACCGCAATAGGCCGCCCAAGCCATATAAGTGGGAAATTTATCGGGGAAACGATCCCATTTGTATCAAGCGCGCAATGCATGGCTACCGTACCCAGCAGTCGGCGGCCAATGCCGGCGAGAAAGCCCTACGCCGCTTCCTTGAAAGTGAGGCCCTTAAACAAGAGCAAGGGATAATGGCCGACAAGCATTCCAAGCCGCCAGAGACCCCGAATGACAACGCTAAATCCATTGATCGATGGGATGATGAAGGTGGCGCGCCTAGCGGCGGCCGCTCA
>DASXXT010000233.1:0-3970 GCA_036502965.1 Roseiarcus sp. | reverse complement strand
TGTCGGCGCCGCCGCAATATCGAGGCCGGCGTCGCGCAGACAGGCAGCCACGTCCTTCGTCGCGACGAAAGCGTCATAGCCCAGAAATCTGAGCAGCATCTGCCCGCTATTGCCGCCGAGATGGCTGCCGCGCTTCGCCAGAACCTCGAGCAGCCCGACCTCGTTCGAGGGCGGCCAGCCGGCGAGGAAGACGCCGAACGAGCCATACTCCTTCGCCACATCGAGCACGAACCGCGCGTTCTCGCGCACCGACATAATCTTCGCGCCGTTGCGGACGATACGGGCGTCCATGGTCAGCTTGTGCCAGAACTCGTCGGGCTCGGATAAGAGCCGGGGCGGCTCGAAGCCGAGAAAGGCGTCCTCAAAGCCTGGCCACTTCGATTCGATGACGCTCCAGGCGAAGCCGGCCGAGAACACGCGCTTGGTCATTTCAGCGAGCACGCGGTCGTCGTGAAGCTTCGAGAGCGCCTTCGGGTCCGGCTGGCGCGGCAGGAGGCGGGCGAGCGCTTCGGCGCCGCCTTTGCGCTTCTCCGCCCGGACGCGGATGGTTTTGAACGGCGTCACCCCTTGCACCTTATGCTTGCGATCGCCGCCGGACGGCGCGTGGGACAGCCTAGAGCAACGCGCTCTCAAATGGAATCGCAGCCGACCGTCTTGCTGGACGCCGGCTTTCGCGGGCGTGACACACGACAAAGGCGGCCGATTGCAATTGCCGTCGCGCCCCAGTCGATCACCTGAAATTTGTCTTGGCCCCGCGGTCGAGAATTCCTAGCCTGCCGCCGACCCCTCGAGCAGCGGCGCCTAAGCTGCCGCGAGGTTAACCCTCCTCCAACCTGGAGAGATCCGTGATCCGCTTCTATTTCCACCCCACGCCCAATCCCGCGAAGGTCGCGCTTCTGCTCGAGGAGCTCGGCATGCCTTACGAAGTCATTCCCGTCGATACAGCCAAGGGCGAACAGCACGCGCCCACCTTTCGCGCCATCAATCCGAACGGCAAGGTCCCGGCGATCGTCGACACCGAGGGGCCGGGCGGGCGCGAGGCGCGGGTGTTCGATTCGAGCGCCATTCTGCTCTATCTCGGGGAAAAGGCCGGCCGCTTCATCGGTTCTCCCGCGGATCGCCCGGAGCTTTTGTCATGGCTGTTCTTCATCGCCAGCGGCGTCGGTCCGTTCTCCGGTCAGGCGGTGCATTTCCAGCACGCGGCGCCCGAAAAGCTCCCCTACGCCGTGAACCGGTATCGACGCGAGATTGAGCGGCATTATCGGGTTTTGGACCGCCATCTGGCCGGGCGGGATCATATCGTCGGCGGCGACTATTCGATCGCGGACATGTCGGCTTGGGGCTGGCTGACGCGCGCCGCCAGAGTCCTGCCCGGCTCAGACGATCCGCTCGCTGATTTCCCGAACGTTAAGCGCTTGTTCGAGAAGGTCGACGCCCGGCCGGCGGCGGCGCGAGCAAAGGAGGTCGGGAAGAATCATGCGTTCAAGCGCGAGACGGACGAGGAGACGAAGCGCGCGATGTTCCCGTCCAACTATCCCGAAATCGCGATGTGACTTAGTAGCCGAGAGAGCCTTCATAGCTTACGCGCCGCCATGACCCATGCGACTCCGGGTCGCCGTCAAAAACGATCTGATCCGCCCATTTGTGCGCCGCCTCGCGCTGCTCGGGAGTGCGCACCGTCCACGCCATGATCGGCGCGCCGGTCAATTCCTTGACCAGGAACGGGATCTTGTGAGGGAGGTCGTCAACTTTAAAAGACAGGAAATCCGGGCGGGCGAGGTCGTAATGGTCGAAATCCGTCCAATCCCGCTTCTGTTCGGCGCTTAAGAAAGCCCAAGCCGCATCGTCGTAGGAGCCTTGGGCCAAAAGGCCGATCGGGCAGGGCCCTCTTGGCGGGAGCATGTGCGGGCGGCGCAGGCGCAAATAGGCGACCAGATCGTGGTCGAAGCTCTTGAACGCCAGCGGGCCGTCATAAACCGCGGCGAGGGCAGCGGCGCGGTCGCCGATGCGCCAGTCGCCGTCGAACCGGCTCTTGAGCTCGCAGATGATCGGCGTCCGGCCGGCGACTTTCTTAAGAAACCCGGCGAAGGTCGGCGGCGGCTCGCCCGATCCCTTGATGCGAATCTTTGCGATCTCGGCCGCGCTTAGGGCGGAAATGGGACCCGCGGCGTCAGTCAGGCGATCGAGCGTTTCATCATGGAAAACAATCGCTTCACCGTCGGCGCTCAACTGAATGTCGCATTCGATGGCGAAGCCGCCGGCGATGGCCGCCTCCGCCGCGCCCAGCGTGTTTTCGATCACCCCGTGCGCGCCGTCGTGCAAGCCGCGATGGGCGATCGGACGCTCAACGAGCCAAGATGGGGCGTTGACCGGCGTCAAGCCTCGATTTCGAAGACGGCTTCGACCTCGGCCAGCGCATTAAGGGGTAGGTGCGACACGCCGACAGTCGTTCGCACATGGCGGCCCTGATCGCCGAACAGTTCGGCGACGAAATTGGACGCGCCGTTCATGGCTTGGGGCAGGGCGTCGAAGCTCGACTCGACGTTGAAGAACCCGCCGAGCCGCACTACTTGCTTTACCCTGTCGAGATCGCCGAGCGCCGCATGTGCATGGGCGACCAGATTGATGGCGCATAGTCTGGCCGCCTCGCACGCGGCGTCGACCTCAATATTGGGCGACAGCTTGCCCTGGTGGCGCTCGGCCAACTTACCATCTTGCCCGAACGGCAGTTGGCCGGAAACGAACAGAAGCGATCCGGCGCGCACGGAGGGGACGTAGTTTGCGACAGGCGCCGCGGGTTTGGGCAAAACGACGCCCATTTCTTTCAGGCGCTTGGCGGTCTTGCTCATGCGGCGGAACTCCTCGGCTTGCCCCCGGTCGCGCGCGGGGCGAAGCTGTCGGCGGGCGACCCTCGCGTATGTCGCCTTTCCCATGAAGGCAAGCTTGTTTTTGCCTGTACGCGCGCTTAGGTTTGGGCCAAAGAGAGGATGCGCCGGCGGAGCGAAGACCGCGCGGCGAGCAATGGGATGACGGCCATGGGTAGCTTCAGCATTTGGCATTGGATGTTGTTCGGCGCGGTTGCGCTTCTGCTGTTCGGAGGCAAGGGTAAGATTTCGGATCTCATGGGCGACGTCGCCAAGGGCGTGAAATCGTTCAAGAAGGGTCTTGCCGAGGACGACGAGCCGAACGTTGCGCAGAGCGCGCCTCGGCCGATCGAGAACCGCGTCGGCGTCGAAGCCAACGACGTCCACAAGGTCAGCTAGCGCTCTCAACGGAACGTCCGCCGACAGGAATGGCGGCGCGCGCCGTATTGACGCCATTGGGCCGTCGGTGAGCCATGTTCGATCTTGACATCAGCAAGATGATCATTGTCGGCATTGTCGCTTTGGCGGTGATTCCGCCGAAGGACCTGCCGCGAGTGATGCGCACAGTCGGCCAAACGCTGGGCAAGATGCGGCGCATGGCCGCCGAGTTCCAGGGCCAGTTCATGGAAGCCATGCGGGAGGTCGAGCGTGAGGCTGACCTCGACAGCGTGAAGAAGGAATTCCAGGCGATCAACGACCAGGCGAAGATCGACACCAGCTTCGATCCGGTCGGCATGATGCGCGAAGACATGACGAAAGCCGTTGCAACTTCCGCGGGCGCTGCCGAGGTCCCCGGTTCTGAGCCCGCGAAGCCCGAGATCGGCAAGTCTGAGATTGCGCTGACCGGTCCGGAGCCCGCCGCAGCGGTCACTGCGGCTGACAAGGAGGCAGAGCCCGAGGCGCCCGCCCGGAGAAGCGCGGCGGAATGAGCCAAGAGGACATCGACGCCACCAAGGCGCCGTTGATGGAGCACCTGATAGAGCTTAGGGCTCGCATCATCAGGTCGCTCTACGCCTTCCTCGCCGCCATTATCGTCTGCTTCTATTTCTCCCGCACGATCAATAACGTGCTAACCTATCCTTACGTGCGCGTGGTCGGGGCCGACA
>DASXXT010000232.1:0-16760 GCA_036502965.1 Roseiarcus sp. | reverse complement strand
TGGCCGCTCACCATGTTCTTATCCCCCGACGGGAAGCCGATGCTGGGCGGCACCTATTGGCCGCCCGAACCGCGCTATGGCCGGCCCTCGTTCCGGCAGGTTCTCCAATCCGTCGATTCCGCGTGGCGCACGCAGCGCGATCAGATGGAGAGCCGCGGGCTCACCCTCGCCGACCATTTGGCGAAACTGTCCGAATTGCGCGGTGGCCCTGGCGTCGTGCCCGCCGATCTCACCCGCATCGGCGATGCGCTGCGAGGCGCGGTCGACCCGGTCCACGGCGGCCTTAGCGGCGCGCCCAAATTCCCCAACGCGCCGATCTTCCGGTTCTTCTGGAACGAGATGTTCCGCCGCGGCGACCCGGCCTTCGGCGAGGCTGTGCGCGCCATGCTTGTGGCGATGAATGCCGGCGGCATCTACGACCATCTCGGCGGCGGTTACGCGCGCTATTCGACTGATGCCGGATGGCTGGTGCCGCACTTCGAGAAGATGCTTTACGACAACGCGCAAATCCTTGAATTGCTGGCGCTCGTTCATTCCTTGTGGCCCGATCCGACCTTCGCCGAGCGGGCGCGCGAGACGGTAGGCTGGCTTGAGCGCGAGATGCGGGTAGGCGACGCCTTCGCCGCCTCTCTCGACGCCGATCAGGATGGCGAGGAAGGCCTATTCTACGTCTGGCGCGAAGATGACGTCGACGCCGCGCTGGGCGACGCCTCAGCCACCTTCAAAGCGGCCTACGACGTGACCCCCGATGGCAATTGGGAAGGCCGAACGGTGCTGCGCCGCATCACGCCGCGTGGATCGCCTGAAGCGGAAGCCGAGCTTGCTGACGCCCGCGCGAAATTGTTCGCGTTGCGCGAGGCCCGTCCGAAGCCGGGCCGCGACGACAAGGTGCTGGCGGACTGGAACGGCCTGACCATCGCCGCTCTAGCCCGCGCCAGCGCGGTGTTCGACGAGCCGGCCTGGCTCAGAATCGCACGCGCCGCTTTCAATTTCATCATGGCGAAGCTGCGCGGCCCTGACGGCCGGCTCTTGCACGCCTGGCGCGAGGGACATCCTGGGGCCCGCGCGCTGCTCGATGATTATGCGTCGATGGCGCGCGCCGCGCTCGCTTTGTTCGAGGCGCGCGGCGAGCCCGCCGACCTGGAAGCCGCGCGCCGCTTGGCGAGCGAGGCCATAGACTTGTTCGGCGACGGCGCGGGCGGATTCTATCTCACCGCCAAAGACGCCGCCGACATGCCCGGCGCGCGTCCGCGCCAGACGCATGACGGGGCGACGCCGTCGGGCGTCGGGCTCCTAGCCGAGACGTTCGTGCACCTCTGGCATCTGACTGACGAAGCGCGCTGGGGCGAGGCGGCCGAAGCCCTCATCCGCGCGGTCTCCGGCGCGCCCGAAGGGCTCGGCGGCAGCCCGCTCACGCTGATGAGCGCCGACATGCTCGAGCGCGGCGGTTCGGTGGTCGTCGACGGGCCGCTCGACGATCCGGCGGCGCAAACGCTCGCGTTCGCCGCGCTGCGCGCTCCCGACCCGTCATTGACCGTGCTGCGCCTCGACCGTCGTCTATGGCCGAACGGATCGCCGCGCGCCGACCTGCCGCAAGCCGCGGACCCGATCGCGATGCTGTGCCAGGGCCAGACCTGCTCTTTGCCGGTCACGACGCCAGAAGCGCTCATCGGCCTGATGACGGCGCGGCGGGAGGGCGCGCCAAGCTGACGTCAAGCGGGAGCTGCGTCTCGCGCCGACGCACTATCTTCGCGCACCCACGACAGGATTCCAATCGCCATCGCGCCGTCGAGGGACTCGACCGGGACCGGGTCGCTCACAATATCGAGCTTGTCCTCGTCCAGCTTGAAGTTGCGGCCTTGCCGGGTTCCGACCCAGCGCGGATGCCAGGCGATATCGCCATCGGTGACGAAACGGTCGCCGGGCTCGATCCGGTAGCGGCCGGAATAGGCGAGCAGTTTTCGCGGTGGCGGCGGCCCGTCGCCGGGTCGATGCGACGGCGTAATGATCGCCGCCGCCCGGCCGCCTTCATGGAGAATGAGAACGCCGCGCGGGTTGTCGCCGGAGGAAAGGATTTTCTCACCGGTGTCGACCCGCTCGAGGTGGGCCGAGCGCAAGATCCAAACGCCCGTCAACTCGCTTGCCTGATTAGCCATGGCGCAAGAGCTCTCTGTTGGCGCTCGTCCCATTCTCGCTAGGCTCGCCCGATTGGCAAAAGATCCCAGCGATCGTAACGTGCTCGCACTAACTGTCGATTATTGACTCACAGGTCATCCAAGCGATCGCGCCCGCCTTTTCCGCCAGAGTGTCGGTCCTTGACGCTCCCGGTTGACTTCAGCCGCCCGGGCGATAATGCAGGCCCCCTCGCATCCCCTGCCCCAACCTGCGAGGACGCCCGTGTCTCCTGAGGAATTCCGCCGCTACGGCCACGAGCTCATCGATTGGCTGGCCGATTATCAGGAGAGCCTGGCCGACCGGCCAGTGATGGCGAAAACCAAGCCCGGGGAAATCCGCGACGCCCTGCCCTCCTCGCCGCCGAACGAGCCGGAAGATTTCGGCGCGGCGATCGCGGACCTCGATCGCATCGTCGTTCCGGGCCTGTCGCTTTGGCAGCATCCGCGCTTCTTCGGCTATTTCCCCTCTAACGCTCTGCCGGCGGGAATCCTGGCTGATCTCATCAGCACCGGGCTCGGCGTGGTCGGGCTCTCCTGGCAATCGAGCCCGGCGGTGACGGAAGTCGAGGAAGTGGTGACCGATTGGCTGCGGCAGATGCTGGGACTCTCCCCAGGCTGGAGCGGCGTGATCCAGGACACCGCCTCAACCAGCACGCTTGTCGCCCTCATTTGCGCGCGAGAGCGGGCGACGGCTTATGCGCTGGCGCGCCGCGGCCTGCAGGGCGAAGCGCGCATACCGCGCGTCTACGTGTCGGCGCACGCCCATAGTTCGGTCGACAAGGGCGCGCTTCTCGCCGGTTTCGGCCGCGACAATCTGCGCCTTGTTCCATTCGACGCCGCATATGCGATACGCGCCGACGCCTTGGCGGACATGGTCGCAGAGGATCTCGCCAATGGCGACCTGCCCTGCGCGATTGTGGCCACTGTCGGCACCACGGCGACGACCGCGATTGATCCGATTGCACCCATTGCCGAACTCGCGCGCCGCCACGGAATCTGGCTGCATGTCGACGCCGCCATGGCGGGCAGCGCGATGATCCTGCCCGAGTGCCGCTGGATGTGGGAGGGGATTGAGGGCGCCGACTCGCTGGTGATCAACCCGCACAAGTGGCTCGGCGCGCCCTTCGATTGCTCGGTCTATTACGTGCGCGATCCCCAGCATCTGATGAGGGTGATGTCGACCAATCCGAGCTTTCTGCAATCGTCCGTCGACGGACAGGTCAAGAACCTGCGCGATTGGGGCATCCCGCTCGGCCGCCGCTTCCGGGCGCTCAAACTCTGGTTCATCATCCGAGAACAGGGCGTGAGCGGATTGCAGAAGCGTCTCAGGCGCGACATGGCCAATGCGCAATGGCTCGCGCAACAAGTCGCCGCCACGCCCGGCTGGCGGGTGGTCGCCCCGCTCCACTTGCAGACCGTGTGCGTGCGCCACGAGCCGCTCGCACCCGATGGCGCGGCGCTTGCCGGCAAGGCGCTCGACGCGCACACGACCGCCTGGGTCGAGGCGGTCAATCGCTCAGGCGCAGCCTATCTCACCCCGGCTGTTCTCGATGGGCGCTGGATGGCGCGGGTGTCGATCGGCGCGCTCGCGACAGAAGCGGCGGACGTCGCGGCGGTCTGGGCTGCGATGCGGCACGCGGCGGAGGGGTCGGCCGAGCGATTACACCGAAGCGCTTGAGCGGCAGAATTGTGCTATCAAGGTTCCGAAACAGATCGGATTTGGAACCATGAATTTATCGATCAAAAATGTCCCTGACAAGGTCGTTCAGCGCCTTAGAGACCGGGCAGCGCGGCGGCATCGGTCGCTTCAGGGAGAATTGCTTGCGATCATCGAGGAGGCTGTCCGCGCCGAACAGGAGCTAGGCCCCTCCGAGTTGCTCGCAGAGGTACGCGGCTTCGGCCTCCGCACACCGGCTGAGTCGGCCGCCATTATTCGGGCCGACCGTGACCGAAACTAAGGTTGTGGACGCTTCGGCGCTCGCCGCCTTGCTGTTCGCAGAGCCAGAAGCCGAAAACATCGCCAAGCGACTGGAAGGCGCGCGGTTGGCCGCGCCTTCCCTGCTCGACTTTGAACTGGCCAACGTGTGCCTGACCAAGATGCGGCGGCGGCCAGGCGATCGGGACGCTCTTCGGGCCGCCTTTCGGCTCGCACACAGGCTGAGAGTGGATACGGTCGCCGTGGATCATCCCGCGATCGTGGACCTCGCGGAGGCAACAGGTCTGTCTGCTTACGATGCAAGCTATCTCTGGCTCGCGCGTGCCTTAGAGGCCGAGTTGGTTACGCCCGATCGAAAGTTAGCGGCAGCCGCGATATAGTATCCATGCATCGGACGGTCGGTTCATGGGCGGACGGCTCAAATTCTACGGCTGGGGGCGCGAGGGAGAGGGCCTCGACGAGGCCGAACGATCGCGCGTGTCTCGCTTCGTGGCCGAGAAGCTCGGCGCCGAGCCACGCGCCACGGCCGCGCCGCCGCAAGCTTCCGACATCGCGCTGCGCGCGCCGCGTATCTCAGCCCCAGCCAAGCTCACCCGCGTTCTGGCCCAAGATCCGTACGAGCGGCTCCTTCATACGTACGGCAAGTCTTACCCTGAGACCGTGCGCGCCTTCGCGCGTGATTTCGCCAATGCGCCCGATTTCGTTGCGCTGCCCGAGACCGAAGCCGACATCGCGGCCGTGTTCGACTGGGCGAGCGGCGCGAAAGTCGCTGTCATTCCATTCGGCGCCGGCTCGTCGGTGGTGGGCGGCGTCGAGCCGGCAATCGGCGACGATTATGCGGGCGCAGTCAGCCTCGACACGCGGCGTTTGAACCGCGTGCTTGAAGTGGACGTGGCAAGCCGCGCCGCGCGCATTCAGGCCGGCATCCTGGGGCCCGCGATCGAGGCGGCGCTGAAGCCGCATGGCTTCGCTTTGCGCCACTATCCGCAAAGCTTCGAGTTCTCGACTCTCGGCGGCTGGATCGCCACCCGTTCGGGCGGTCACTTCGCCACGCTTTACACGCATATCGACGATCTCGTCGAAAGCCTGCGCACGGTGACGCCGGCTGGCGTCATGGAATCGCGTCGGTTGCCAGGCTCTGGCGCGGGCCCGAGCCCCGACCGCATGATGATCGGCTCGGAGGGCGCGCTTGGAATCATCACTGAGACATGGATGCGCCTGCAAGGGCGGCCGCGCTTCCGCGCTGACGCCGTGTTCGGCTTCCCTGATTTCTCCGCTGCGGCGCGGGCTGTGCGAGCCGTCTCGCAGGCGGGGCTCTACCCGTCGAACTTGCGGGTCATCGACAACGATGAAGCAGGAACCTATGGCGTCAACGCCTACGAGGAGAGCCTGCTCGTGCTCGCCTTCGAATCCGCCGATCATCCGGTCGACGCCTGGATGGCGCGCGCGATCGAACTGATGCAGGACAGCGGCGGGCGTCGCCATGCCGACGAGGCCGCGGCTTCACGCTGGCGCACCGCCTTTATCCGCATGCCCTATGCGCGCGAGCTCACCGCGCCGATGGGCGTCATCAACGACACGTTCGAGACCGCCATCACCTGGGAGCGCTTCGAGCCGTTCCACGAGGCTGTGCGCAAAGCCACCGAAGACGCGCTTGTCGAGGCGACGGGCCGCAAGGGAACGGTCTCGACGCGCTTCACCCACGTCTATCCGGACGGGCCCGCGGTCTATTATACGTTCAGCGTCCGCGGCGATCCCGGCCGGCTGATCGAGCAATGGCGCCACATCAAGACCCGCGCTTCCGACGCCCTGATCGCGGCCGGCGGCACGATCACCCATCATCACGCGGTCGGGCGCGACCATATGCCCTGGTATCGCGCGCAGCGCCCCGATCTGTTCGGCAAAGCCTTCGCGGCGGCGAAAAGCGCGCTCGACCCGGCGGGGATCATGAATCCCGGCGTCCTGGTTCCCTGAGCGGTTGAGCTTCTTCGTGGAGAGACTCGTCGTTTAGCGGCGAGAGTGTCCGCGTGCTGGGCTTGTCACGACTCTGATATGTTAACAACGTACCGAACATTGCTCTCGTAGACCTCCTGGGGGCTTGGCCTCGTTCGGCGTTCTCCCGCGTCCGAACGGGGCCTCTCACTTGCGAATGCAGTGACGAGGCGGCGCGACTGTCATGAGGTCGTTTGGCGCCTTTCCGATCGTGACACCGCAGCCGCGTCATAGGCGGACGGCGGACAACGCTCTTGCCTTATGAAGCGATGGCCGACGCATCTTGCGCCGGCCTTTGGCCGCGGATTTCGGCCAACGCCTGATCGATCGAGACCGCCTTTCTGACCAGCGGCGGGCGCACGCCGTGCGCGGCCAGCTCCCTTCTCACCACAGCCGAAACTCCGGTGAGATACACGCCGACGCCCCGCTGGGCGGCCTTGTGCGCCAGACCCTCGATGGTCCTGGCGCCGGTCGAGTCGACGAAGGGCACCGCGCTGAAATCGATAATGAGGTTGCGATGCGCATCGCCGATGCGTTCCAGCACCGTGCCGATGGACGCGGCGGCGCCAAAGAAGAACGCGCCGGAAATGCGATAGACGACTACGGTCGGATCCTGTTGGGACGTTTCGTCGTAAGGCTCTCGCGACTCGTCGTCGGGAACATCTTCCTCGGCCACCAGCGGCACATGCGTTTCGAGCGCGGTTGTCAGCGACATGCGGTGGATGAACAGCACCGATCCCAGCGCGAAGCCGACTACGATCGCCTCAGTCAGCCCCCTGAACAGGGTGATGCCGAAAGTCGCCAACAGCACAGCGGGCTCCGCGCGACGCCCTGAGCAAAGTGGCGAAGGCGTCGCGCTCAAACATGTTCCAGCATACGGCCGCCAGGACTGCGGCGAGGACGGCCAGAGGGATGTAGCCGGCGAGCGGCGCCGCGACCAGAATGAAGAGGAGCAGGAACAGCGAATGCGCCATGCCCGAGATGGGGCCGTGCGCGCCGGCTCGGACGTTCGTTGCGGTTCTGGCCACGGTGCCTGTCACGCAAATGCCGCCGAACAGCCCCGATGCGATATTGGCGATCCCCTGAGCGACCAGTTCGCAATTGGAGCGATGGCGCCGTCCCGTCATGCTGTCGGCGACGACCGCGGAGAGCAGCGATTCGATCGCGCCGAGCAGCGCGAACGAGATCGCGTTGGGCATCACAGCCTGCACCTTCTCCAGGCTGAGATGCGGCAGCGCGGGTAGCGGAAGTTCACGCGGAATTCCGCCGAACTGAGACCCGATGGTCTCGACGGGCAGCTTGAGTGCGACAGTCGCAAGCGCAGCCAACGCGACAACGATCAACATGGCCGGCCAGCGCGGCCGCCAAATGCGCAAGCCCGCCAACCCGCCAACAGCACGATGCTCGCGAGCGAGAGGCTGAGCGCGGCGGGGGAGAGCGTGGAAAGGTTCGACCACAGGAACGGGATCTTCTCCAGGAGCGGTCCCGGTTCGGCGCCGCTAAAGGACAAGCCCAGCAGCGGCTTGATCTCGCCTGAGAAAATGGTCACCGCAATACCGGCGGTGAAGCCGACCGTAACCGGGTATGGGATGAACTTGATATAAGTGCCGAGCCGCAGGTAGCCGATACCCATCAGCATGAGTCCAGACAGGATCGTGGCTAGGATCAGTCCATCCATGCCATGCTGCTGCACGGTGGCCGCCACCAAGACGATGAAAGCGCCCGCCAGCCCGCCGATCTGGAAACGGCTGCCGCTCAGCAGCGACACAACGAAGCCGCCGACCACGGATGTATAAAGGCCCTGCGCGGGTGAGGCGTGCGAGCCGATGGCGATCGCCATCGAGAGCGGCAGCGCCACGATCGCGACCGTCAGGCCGGCCATCAAGTCGGCGCGCAAGCCGGCGAAGCTGTAGCCTTCGCGGAACACCGTCACCAGCTTCGGCGTGTAGAGCTCCGCGAAAGTGGGTGAGGCCAGTGGGGAAGTCAGGGTCTGCGTCGACATTTCTCTCTTGCTGATTCCGCGATGTCACGCCGCACTGGCGGGAAGAAGAAAGGACCTGGATTGTTAAGGATGGCTGCCGATCGATCGGACAAACGCCAGCAAGCCTCGACGCCGCCAAGGCGACAAGCCGACATTTCCCAGATAGACGGCGTTCCCCCCGACTTAGGTAGCTCGTTTCCCCGCTAATCGAAAGGGCTTTGGTATAGCCGGGCTTGACCGCTATCCGCGTAGCCGACAGCGCCCTTTACGAAGCAGCTTCAAGTAAGCGCCGACGGCGTGATCAACGCCCCTAAAGCGAGCCTCAACCTAAAAGGTCTTCATATATTCGATGATCGCCCAGCGCTCGTCGTCGGTGAGGCCCGCGCCGAATTCGTGTCCCCAATTGCCGTTGCCGTTCGCGTTCGCCGGATCGGCGATGAAAGCGCCAGTCTTGAACGGCGACTGGTCGGTGGCGTAGCCGACATTTTTCGGATCGAAGATGCGGCTGCCAACCATGAAGCTCGACTTACGGTCCTTAGCGAGCTTCATCAATTCCCATAGGTTCGGTACGGAACCGTTGTGAAGATAGGGAGCGACCGCCCAGACGCCGTTCAATACGCGCGACTCATACGCAGCCCCGGCGACGGCTGGCTGAGGACTGAACATGTTGCTCAAACGCGCGTTGATGAACGCCTTGAGCTCAATCAGCGTGTCAAGCTTGCCCTTCGCGAACAGCCTCGGGTCGAGCAACGTGTCAAGGTTCTCTCCTGGAAAATGTTCGGCGAAGTCCTTGCGGAGGGCCCGAAAGACGCCGCTTTGCGCCAGCTTCGCCGGCGACGGGGTCGGCGGAATGAAAGCCTCCGCGAGCTGGCTTCCCACCACCGCACTGGCGAGAAGGTCGCCGGCCTTGGCCGGATCGCCAATCCGGGCGCCAATGGCCGGCGGCGGCATCAGGGCGCCCAATAGCAGCCCGGGCTGGGCGGTGCGCTGCGAGTTGATGAGCATCTTCGGGTCCGTGCCAACCGCGAGGACGGGGGTGCGCCAAAGGCCCGGCAAATCGAGCGACTCCTGCACTTCGTGGCAGCCGCCGCAATTGGCGTCAAACAAGGGTTTGCCAGCCGCCGCCAGCCGCTCGTCAAGTCCGAATATCTCTCGCGGCCATGGCGGTGGGCGCAGCGCGGCGATCTTCTCCTCCAGCGTCTGCAGTCCGGCAAAGTTGATGGAATTATTCTTGAAATCGATGAGTGCGGGCGTAAGCGGAGTCGGCCCGAGGACGCGACGAGGGGCGAAATCAGCAAAGACTCCAAGGACCTCGCCGGTATTGCGTCCAAGCGCCTGGATGAAGAGTCCGTTGTGAACGCCGCCGTTCCACTGGGTGCGATCCTGCCGCGAGGCGTTCCATAGGAACGGATATCGGACCGGCGCGTCGGCAACCTTGTAATTGTCTCGAATTCCGAGGTCGCGCGCGGCGATGCGGTTGAAGATCATCCCGAACGCGTCGAGTCGGCCAGGCCCCCATGGGCTCGCCGCAGGCAGGCTTATGTCCATGAATTCCCCGAATTGAGCCACCCATTTGCTAAAGCCCTCCTTGACTTGCGCCGCCTTCGCCGCGGTATAGCCAGGGCCGAGAACCGCCTTGGCGAACGTGTTAAACCGGGCAGGCTCGGTCAGCGTCGCCCGCGAGGCGGCAAGAAGATCGGTGAGAAATTGTTGGGCGTCTGTTTTGGCGGGCGCGCCGTCGATGCGCAGCGCGCGGACAACGCCGCCTTGCGCGTATTCGAGCTGCCCAGTGTGGCACGCGGCGCAGGTCAGTCCCAGCTGTCCCGATGCGACCGGACCGTCAATGACGAAGCCGATCGGCAGGCCTTCCGGGTTTGCCGGAGAGACCTCGTGCGCGAGATAGCCGTAGCGTAGCAATTTGTCGCCAGCGAATGGCTCATCGACGTCTGTGCGCTTGAGCGCCTTGAACCAGGAATAGGGCATCAAGTGCGAGCCCTGGTTGGTCGTATAGAACGTTTCGCGATCCGCGGCCGACCAGCCCTGCGCGGCATAGGTGAGCGCGCCCACTGCGCCGGTTTGTTGCGCCTGTCCCTCGACAGTCCCCAACGCCAAAGTCAGTCCCAGCGCCAAAGCCGAGCGCCGCACAATGCCTTTTCCGCCCATGTCTCCCCCTTTTTGTTGCCTGCTATCGCGGATCCGCTCAAGAAACCTTTGAGTTGGCCTCGCGATGGGCCGTCCGTTTGGCTTTGGCCCACGGAAAACCGGATGCTGGCGCCAGCTCATCCGAATGTAAATCGGCGCAAGGGCGCGGCGGAACTCCACACTTGTGGTGTTCTCGCGCCGCCGTTTATTTCTTGGGCGCCGTCTCCGGCAAACCAATCAATATCGGAAGGACCAAGACGGCCACCACGGCAATCATAACGCCGGGAATCGTCGCCCAATCGGTGCGTTCCGTCAGGACCTGGGTGACATAGGGGGTAAGGCCGCCGAAGATCGCGGTCGCCGTCGTCGCCCCCAGGGCCAAGCCGCTGATGCGGCCTTCGCCTGGGAATTGTTCGGCGGTCGTAATGGCGCCGACTGCGCTGATCGCGCCGGCGATGCAAGCGAGAATCAGAGCTCCCAGAAGGGCGTATGAGGTCGAACCCCTGGCCATCAGATAAAATAGCGTGACCGGCAGGATCGCGCTGCATGCGCCGAGAAATATCAGCACAGGTTTCCGGCCAAGCCGGTCAGACAAGGCTCCCGCAAAGGGCGTGACAACGATGACCGCGACCGCGGCGGCAGTGGATAGCCGAAGCGAGGCGTCCTCGCCGAGCTTTCCTGCGGAAACCAGGAACGCGGGAACATACGTGATTCCGACATAATAGGTGATCGATCCCAAGCCTGAAATGGCGAAGGCTCGCAGGATTCCGGCGCGATTTTTGGTGAGTGCGTCAAGCAACGGACGCGTGGGCACTGTCCCGCTTGCCTTCTGCCGTTCGAAGTCCGGCGACTCTTCCATTGTCGTGCGGGCAATTCCCACGCTTGCCGCGAGAGCGGCGCCGACGAGAAACGGGATACGCCATCCCCACGAGTCTAGACTTGCGGAGCTCATTGAACTCACGGTCAGCAAACAGACACCGACCGCGAAGAGCCCCCCGATCTCACTGGACGCGGAGGCCATCGACGCAACCAAGCCACGCCGAGTGCGAGGCGCGCCTTCAAGCAGGTACGCAACGACGGCGTTGTACTCGCCGCCGACAGAAAATCCCATGACGCAGCGGAGGGTAAAAAGAAGCCAGCCAGCCGCAGCGCCTGCCTGCGCGTAGGTCGGCAGCAAGGCCGTGCCAAGCATCGTCAGTGTCATGAGCGCGACGGACAAGAGCATCGTTCGCCGCCGCCCGAACCGATCCCCGATATAACCAAAGACAATGCCGCCGAGCGGGCGCAACAGATAGGCGATGGCGAATGCCGCCAGAGTTGTGTTGAGCGCGGTCCCGCCGGGCCCAAAAAATACCCGTGAGAGCACCGTGGCGAGGTAAAGGTAGAGGGTGAAGTCATACCATTCCACAACAGTCGAGAACGCTGCGACTGCAATTGAGGCGCGAGACATGGTCTTCTGCGGGAGGTGACAGAGTTGGTCGGATAGCGCGCTCACCACGCGTCTTCTTAGACCTCCGGACAGGCCAGCATCTGGGCCATCGCATTCGCGACCTTGTTCCAGTCCGCGTCGGCTACCGCCGCGCGGCGGCGCCTGGCCAGGTCCCGATCGTTGTCAGCCATCGCCTGCACAAGCTTCTCCAGGAATTCATCATGCGTCTCGGCCGTGTAAATCAACCGGGAGTAACGCTCGAAGGCCGGGAGTTTCATGGCGACGACGGGGAAGCTCAATGCAAGGTACTCCTTGAGCTTCGTGGGGTTGCATAGCCGATTGAATTCGTTGCGCAAGAATGGGATGATCCCCACATCAAAATGGGCCACATACTCCAGAAGATCCTCCGGAGGGAGCGGGGGGATGTGGACGACGTTCGGTTCGGCCTTCACGCGTGACAGGTCGAGCTGTTCCAGACCTATCAACAGGAGCGTCGCCGGAGCAATGCGCTTGGCGATCTTGATCATTAACTCCTTGTCCATCCGGTAGTCGTCCATGCCACCGTAAAAGCCCACGATCGGGCGCTTCAGGTCGCGGATCGCCGCGGGCATCGGATGGCGCTTGCCCTCGAGCGGTCGCGCCGAGGTGAACGCCTGGAAGTCGACACCGTGGCCGATGAGCTGGGCATCGGCGACCTGGCTCCGCTCGAGGTTGTACAGGTCCTCACTGACGTACGCCGCATGGTCGCAGAGCCTCAAGAGTCGTTGCTCGAGAGCCCCGATGACCTTGGCGTCCGACTCCGGGAGCGTAGTGAAAGCGTCGCAACGGTCGAAGACGACCTTCGTCCAGGACAAACGCTCAGCAGCCGGAGTCATCGTCGGCATCGACACGCATGTCGACGGCTGGCGCATCCAGAGCCATCGGCGTAAGAGCTTGACCTGTGCGGCGAGCAGGACGCCGTTGAACTCGATCATCTGGGGCGAGTAGGATGGGACGAATACCGCAGAGTAGATCCACATCCCCGTGTCGGGATCGCGCCGCAGTCCCTTGACCAGGCTCTTGAGCTTCCGCTTGTATCGCCGCCAGGCGATCTCTGTTCGGCCAAGGACCGGCAGACGCATGCCGATGCTGTTGATCCAGACGGTGGGGACCCGACGGGCGATCCGGGTGGCCATGCGGACGGACGCATGGCCACGATTGTGATACCACCAGTCCACATTGCCGAACCAGATGACGCCGTCGCAGCGTGCCGGGTTCGAGCCGGTATCGAGCCTTGCCGAGCCTGAGATCATCGCTTCGAGGTATTCGCCATCAGATGGGCCATTGAGTTGCTCGAGGTGAACAGTTTCAACAAGTGTTCCGGTGAAACAAGGAGGATTCTTGTGGACGAAGGATTCCAGTTCGAGCTCTGTTGAGTCAGTTTAAACCGGGTAGACTGCATGCCGACGAGTTGTTGTACCATACCGTTGGCGTCGCGAAAGGCTGACTCTCCGCTTCCCCGGGCGAGAGAGGGTCGCTTTCGCTTCAAACGATGGCCTGCGCAAAGCCGTCCCAACCCTTGTGCACGCAATGACCGTTGAGGCGGGTCCGATATTTATAATGGGAGCCTCTCGCTCCGGCACCGAGCTTGTTCGAGCGATCCTCAATGGTCACTCCGATATCTACATATCCAGCGAGACCCATTACTTCGACGATCTGCGGCCCAGGTTGCCGGCCGGGAAGCTGTCAGCGTTGGATCGCGAGCATGCCCTTCGCTACTTTTCAGCGCTCCGTACGTATCTTTATGGCTACGAAGAGACGTCGACGGTGGCGGATATCGCAGTTGACGATGAATTTCGGATGCCCGCCGAGAACTTCGGCGAGAGCGCTGACGCGGTCTTCGCTGCCCACTGTCGAAGTCAGCAAGCCGCAAGAGGCAAGACTGTCTGGGGCGAAAAAACGCCTCGACACCTGTTTCGGTCCAAAGACATTCTGGGAGCGTTTCCGACCGCCAAGTTATTGGTGATGATGCGCGACCCGCGGGGAGTCGTCGCCTCATACAGAGACTGGAACGATCGGTTGTTCAAGCGCGAACAGATCGAGACGTTTTCTTCGGAATCGATCGGGCGGGAAGTCGCTCGCCGGCGAATGTCGTACAGTCTGACCGTCATAGCCCTATTGTGGCGTTCAGCCGCCAACACCGCATTGAGGTTGAATCGCGATCTCGGTGCGCGCAGGATCTTCGTGTGTAAGTTCGAGGACTTGCTGGCGGATCCCGAGGGGATCATCAACGACATCACGAAATGGATTGGAATTCGCTACGAGACGTGCATGTTGAACATTGGCGTCGTTAACAGCTCATACGTTGAATACTCGGCGCAAGGCGTCGATGCGACCATCGCGGATCGGTGGCGCGTAAGGCTGACGCCGGACGAGATCGCCTACGTCGATTGGCTTACCGGGCCTACGGCGACGCGCCTGGGCTATAGGAAGTCCGATCATGATCTCCGGTCCGGATTTGTGCTGCAGCAGCTCGGCGCTCTTCCCGTCTCGGCGATCCGCGCAATCGCGGCCAATCGCCACCGGATCGGGAGAATCGACGCCTTCCTTGCCGCTCGCCTGGCAGGACTTTTCAAGTAGGACCGCCTGAACGCCTTCGAAGGACCGATCATCGAAGTGTCATTTCCAACGTGCACAAGCGCTTCCGGCGTAATCGTCGGCTGCGGAACGCGCGACTATCTGTTCGCGTTGGATTGAATTGCGAAGCTTATTGTCAATTGGAAGGCGTGATTCGCGGGTTGCGGACAATGTCCGTATGATTGGCTCGTTTAAGCTGCAAGTCGGACCCCTTCGGCTTTCTCGTTGCTCCGAGCAGGAACTTCTGAATGAGATATATGAATACACAATCGCGAAGCGAGGGTGCATCATCACCTACGCGCATTTGCACACCCTGGCGCTAGCTAAAGAAGACGTAGCGGTTGTAAAGAACTTTAACGGCTGTGACATCTGCTATTGCGACGGTATTGGTGTATCTTATATATCAATACTGATAAATGGACACGGGTTGCCAAAAGTCACAGCTAATAATTTCATTGACAAGCTGACGGACGTTGCTCGTATCCATAGGTGGACGATCGCGATAATTGGTGGCCGGCCAGAGACCGTTTCGGCCGCTGGGAGATATTTCAGCCAACGCGGCGCTTTGATAGTGTATAGCCAAGATGGATATTTTAACGAAGCGCGAGGCGATATCGTTCTCCAAGAACTGGCCGAAATTGAACCCGACCTAATCTTGATAGGAATGGGTCAAGACAGGCAAGAGAAATTTGCGCTTTCGCTGAAACAGTTACTCCCGCGAACAGTCTTATTCTGCGTAGGGGGGTTGTTTTCGTTCATTGCCGGAGAAGAGTGGCCATGCCCAATATGGGTGCGGAAAATTGGTTTAGAATGGACCATTCGACTAGCCAGCTCTCCCCACCGACTCTGGCGTCGCTATTTACTGGAGGGCCCGCGCTTGCTCCTACGAGCGATGGTCTGGCGAAAGTTGTAAACACGACCTTCCCAACGGCTTTCAAGGTCGTCCCGGCAAAGTGCATCCTTTGTAACGCAAGCCAGCCAGCGCGGCGACAAGGGCTCGGGATAATGAAGGGTAACCCAATGCGAGTGCTCTCATCGCTCGCAAAGCGTTAAAGGCCCATACAGAGGCGAGGGACAGGGGAAAGAACTTGCGAGTGAAAATAAGCCGGCTCCGCAGCATGTAGAACTCCGCGGCGGGGCTGGTCGTCGCAAGTGAAGTCCCCGTCCCGATTGTCGCGCCTCCCTTGTGAAAAATGATGGCGTCATGGCTATAGAGAAAGGCCCATCTGTCTCGGCCTCGCATCGCCCAGTCGGGTTCTTCGTAATAAATGAAATACTCTTCCGACATCAAGCCTACGCTTTCTAAAAAAGAACGTGACACCAACATAGACGCGCCGAATACAAAGTCGAGTTCTTGCTCTATATGACTCTGGTTAACTACCGTGTTGGTTGTGGACATATTTCCGATCAAGGAGCTCCTGCCGCTCCAGCGAAAAAATTTGCCGCCACCTAACGCTTGGATCCTATCCGAATTGTGATAATAAACACAGCGGGAGCCGCAGATTCCCGCGTTTGGTACTGACTCTGACCGGGAGATCATATGTCTAAGACAGCTAGGTTCAACCACCACGTCATCATTAAGCAACCAAACGTATTTGGTTGCCCTGTCTTTGAGCGCAAGTATGAAGCCTAGATTCGCACCCGCCGCATAGCCTAGATTTTGCCCGCAACGAACAATATTTATACCATCGATAGAAACGTTGCCCAATTGACTTACATCGGCTTTGGCTAAAATATTAATACTATAATTTGTGACAGCTTTTATCCGCTCAACTAAATAATCACTGAGAGATACATCGGCGCTGTTATCACATATAATAAGCGTGCTGTTTGCATAGTCGCTCAAAAGAATACTCTCCACACACTCGACTGTATTGTCGAAATTCCTGGTGTGCACAACAATAATGACGACTTTTGGCAAATAATTGCCCTCAAAGCGCTTCTGCTGCTCACCAGATCTTATGATATCCATCGCCGATCCGTCCCCGCTAAGATTAAGAGCCAGCTTCACACATTCGCCAATAACGCTAGGGGTAACTATGTAAGCGCGCCGCTTAGTCTAATTCGTGCTCAAAAGGGTTCCGAATATTGTTCCTGTTGAGCAGATCCCTTAAGCAAGCGTTGGTATATGGCTCGATTTGGACTTGGTGATGGCGCCAGCCGCTCGCCTGCTCTCGACCGCATGAGGCCCGATCGGTGCGAGCGCGCGAAGTGACAATCGCGGAAATGGCGGTTACGGAGCCGCCGACGGCACGATACCCATCATCACGCGGTCGGGCGCGACCACACGCCGAGGCCCGCACGCAGCGCCCCGACCTGTTCGGAGAGGTGCTCGCTGCCGCGAAGCGCGCCCTCGATCCGCAGGGATTATGAGCCCCGGCGTGCCGTTTCCGTAGAAGACCTTAGCAAAAGCTCGGCTAGGCGACGCAGACGCCTGGGACCGCGACCTTCTGGAAAAGGTGCGGAGTCGCAACGGCCGAGGACGGATAG
>DASXXT010000231.1:0-2134 GCA_036502965.1 Roseiarcus sp. | reverse complement strand
ACCTCAGGAGCAGCCCTCGTGGCAAATGGGCGGGAGGGGTCCCGCCCAAGTGGTTGCGCCATTGCAGACTGACCCCGCTCACGTCGAGATCAACGAGGCCTGCGACCAAGTCCTCGAGCGATCTGCGCTCGGCCGATCGCGGCGCCGACGGAAGTAGCGCCTCGACGCCGCCGCTCGATTGCGGCAGCTTCGCCATCACGCCGCGCGACGCGCATTGGACCTCGCTTGCCGCTGAGCCTTCTTCCGGACCATCGCGGAGTTTGCCTGCGCATCCTCGGAGTGAACGACGCCTGAGTTGCCTTCGACGGTGGGATCCGAACTGATACGGTAGATCGATCCTCGTTCCTTGTGCGACCGATCGATCGTCACCGCATAGCCGCGCTTGCGAAGCCCGGTCAGCGCTGCCCGCGTTGTGTGGGCAAGCCAGCCTGTCGCGGCGATCAAATCGTCGATCGTCGCGCCGTCATCCCGCTGGAGCAATTTGATGACCTGCGCCAACTTTGTGCCGTCGCGTGGAGTAGAGAGAGGCCGAGCCAACCGTGCGATCGAGGGTTCCGTTGTGGCGGCTTGCTCGCGCTGGCCGCCGTCTTCGGTCCCTTCGACTGGCGCCGAGCCATCGTCGACGGCTATTGCCTTCGCGCTCACCGCAGTGAGCTTGAGCGAATAGAACTGTCCGGCCTGCTTGTCGCGCCGCCAAACCGGCGTCCCCGCCTCCGCCCTGACCTCGTTCGCGAGGCCAGCTCCGACAAGTTTGGCCGCGACCTTCTGCGCCGCACCGCCCTTCAAGTTTGGGGAGGCGACGAGACATCGATCGTCGCGTTGCGCGGCGGCGCTCAACATGACGAGCTGCGTATTGGTAAGTTTGATGGACATAGGCTCAACCCTTCGTGTCGTGGTGGGAGCCTGGCCAATCCGGGCCCCTCACTGACACGAGCCCCGGATCGCTGCGATCGTCGGGGCAAAGGGTTGTCCGCGGTCAATCTCGGCCCGCGGACGTCCACACACACGCTCTTCTTCGAACCAAACGCCAGTCCTTTCTTCGCTTTTCGAGCGCTTCGGTCAATGAGTGTCTCGGCGCGGCGCTCTCGGACAAAGGTCAAAGGTTCACGATCCTCAACGCCACCTTGTCGCCGCCCTTCGCCATGTCGATGACCCGAACTTCCCTCTCCGGCTTGAGGCGCGCCTGATGTGTCCAGCCTGCGGCAGTCGGCAAGTAACCGTGATGTTTGAGCCTCCGGCTGGCGCAGGACGGCGAAGATGGGGGGCGAGTGAATGAGCGTTAGACCCCGGACTAAGCCACAGGGGTCACCCATACGACAGGTGGCACGCGCTGAGCTGGCGTCGAGGTCCCCACATCGACTTTACAGCGCGAACCAAATCCGACACGCCCCTGACGCTCATGCCTAAAGGGCCGAGCGCCTGACCGTCGAGGTAATGAAAGTCGAAACCGGCGGGCATGACACCCCCGGCTTCCGCGCGATCAGCGCCTTGCTGCTCGACGAGATACCGGCGGGCGCCTGGTCGGTCGGTGGACGCTTCGACGCAAGACCGAGCGCGATCGTCGAGATCCGGGTGCCCGAGGGCGCGCTGGATGACGAGCGCCGCGCCCCGGGCGGGATCATCTCGTTACAGGGGGGCGGCATCATCCAGGAATCCCTGGGCGCAATCATCCCGTTACAGACGGGCGGCTTCGCCGGAATCCGCAGTTATGGCTTTGCTCCATGGACTAGCCCCCGCGAAGCCGTTCGCGTATCGCGGTTCGGTTAACGAGGCTCTACCGCCGCGACCGATTCATCTCCCTGCTGTTAGCTCCCGCCGGGGCAGCGCAGGGCTTGGCCCAAAATAACAAAATTGTGGCGCGTTAGAGCAGGACGTCCTGGACGACGGACTCTGTTCGGCCGGTGGCGTCATTGTGGAGGGCGCTCTGGCGTCAGGCCCCGTCCACATCCCTGGCCGCACCGTGGGCGGGGCCTTTTTCTCAAGGCCCGTGTAACGCGCATACCGCGCTTTGCATCGGTCGCAGGGGTGCCTGCGCAAGCTTAAAGCCGCTAGGAAGCTTCCAACGCCGGTTCGCCCTCACCTCACCGGAATGCGGCCTGCTAGCTCGCGGGTTTACGCCTTCGGCTCATTCCCC
>DASXXT010000230.1:0-11813 GCA_036502965.1 Roseiarcus sp. | reverse complement strand
GCCAGATAGCGATCGGTCGGCGGGCGCTGGCGATGAGCCCACCGACAGCATCGAACACACCGGCTCTGGCGCTCAGTGTGCCGACGTCCACTCCGATATAGGCCTCGCGCATGGAATCCTTGGCGTCGCTTGCGGCGGGAGAATTCTCCGTTTCCGGCGTCGCTGGCAAGCGGAGGCGCCGGCGGGCTGGCGGTAGCCCGCGGCCGCCTAGAGTCCCGGCGGTTCGATCGAATCGCCGAGCTCAATAAGTCAGAAGATCGAGAAATATCTTCCCTTTTAGGGAAACTCTGCTATCCTGGAGGGACCGTGCCAAAACCGGGATCGTGATGAGACCGGTTTCTGAGTAGGGAGATTGCAATCGGTGAAAAGCGCGAAATGAAATGGCAGCTAAGGTCTTGAAAACAAAGAATCCAGCGAAATGCGTGTTTCGAATTTCATGCTGATTTCAACGGCTTAGGAGCTGGAATGCGAAACCGCTGGCTTCGCTTGGCGAAACGTTCCTTTGGCGTTTGCGGACTTTCGCTTTCGTGGGCGCCCGAAACGCAAGCGCCCGGCCGCCTCCCTCGGGCACCGTCCTGCGACGCCTCCCCGAAGGCCTCGTCCTGAGGAGCGATGCGCAACGCCGCGTCTCGAAGGAGGGATCGAAGCGACCAAAGCCTCCGTCGCCTTTGCGTCCCTGGGGCGTTCTTCGAGGCCGCTTCGCGGCACTTCAGAACGAGGTCTTTGAGATGAGGCCGAAGAAGCGCAAAAGTTGCGCAAAAGCGCAGCTAAGCCGCTGAAATCGTTGAGACGCGTAAACATGTGCGCACGGGCGAAAATGAGCCCGAAGGCGGAAGGTTCTAAGCCTCGAACGGTCAGGCCGGAAGGTTCAGAAGGCCGGCTGCGCCGGAATCGAGACCGAACATGAGCCGCGCGCCGGACGCGTCCCACGCGAGCGCGCTAACAGAGCCGTCGCCCGGATGGCGGACCAGAATTTCGGCTGCGTCGGCCAGGCGGGTCAGCAGAACGAGGCCGTCGGCGTAGCCGATGGCCACAACCAGCGCCTTCGGGTGGAAGGCCACCTGGGTCACGCGCGCCTGGCGCACGCCGCATTCGCGCGGGGCCTTGCCCATCGGCCCGTCCTTGTCCTTGAACGGCCAGATGACCGCGGCGTCGGCGCCGGAGGTCGCGAGCCATTGGCCGTCATGCGACCAGGAAAGGGAGCGCGTCTTGGCCGGATATCCAGTCATGCGCATGTTGCGCGAATCCTGAAGCCGCCAGCCGTGAAGCGCGTTCTCCTGCATCGAGGTGACGAGAAAACGGCCGTCGGAAGAGAAGGTGACGTCAAGATGCGCACCCTTCCATTCCAGGGTCTGAGGAGCGCCTTCGACCTTCGGAAACCAGAGCGTCGCGCCATTGTAATGGGTCGCCGCGAGGCGAAAGCCCTTTGGCTGGAAAGCGAGGCCGCGAGCGGTCGTCGGCGCGCTCCAGGTCTTGACGGCCCCGCTTTCATCGCGCGCACGAACCAGCTTGCCGGCGCTCCACGCGCAGGCTTTGCCGCGCAACGCCAGGGCGTCGATCCACCGCCCCTTCTCGTCGGCGATGTCCTCAATGCTCCCGTCAGCCCGCACGGCGACCACGCGTCCATCGTCGCCGCCAGTGAGCAGCGTCTTGCCGTCGCAGATCGCTGTCAGCATCGCGGCGTCGGGGTGGACGACGACGCGCTTTTGCTCGTCGGGTTCGCCAATCAGCACCGCCCCATCGGCCAGGGCCAGCGCCGGCGCGCCGTCAACGAACGAAGTCGCCACGACATGCGCGCCCGCGTCAAACAACCGCGCCTGCTCAGTGAGCGAAGAAGTCGCCTGGCCCTCGGTCATGGAACGCGATGAGCGATCAAGCTGCGCAGGCCAGGAATCCGTTGCGGATATCCTCTTCCGCCAAATCACGGCCGATGAACACGACCTTCGACTCTCGCTTCTCGTCCGACCTCCACTCGCGCTGCGAGTCGCCATCGAGCATCATGTGCACGCCCTGGAACACGAAGCGCTTGGGGTCGCCCTTCATCGCTACGATACCCTTGGAGCGCAGGATATTCGGGCCGTGTTCCTGGGTGAGCCGATTGATCCAGGGCATGAACTTGGCCGGATCGACGTCGCCATCGAGCCTCACCGCCACCGACTGCATGTCCTCGTCATGATAGTGCTTGAGGCCATGGTGATGGGTGCCATCGTGGTCATGGTGGTCGTGGTCATGGTCATCGGCAACCAGGAAATCGGGTTCGATGTCGAGGATGCGATCGAGATCGAAGGCGCGGCGCTCGAGCACATCGGCTAGCGCGACGTCGCACTTCTTCGCCCGATGCAGCGACGCGTAAGGGTTGATGGCGCGGATGCGCGCTTCGACCTCGCCCAATTCGGCCGGGCTGACGAGATCGGTCTTGTTGATGATAATGACGTCCGCGAAAGCGATCTGGTTCTTGGCCTCGGGCGCGTCGCGCAGGCGCTGCGCGAGCCACTTGGCGTCGGCGACCGTCACCACTGAGTCGAGACGAGCCGCGTCCCGCACGTCCTCGTCGACAAAGAAAGTCTGCGCCACCGGCGCCGGGTCGGCGAGCCCGGTCGTCTCGACGATGATGGCGTCGAATCGGCCCTTGCGCTTCATCAACCCCTCAATGATGCGGATGAGGTCGCCGCGCACCGTGCAGCAGATGCAGCCGTTGTTCATCTCGAACACTTCTTCGTCCGCGCCAATGACGAGTTCGTTGTCGATGCCGATCTCGCCAAACTCATTGACCACGACGGCGTAGCGCTTGCCGTGGGGCTCGCTCAAAATGCGATTGAGCAGCGTGGTCTTGCCGGCGCCCAGATAGCCGGTGAGGACGGTGACGGGAATTCTCTCCGGCTCGTGGCTCATGGTCACGCGCTTCATCTCCTCGGTAAGAAAGGGATCAGAGTGTCATATAAGGCCGGGCGGCGCTTATGGGTAGGCCGGCTTTGATCCGGAACTTCGGCGCTACCAAGAGCCGGACGCAAAACCCCCGTTGACGCCAACATAGGGACCTGTCCATCGCCACGCCGGGCGCGTGGCGTCCGTCGGCGGGGCATTGACGACCGGTGGCGGCATCTTGTCGCCAAGCAAGGTCGTGGGAGGAGACCCGAGTACGACCGCTTCCGGCGGGACATAGCCAAATCTGCCGCGCCGCAACACGTGACACCACCCGTGGGCGCATTTCCCAACATTGATATCCGCGCTTTGGGGGAGGCGCTGCACGATTCCCGCCTTGCCGGTCGGCCCGACCCGCATCGTAACGGGCGCGCCAGTCATCGCGAGTTCCGCGATCGCCGGCGAAACAAGGGCGATGAAAACGCCAAGCCCAGGAAAGGGACGCACAATCTTCCTCATATTTTTGTCGCGCGCCATGTGAGGCCCTTCGGACCGAAGACCGACTCGATGCGGAAACTGTCCTCGGCCGCCATCCTGCCGAGCGGCAAGGCTTGGTCGGGCATGACAAGCGTAGCTTGGTCGCCAACGAACATGATGACGTGGCGCCTCTGCTCGAGCAGCGTCTTCGCCATGGCGCGCAGGGCGTCGAAGTAGGGCGCCTTCCGCCACGCGCCCGGCGAGCCGGGATCGACCTGACCGTAGATGAATCCGTTCGTCGGATAGATGGACAGCACGAACCGCGCCCGGTCGGGTTTCCACTCAGCCGCCATGGCGCCGTCCGTCATCCACAGGCAGAAGAAGCGTCGGCACTGATCGGGGGGAGCCTCGTGGATCCCGCAGCCCTTTCCGGGCGCGCAATGCTTGCACCAGACCCCGGGAGGTTTGGCGAATTCGGGCAGTCCGTAGACCTTGCAACAGAGCGTGCAACCGCCGCATTCGCGTCCCGGCGCGGCCGAGTAGGACGTAAGGACCATGGCAGTGGAGGACATTGGCGCGTCGCCCGGCCGAGATTAATCTGCCGGACCGCTATCGCGACCGGCGTAGGCTGGCAAGTTCAATAAGCGAACCCGGCGTCGAAGCGCAATTGATCCGGCTTCGCTGAGACGACGGTCAGGTGTGTAACACCCTGGAAAAGTTGTGTGGCGCTTTGGAAAAAAGATAACCTACTGCGTCGAACGAATCGACGGGGAACACATAGAAGAGGCGCAGGATCTCGTTTCCCGTCTGGCGGATTCCATGCTCGGCCATGCTGGGAATGAAGACTGCGCTCCCGGCCCTAACCGGGATCTCGCGGCCGTCGAGGCTCATCAACCCGGCACCAGCGACCACGTAATAGACTTCCGGCGGCGCGTGCCGATGCAACGCGAGCCAGTCGCCGGGCCGAAACTCAGCCACGCCGCAGGTCATCTCTGCGGTCGGGGTGGCTCCCTTGGAAAATAGGGTGCGCCAGCGAACCCGGCCACGCACCGGATCGTCCCAGCCATCTTGCGGCGCGTCCGCCTCGTTGAGCGCGAGCGGCTCGAGTTGATCAGAAATTGGATTCATCCGCCGCATCCCAAATTCATCGAGCCGCCGGTGTCGTTGCGAGGCCAGGCGAAGCGCGCCAAGGTCCCAACGCCGAGTTTGGCAAATCTTTTCACGGTCCGCTTATTACCCTACAACACCTGAAACCCGCTGTCGGGCGATCGCTATCGCGGCGCTCAAGGGATCATCGGGAGGACAATCGTTGCGTCCAATCGTATTCGATGATCCTGGCCTCGCCCGCCGTGCGCCGTACGGCGGGATCGGAGCCCGAGGTCGCAAACCAGCCGGTCGCCAAAACCGACCCCTTTGGAGCGCTCGCGCGCCGCAGGACTGCGCCAACCGCGACAGGATGAACGCCCATGGCCTCGGTCGAAGTTTGCAACGTCCGCAAGAGTTTCGGCAGTTTCGAGGTCATTCACGGCGTTTCGATCAGCGTCGAGGACGGTGAATTCGTCATTCTTGTCGGACCGTCGGGGTGCGGCAAGTCAACGCTGTTGCGGATGGTTGCCGGGCTCGAGTCGGTCAGCAGCGGCGAGCTTCGCATTGACGGGCGCGTCGTCAACGATGTGCCGCCGAAAGAGCGCGACATCGCGATGGTGTTTCAGAACTATGCGCTCTATCCGCAAATGACGGTGGCGAAAAACATGAGCTTCTCCCTCGAGCTCGCGAAGCGGCCGAAGGGCGAGATTGTCGAAAAGGTCAACAAGGCGGCCGATATCCTCGGCCTTAAGCCCCTGCTCGAGCGCTATCCGCGCCAGTTGTCGGGCGGCCAGCGGCAGCGCGTCGCCATGGGAAGGGCGATCGTGCGCGATCCGGCGGTGTTTCTCTTCGACGAACCTTTGTCCAATCTCGACGCGAAGTTGCGCGTGCAGATGCGCGCCGAAATCAAGGCGTTGCAACAACGGCTCGCGTCCACCACCATCTACGTCACGCACGACCAGATCGAGGCGATGACCATGGCCGACAAGATCGTCGTCTTGCATGACGGCGTGGTTGAGCAGATCGGCACGCCGCTCGAACTTTATGATTCTCCCGCCAACCTGTTCGTGGCCGGGTTCATCGGCTCGCCGGCGATGAACTTTATCAACGGGCGCCTCGAGGGCGGCGAGCTGCCGAGGCTCGTCACCGCTTCAGGCGTCCAGGTCGCGCTCGGCTCCGTCCCTCGCGCCATGGCAGGTTCCGAGATCGTCATGGGCGTCCGGCCGGAGCACGTGAGCCTCGGGGGATCGCACCCGATGCCGGCGCAAGTCGTGGTCGTCGAACCGACCGGCTATGAAACGCAGGTGATCGCTAAATTCGCCGGGCAGGACATCGTCTGCGTGTTTCGCGAGCGTTTGAATGGTCGCCCCGGGGACACGATCGCGCTGACGTTCGAAGGTCCCTTGCACTTCTTCGACGCGCAAACAGGGATGGCCATCGCGGCCGCCTGATGCAGGGAGAGCGAGACTTTCGGCCGCTTTGGGAGTTATCAGCTGATCGAACTAACGTCGACGCTGCCTGAGGCTCATGGGCGCGGCCGCCACGCCGATGGCGTTCGGGGAGATTTGCACCGCCCTCCAGGCCAGCGTGCTGGACGGACTGGAACATGACCCGCCGACGATCGCCGCCAGCAAGTTCTATGAAACAGCCAAATTCTATTCGCTGACCCAGCACAATTTCTCCGCCCTTGACGTGTTCTGCAGCAGGCTCACGCTCAATCGGATGGAGGCGCCGGTGCGCGATCAGTTCCTGACCGCGGCGGCGGAAGCGGCCGTCGATACCAGAGCGCGCGGGCTCGAGGCGGAAAAGGAGGCGATTGAGACGCTGAAGCAGAAGGAGGCCGTCGCAATCATCGCTTGCGATCGTGAGCCGTTCCGTAGGCTGACGCTGCCGCAGACCGACGAATTCATCAAAGCGCATCCGGTGGCGAAGCCGATCGTCGATATTGTTCGCAGCACCCAGGCATGACAGGCGCGTGGCTCGATTGACGGTCGCGGACGCGGCTCTAAGTTGCTTGCGCAGGGCAACCGACCGTGTGCTGTCCTTGCTGCTCGTTCTGGTCGACGCGATCGCCGCCATCCTATTTACGGCCGATCTGATTGTAGTGTCGTTGTCCGTCTATTATCGCTATGTGCTGGCAGCGCCGATCGAATGGGCCGACGACGCCGCGCGCGGACTCATGGTGGCGATGAGCTTCTTCGGCGCGGCGGGTGCGCTCGCCCGCAATGAAAACGCCGGCGTCGCCTTCTTCGTGCAGAAACTGGGTCCGCGAGCCCGCCGGCGCGTCGACGTTGGTAGTGTTGACGACCGCCGCGTCGGTAGCATGGTACGCGATTGCCTTGGGGCGGTTCACCACAGGCCAGACGACTGGGTCCGGCCTCCCGCTGGAATTGACATTCTATCCGATGGGCTTGGGCACGCTCTGCATGGCGATTTTCGTGCTTGGACAGTTCTGCCGGCGGCAGCTGTCTGACATCGCCCTCGCCGTCATTCTTGCGCTTGCGTTGGCAGGTGCAGCATATGGCTGGTGCCTCATCGAGCAGGGCGCAACGCGTTCCGGCGCGCCGATGCTATTGGGCTTCGTGGCGTACGTGGTCGGCGTAGTTCCGATCGGGTTTGCAATAGCATTCACCGCGCTCGTTTACATCTGGATCGAAGGTGCCTTGCCTGGCCTGATATTCGCTCAACAGATGGCGCGGGGTATCGACAATTTCCTCCTGCTCACGATTCCGTTCTTCATCCTGATCGGCTACCTGATGGAGGCGAACGGCATGTCCGTCCGCCTGATCGCGTTGCTCGAACGCCTCGTCGGACGGGTGTGTGGAGGGCTCAATGTGGTGATGGTGTTGTCGATGGTGATCTCCTCCGGCATCTCCGGTTCGAAGATGGCCGATGTCGCGGCGGTGGGCTCGGTGCTGATCCTAGCAGCCCGGCGGTCGCCGCAAGGCTCGGGCGCCACAGTGGCGTTGCTGGCGGCTTCCGCGGTCATGGCGGAGACCATTCCGCCGTGCATCAATCTAATCATACTGGGCTTCGTCGCCAGTCTCTCGATCGGGGGGCTGTTCATGGCCGGATTGGCGCCGGCCGGCCTGATGGCCCTCGCGCTGGTCGGCGTCCTGATCCTGCTCGGCGGCGATGCGCGGCTACCCGAAGAGGCTAAGCTTAGCACGGCCTCGCTCCCAAAATTGTGGCGCGGCGCAATCGTAACGCTCGGGCTTCTGGTCATCTTTTTTTCTGGCTTCAGGTTCGGCGTCGCCACCGCGACCGAGATTTCCGCCTTCGCTGCGCTTTACGCGCTGGTGGTGGGTGGCGCGGCGTTCCGCGAGCTTGGACCCCGTGCGGCGGCGCGAAGCTTCGTTAATGCCGCGACACGTTCGGGGCTGGTGCTGTTTATCGTGGCGGCGGCGCAGTCGCTCACTTTCGTGCTGACTTTGCGGCAGTTTCCCCAAGCCTTCGCAAACAATGGTCGCGCTGTCACAGAGCGCCGGCGCATGGCCGTTCTGCTTTCGTCCATCCTCATCTTGATTGTCATGGGCTCCATTCTGGAGGGCGCCGCGGCACTCATGATCTTCGCCCCGTGCTGATCCCGGTCGCCGGTCAGATCGGCGTCAACGGACTGCACTTCGGCGTGGTGCTCGTGATCGCCATGGGAATCGAACTGTTTGCGCCGCCACTCGGGCTTGGGCTTTACGGCGCGTGCCTTATTGGCGGCGTGCCGATCGAGACGACCGTGAGGCCAATGCTGGGTTATCTTGGCTTGCTGTTTCTCTGCCTTGTGGTGATCGCCTTCGTTCCCGGTCTGACGCTCTGGCTGCCGCATCGGCTTGGCTACCAATAGGACCCACACGGATCACCTTGCGGCAAAAAGGATGCTGACCACGAATTAGACATGAACCGTCCTTAGGCGCCTCCGTCACGCGCAGTCTACTTGACCGACCGGCATCGCAAGATATGGTCCGTTGGCGCGCCTTCCATCGTGGCTGCTTTAACAAAGCCGCGCGCCAAACCGACAGTTGATCTCCCCGTCATTCTCGATCGAGACGATTGAACCATGCCGCATCTGTTCAGCAAACTTCGCATGCGCGACGTAGACTTCGCCAACCGCATCGGCGTTTCGCCAATGTGCCAATATTCTTCAGTCGACGGCTACGCGAACGATTGGCATTTTGCCCATCTTGCCGCTCGGGCGCTCGGCGGCGCAGCGCTGGTGTTCACGGAGGCGGCCGCGGTCTCGCCTGAGGGCCGCATTTCGCTGCAGGATCTCGGCGTCTGGAGCGAAAGCATTTCGAACCGCTTGAGCGGATCGCGCGCTTTATCGATTCTCAAGGCGCGCGCGCTGGAATCCAGCTCGCGCACGCGGGACGAAAGGGCAGGACCCATCGCCCCGGAGTGGGGCAAGGCGCCGTTCCCGCAACCGCCGGCGGATGGCGGCCGCTCGCACCGAGCGCCATCGCATTCAGCGATACTTACGCGAAGCCCGAGGAATTGACGGTCGACCAGATCAAGTCACTGCAAACCGCCTTCGCGATCGCGGCTAAACGCGCGGTCGCCGCCGGTTTCGAGGTGATCGAAATTCACGGGGCTCATGGCTATCTCATCCATGAGTTTTTATCGCCGTTCAGCAATCGCCGTGTCGACGCCTATGGCGGTTCGTTCGACAATCGGACGCGGTTTATCCGTGAATGCGTCGCGGCGGTGCGCCGCGTACTGCCCGACCGCTGGCCGCTATTCGTGAGAATCTCGGCGACTGACTGGGTTGAGGGCGGATGGGACATCGACCAATCGGTCGAGCTCGCGCGCCTTCTGCTCGCTCTTGGCGTCGATGTGATCGATTGCTCCTCGGGCGGCAATGTCGAGAAGGCGGACATCCCAATCGGAGCCGGATATCAAACGCCGTTCGCCGAGCGGATCCGGCGGGAGGCGAACGTCGCCACCGCCGCGGTCGGCATGATCACCGCGCCGGCTCAAGCCGACCAGATCATCCGCAACGATCAGGCCGATCTCGTGCTGCTCGCGCGGGAGATGCTGCGCGACCCCTACTGGCCGTTGCGCGCCGCGCGAGAACTCGGGCAGGCCGCGCCGTGGCCTAGGCAATATCTGCGCGCGGCGCCAAGCGGAACGCCCGAACGCGTACCCGCGCCCGCTCCCGCTGATCGGGTCAAACAAACCGTCGCCTCATGAGCAGGCGGTGACTCAATTTCCGCACGGGGCGTTCCGTTGCGCCCCGGACCGAATGTAACGATCAGACATGACGGGGGAATCCGGCTTGGCGGAGCGGTCCTCCTCGCGATAGGCTGACGCCCGCGCCCGTTCCAGGGTGCGGATGGGGAATGACATGCGTAGTTCGTTCGTTTCCTGGCTGACGGCGGCGGCGATCGCCTTTGGGCTCTCTATCGCCGGTCCAACTGCGGCCAACGCCCAAAGCGTCATGAGAGAATGCGCCAGCGAATGGAAGCAGGCCCAGGCCGCGGGAACGACCGGCGGCCAGAGCTGGCCTCAGTTTCTGGCGCAATGCCGTACGCGCCATGGCGCCGCTGCGGCGCCGTCTTCTGCAACAATCGCTCCTAAGCCTGCCCCCGCCCCGGCGCCCGCGCTTGCCTCTCAGTCAGGGTCTCTGTTCCCATGGTGGCAGCCGTCGGCTCCCGCTTCGGCGCCGGCGTCGAATGCCGGCGCGCCCTCGACCCCGCGAGCAGACGAATATACAACCGAGCTCGCGGCGCGTGCGCGCTGCCCGTCGAACACCGTCGTGTGGGTCAACACGCCAACGCGCGTCTACCACTACTCGGGTACGCGTTATTACGGGCACACCCGCAGGGGCGCCTATATGTGCGAGGCTGACGCGCGCGCAGTTGGATATCGCGCGACACGCAGTCGTCAACGTGAGGCCGGGGCCCATTCGGGATAAGACTTCGCCGCGCCCTGACCGTTGGCTTGTTGCTGAGCGTCGGCCTTCATCGGGCCCTCGCAACGAAGGTATTTGATTTACGAGGTCTCGATTGATCGAGCGCGGGTCCGTTCGAGAATAGAGCGCCGGCAATGCCCGCACCGCTGTGTGACGCGGCTTACCCACCGTCATGCTCGTTTCAACTCTAATTCATTGTCCCCGCGATAAAAAGGGGCAGAGGGTTGGCCGTTGTTAATGAGATTGCTGCAGGCTGCTTTTGTCGACTCGCACCCGCGGCGCGGACCCGCCGCGGCAAGGAACCAATGGAACTTGAGATGCACCCATTCCCCCAAACGGATGCGCGCTCGGGTCAATCCGATTGCGATCATCATTTCCTCCACACAAACGTCTTTCTGCGGCACGCGAGCGGCGCCTCGGGCGAAGCGGAAGAGCACATCGAAGGGATTCTGACCCAGGCTGCCGTTGCGAAACGTCGCATTTGGGTCAGCAGCATCCTGTTTGCGGAGCTGAAGCCATCGATGTTTGTTCCCGGACGCTTCGACACTCTAGAGGGATTGACTCGATATATCCGCTCGCTGACGACGCTGGTAACGCCCGATCCGAATACAATGCTGCGCGTGGCGCGGCTCCGCGACGCAAAATGGCAAAGGCCCGCCAGCGTGCGCGGAGCAGACGAACAGCCACGAATGATGTCGTTTACCGACGCCGTGCAGATTGCCTCCGCGCTATGGGTGAAAGAAGCGGGTGGCGTCGCCGATCTTAAATTCCTGATGTTCGACGAATGGAGCCGCAGCGAGGCCAAGGGCGGAGCGCGACTTTCTCTTCTACGCCTTCAGGATTATGCGGAGGCTGCGCGGGCCAGTTCGGACGTCATGGCCGCCGTGCGGTTGACCCGCATCCAGCCTTTTCGCCAGGCGCTCTCCATTCCACAAACGGCGCCAGCCGGACACGAGCCCAGTGCCGTTTCCTGAGGCGGGTCGCCACTGCCTTCGAGGGAAGCCCGATCGCCCGAACATGCTTTACTTGAAGATGCGATCTGCGGCGGGAGCGCCGCGCCGATAAAGCGGAACTGACGGCCGCGCCGGCGTCTCAAGTATCCCCTCGCATTTGACCGAAGAACTTGTCAGCGAGAGCTTTGCAGAAGTCGGTTGGATTTGATTCTCTGAGGTGGGCCAAAGAGGATGATTCGCCGATGTCGCGCCGTGACCTTTCCCAACCTTCGTTCGTCGATGCGCTGGTGAGCGGTTGCGGGAAGAGCGGCGGGTTTCTGGATCGGATCGAGCAGGCTTTCGATTGGCCGGCTTTTGCGGCGCTGCTGGCTCCGATCCATGCTTCGAGCCGAGGCGCGCCGGGCTATCCGCCGCTTGTGATGTTCAAGATCCTGCTTCTGCAGCAGTGGCACACGCTGTCTGATCCGGGCGCTGAGGAGGCGGTTCGGGACCGGCTGTCGTTCCGCCGCTTCTGCGGCTTGCCGCTGGAAGTG
>DASXXT010000229.1:0-6353 GCA_036502965.1 Roseiarcus sp. | reverse complement strand
GACCCATGCGCCACTCACATGCCACACACAGAAACAGACAGAGCGAAACAGCGCAGCATCGCTCTTGTGTATTGGAGGCGATGGAATGAGAGGCGAGACAGGAGAGGGCGGTATAGGAGGGGCCTACGTATGCGCGTATGGTATAGCGCGAGATTGGAGAGAGCGGGTGTGTGTAATAAGGCATATTATTTTTATGTGTTGACTTTAAGGGAAGCGTCCTTTCGACACGCGTTTTCGCGCGTTCTCTAGCCCCCAATACCCCCTAAAACAAAGCAAATTTACTAGCGTTTATTTGCGTTTATTGGTGATTGTTTGCAGCTATTTGCAGACGCCGTCGTTCTCGCCCTATTGGGTCAGGTGGCCAGGGGCCGCCGCCAAGTTGAACAGTTTGGCAAGGTCCTGTCCGATGTTCGTGTCGTTCGCCTCATCAATAAACAAGCCAGGCGTGGCGCAGGCCTGGAGGTCGGCGCTGATCTTGGATCGGAAGGGATCGATATGGCTCAGGTACCAGCCGTTGGCCGGAACCGCCAGATAGTCGGTATAGAGGATCGCGATCTTAATTCCGCGGTTCTTGATCGTCGTACACCAGTTGGTTCCCTTTACGTTGCCATAAGGAGCCGCATTAGGGTCCCCGCCGAGGTCGTTAATCGTCTGTTCGAGGCGGCGTGAGCCGCTCTGCTCGTCCTCGACCCCGTCGGTGACGATGAACAGCACTTCTTGCGGCTTGTCGCTGGGTTCGTTGGTGCCGTTGCCCGGGTCGGGAATGGAGCTCGCCTGACTCAGTGTGTTGAGCGAGTTGTCGTAATTGGTGGCGACGTCGCCGTTCACGCAGGCGGGCTTGGTCGCGGCGGTGCAAGCAGCGCTGCACACCGCATTTCCGCAGGTGTTGTTGTTCGAATACATTTCCATCACGCCGAAATTGGCAGAGGCGGTCGTCCAGCCGGAGGTATAACTGGAGGTCAAGGCCATGAGCTGGCTGAGGCCGATCTGCCAGAGGCTATCCATGGAGTAGATCGCAAATCGATACTTTGGCGGGGTCGCGAACACGCTCGACTGCGCGGCCGTCGATGCGGTCTGGAGCAGGGTCGAGACGCCGGTGTTCAATTCGTCCAGGCGAAGGGTGATGTTGTTGTTGCGGGCGAGCTTATAGTTGTCGATCTGCCCGCCGTGCTTGGTCTCGCAATAGGAGTTTCCCTTCGACGTCGACGGCGGGGGAGCGCTCAAGGCCGGCGTCGTCCCATCGACGCAGGGGTTGCCCTTCGTGTCGCTGTTTGCGTTGGTAGACACGTGATGGCAGGCGAAGGCGCAGCCACCGGTCTGTTCCTGCGTCGTCAGGCTCTCCATTTTTGTGATGCCGGCCGCCGTCGCTGGCAGCGCCATCGACGGCGAATTGTCGAGCAGCACGTAGAGGTCCACATTGGGCGGCGCCTGCGCGCTCGCCTCGGAGACACCCGAAACCGGCAATGTGGGTGTGTGGAGCACTTGAGCGAAGATGGTGTCGACCGAGGACGAGTAGCTGACCGAAACGTTGCGTATGAGCACGGTGGAACCGACCGTTACGTTAACCGTCACTTGCGTCGCGTGGGCGGTCAGGCCCGGGATGCCTTCGGTCAGACCGTTGAACATGGACACGGCGGCGGCCTTGGCGACATCCGTGCTTTGCTGCAGCATCGACGGGGTCAGCGCGGCGAGCGCGGCGGCGTCGGCCGCGGCGTTCAGTTTCGTGTGAATTTGCGCCGCCCGGCCGTAGTCGATCGCGGCTCCGCCGCCGAACACAAGGATCGGCGCGACGAGCGCATACATCATCGCGACGTTGCCGGTGGTTACGCAACAGGCGATCAAGACCGAATGTCGACACGGGGGAGGCCCCACAGTTGTCGAGGCCCGCGAGTCGGCGTGAGACCGTGCGCCCCGAGTGAAAACTCGGATATCAAACAACGGGCGCGTTTATGTACTTTTAACGGGATCGAACGATTTGCCGGAATGCTAAAGTTTTTGTCAGCGGCGCTGCGGCTTTTTCTGCCATTCGGCGTGTCAATGTCCGCCACGCGCTTGCTGCATCGGTCCTGTCGCCAAATGGCGAACCTATCTTTCGGTTGTTGTTTCGGCTGGCGAAAAGCCATGGATTCCGCGGATTTCCGGATCCGAAAATCTTGAAGCGGCCGCAAAGGATCTCCTCGAGGGTTTGCCAAAGCCACCGAACCCGGGCGAAGTGTTGTTGGAGCAATGACGCGACGTTACGGGCTTGCTACTCGGCAAGTAACGTTTACGAGCGGCGGCCCGGGGGACCGCGCAGCGCCGAAACTCGGAACATCTGTTTGACGGAAGCGACCTTGCGTGCCTCGTCCATTCGCTCTGGGGTAATCCGCGCAAGGCTCAGCGGCGGTCGAGCCCAGCAAACCTCATCGCCGCTGAAGCCACATCCCGCCGGGCCTGGGGGAGCTCGACAGGCGAATTGCGACGAAAGCGAAATCGCCCTATCCCTGGCCTAGACTCTGTCAGGACAAGACCCCCGCTCATGAAAGCCCCGCGTCGGTATTTCGATCCGCTGGCAATCGGGGCCCCGCGCCCGCTGCTTGAGCTTCCCTCGCGGCTTGAGCGCATGATTCATTTCATACCGCCCCACAATGAAAAGGTGCGCGCCAAGACGGCCGAGCTTGTCGGCCAAGTCGACGTCGTCCTCGGTAATCTCGAGGACGCGATTCCGATCGAAGCCAAGCTCGCGGCCCGGGACGGCTTGATCGCGATGGCGAAGGCGACCGACTTCGGCTCGACCGGACTTTGGGCGCGCGTCAACGCGCTCAATTCGCCCTGGTTCATCGACGATATGACCCGGCTCGTGGGCGAGATCGGCGACAAACTCGACGTGGTGATGGTCCCCAAGATCGAAGGCGACTGGGACATTCATTTCCTCGACCAGTATCTGGCGCTGCTCGAGGCGCGCAATGGTCTCAAACGCCCCATTCTGGTGCATGCGATTTTGGAGACCGCGCAGGGCGTCAACAATGTCGAGGCGATCGCCGCCGCGTCGCCGCGTATGCATGGGATGAGCCTCGGCCCGGCCGACCTCGCGGCCTCGCGCGCGATGAAGACGACGCGAGTCGGCGGTGGCCATCCTGACTACCGCGTGCTTGCCGACGCAGGTCAAAATAATGCCGTCCGCGCGACCGCTCAACAAGATCCGTGGCATTACACCATCGCACGCATGGTCGACGCTTGCGCAGGGAACGGCGTCAAGCCGTTCTATGGGCCGTTCGGCGATTTCTCGGACTTGGCTGGCTGCGAGGCGCAATTCCGCAACGCCTTCCTCCTCGGCTGCGCGGGCGCGTGGACCCTGCATCCGAGCCAGATCGCAATCGCCAAGAAGGTGTTCTCGCCGGATCCGGCCGAAGTCGGATTCGCGCGCAAGATTCTGGCCGCCATGCCGGACGGATCGGGCGCGGTTATGATTGACGGCAAAATGCAGGACGATGCGACTTGGAAACAGGCGCGGGTCATACTCGATCTCGCCCAGCAAGTGGCGGCGAGAGACCCGGACTATGCGGCGCTCTACCAGTTTTGATCGCGCTAGGCCCGCTCGCGGCGCACTTACGGCCCAAATATTGCTTTCGGTGGAGAAGCCACAGCTTCAAGCCGCCGATCTGTGGGCAAGTCAGGAGATCGGTCGACGAGCGGTTCCCGTTTCAGCGCGATGCGCTATAACGATCGGATGGCGGGCAAAGGAGATCGGAGGCTATGCAAAGTCGCGACGCGAAATTCGGGATTGGCCAGGTCGTCAAACACCGGTTCTACCCATTCCGTGGGGTGATCTTCGATGTCGACCCGATCTTTGCCAATACCGAAGAATGGTGGCGTTCGATTCCCGCTGAGGTGCGTCCCGCTAAAGAACAGCCATTCTATCACCTCTACGCCGAGAACGAAGACAGCCAGTACGTCGCCTATGTCTCAGAACAGAATCTGGTGTCCGACGAATCTGGAGAGCCGGTTCGGCACCCGCAGGTGAGCGAAGCCTTCGAGCGAACGGAGGATGGAAGGTATTGTGCCCGCGGCCGATCGCGCCTGAGCTGAAGCCGTCGCCGCAGCCCTGGCGAAAACCCCCGGACAATTCTCAGGTGCGATTGTGTTGTCCTTTGTCCTCGCGCCCAGGCCTCCCGCCGTCGCGAGAGGCCTGAACGGCCGGGTTACTTCGCCGGAGCGGCGGGAGCTGGAGCGGCGGGCGCGGCAGGAGCTGGCGCTGCCGGGGCTGCTGTAGCCCCGCTTTGCTGCTGCTCGAGCATTTTGCGCTGTTCTTCCGCCTTCTTCTGCAGCTGCTGCTGCAACGCCTGACGTTGCTGTTCCAGAACCTTGGGGTCCGTCGGCTTACCTTCGAACGCCGGACCCAAATCCTTCAGAGGAATGTTGAACGTCAGTTCGCGCCCGGAAAGATCGCCGCCGGGCACGCGCATGACCACGCTCATTGTCTGCCCTTTTTTCAGAGCCTCAAGTGTCTTCGGGCCGATTTCGATTTCCGCCGAGCAGGCATTCTGGAAGCACATATCGTACCTGCCTTCAATCGGCTCGCCCTTGTCCACGATGACCCGGAAGCCAGGCTTCAGCAGCATGCCGATCGGCAAGATCAGAAACCGCAACTTGCGTTTCTCCTCGCCGGACACGTCGAAGAGGTTGATGCTGATCATTGGCGGCTGATCGGCCGAGGTCGAGAAGTCGCGCATCGTGGCGCAAGCGTCGCGGCCGTTGGCCGGTTCTTTGGCGCAGAATTTGGCCCATTGCGGCTCCGGCGACACCAAATCGACCTTGGAGGGCGGAGGCGGCTGCGCAGGCGCGCCAGGGGCCGCCTGGCCCGGCGCTGCCGGCGCTCCAGGAGCAGCGGGCTTGGCCGGCGGCGCCTGCGCAAACGCTGCGCCGGCTAGCGCGGCGCTTATTGCGAGCGCGGCGGCGCTTAAGCGCATGACTTGAAATCTCATCAATCGTCCTTTCGAACTGCTAAGTATTGCGCTTCGCCCAGCGCCAGAATAGCGCCAATCGGCGCCCACAACTGGCGTCGGCGAGCCTCGAGGCGACCTCATGACACGAGGCGCGCTGAACGCGCTGCGTATTGGCGCCCCTCTTTCCATATTCGACGCAACATTCCAATAGCAATTTCGTCCCTTCGACCATCCGCCTCGCGCAAAAAAACGGCCAACGGGGCGTCTCGGGCCAAAGATACGCCTTCCATTGGGAATCCGCCGACCCCCGATGATAGAACGGCGGCCATGATCGGCTGGACGATTCGCTCCCTCCTCGGCGCCGCGCTTGCGCTTGCGATCGCGCTCGCCGGCGCGGCGACGATAGCCGGCGGCGCCGGTCCGCCGGCGGGCGCGATTGCGATGCACGGCGACCCGGCCTTGCCGCCCGGCTTCGACCACCTGCCCTACGTGAATCCACAAGCGCCCAAGGGGGGCGCGCTCAATCTCGCTTATCTCGGCGCCTTCGACAGCCTGAACCCTTACAACGTCAAGGCCTTGTCGACCGCGCAGGGCCTCATCGGCAACGTCTATCAGTCGCTGATGGCGCGCTCCGCCGACGAGCCTTTCACGCTTTACGGCCTCATCGCCAAGAGCATCGGAACCAATGCGGCGCGCGATGAGGTCGTCTTCCATCTCGATCCGGCCGCGCGGTTTTCGGACGGATCGCCGATCACCTCGGCCGACGTCGTCTTCACCTTCAACCTGCTCAAGGCCAAAGGCCGCCCGCAGCAGCGCGCCGCCTTTTCGCTGGTCAAAGGCATCGACGCGCCGGATGACTGGACCGTGGCTTATGACCTTTCCGGCGCCAACGACCGCGAGCTGCCGTTGACGCTCGCGATCATGCCGGTGTTGTCGCGCGCCCATATCGACGCCGAGCATTTCGAGGATCAGACGCTGCAGATTCCAATCGGATCGGGCCCCTATCGGGTCGCGGAGGTCAAGCCCGGGGAGCGCCTGGTGCTGGAGCGCGATCCCAACTACTGGGGGAGGGACCTGCCGATCTCGCGCGGCCTCTACAATTTCGATCGGATCCGCATCGACTACTACCGCGACGCGACGGCGATGTTCGAGGCCTTCAAGGCCGGGCTGATCGATTATCGGGTCGAGGACGACACCAACCGATGGCGCAACGAATATGATTTTCCTGCCGTCAGGGACGAGCGCGTCGTCAAGGCCGCCATTCCGAGCGGCCTGCCGAAGGGCGTTTCCGGCTTCGCGTTCAATACCCGCCGCGCGGCGTTCGCCGACGTCCGTGTGCGCGCGGCGCTGGCGTCGATGTTCGACTTCGAGTGGATCAACGCCAACCTCTTCAGCGGCGCGTACAAGCGTTCCGAGGGCTTCTTCGAC
>DASXXT010000228.1:0-1629 GCA_036502965.1 Roseiarcus sp. | reverse complement strand
TTGCCGGCTGTTGCGCGCGCGCCGTCAGCGGCCATGCGGCCACTGAGCCGCCGAGAAGGGTGATGAACTCCCGCCGCCTCATGTAGTCCTCCCCAAGAGCCTCAGGGACCACGCCCAAATTCAGTCCAAGATACCACATCGCGTCATGGCGGTCTGGAACGGGTTCAGAGCGTCCGCTCTACCTCGATAACCGGAAATTCGCTGCCGCCTCATGAGCTTCCGAGTTGGGCCAAAACCCGACTGATGCACCGCAACAAGGCAAGCGAGCCTCCATGGGCAGGCACTACAGCAGCTTGAGCCGGGCCACCTGGGCGCATTCGTCGGACGTCCTGAAATAGCGCAGTACCGCGTCGCGTCCGAGGTCGAAAGGATGCGGCTCGCCGGGCCTGCGCGCTGCAAGCATTTTGATCTTGGCAACCGCGTTGTCGAATTCCGAATGATTCGACATGATGACGCTCGCATTCAGGCTGGAGGCGAGCGCCGCCATCTTGCGCTGAGTATCGATGTAGGTGTCGAAATGCGGTACGTCGTTCGGGAAGTTGAACGCGGTCCCGCCCGAATAGGCGACCATCAGGCGCGTGCCGTTATCCCTCACCTGAAAGAACATCGAAACCGTGCCGGCGGTGTGGCCGGGCGTGAGGGCGAGCGTCACCGCCGCATCGCCTAGCACAATCTTCTGGCCGTCGAGGGCGATTAGGTCGCGCCTGGGCTTTCCGTTCGGGTATCGATTGACGGATCTTTCGATCCTGTCCCAATCGGGCCCGCCCATGATGATGCGGGAACCGAAGCGATCCTGCATCAGCTTGGCTCCGCCGTCATGATCGGCGTGGGCATGGGAGACGATGACGTATTTGACTGTGGTAGGATCGAGGCCGAGCTGCCTCAAGCCGCCAACGATCGCCTCCTCGGAGGCGTAATCGTACAGCGTATCGAGCAGGATGATTCCTTCGCGGCTCGTCATCGCCCACGAGGAATGAAACTTGGTGCCGACGAAGTAGAGGTTGTCGAAGACTTTGGCCGACTCGGTATACCAACTTGCCCGGTCGGGCGGCGGCGGCGGCGCGACATCGGGGCTCTCGGCGGTCTGCGGCGCAATGCAGTTGCGCGCCAGGAGGCCCGGAAAATCGAATCCCGCCGCCGCCTTTGCGGCCGCAAGATGCCCTTCGATCGGATTGGCGGCAGGCTGAGCAACCACGCCGGTAACGCCCCATGCGGCCATGATGGCAAGCGCGCAGGTGACATGATATTTCATCGCGAACTCCCCATACCAATGCCGCCGGGCGAGATGAACCCGCCACCGAAAATTACACCACTTCCCAGGCAGGAGGAAGGGCGCGGCCCTCTGCGCCGAGTTGGAATGAGTCTAGATCAAAATCATTCCGGACGATTCAAGTTATCCTCGTTTACGTGGATCGCTCCGTGTCCGCCGACCGTCCGGTTTACCCTCGATTGCCGACATCCTGCTGCGTTGCCGCGACCCGCCGCAGTGGGCCATGAGCCGACATTCGACTGCGCAGCGTAACGGCGCAACCATTTACCGGCGCGGAGTATTAAGCCACACCTGCGACGCGACCGCGTCCATAGTTGGCGTCACCTTGTCAGGATCGAGGCATGCCGCTCGCCCGCCCG
>DASXXT010000227.1:0-2743 GCA_036502965.1 Roseiarcus sp. | reverse complement strand
AGAAGATGCTCGTTCACCCAGCGCAAGCCTTGACGCCCGACAATCTCAACCACCTGCTTGCGCAGTTCGATGAGCGCGGCGCGCCCCGCCGGGGTCAGCTTCGATGCCCATGATCCGGGCTGGTAGGGCAGCGACCGTGCTTGATCCTCCGACAGCCCCGCCGCTGCGGCGGCGGCGATATAAGTGTCGATCCGCACCATTAAGGACTGCACCAGCTCGGTCTCGACGCCGGGAGGCGCCGCGCCAACGAGCCGTGGGTCGGCTGTGTAGCGCACATGCGGCGCGCCCTTCAGGACCATTTGGTTGATGCTGTACTTCGCGAGTGACGCTCCTCCGAGACAGTCGAATACCCGATCAGGGCCGACGTTGCGGCTGCGCGCGAGAAGGGCCGGATAGCCATCGCCCTGACCGGCAAGGAGGTACTTTGTGATGACGACGCGCGCGGTGGGGCGGGCGGCCCAGTCGCCGTCCTGGCGATCGGAGACCTGCAGGAAACCGCCGCCGCCCACAGTCTTTAAGGCGTGCGCGAAGAAGTCGCCGATTTCGTTTCGCGTCAGTTCGACCACCGTCAGCGCGTCGGGGCCATCGAAGAGAAACACCTCCTCGAGGTCCCGCAGCGTGACGCGCGGGGCAACGAAGTCATCGATTCGGAACGAACCGGCGTTGACGAGGGCAAGATCGACCCCGGCCGCCGCCTTGAGGGCATCTGCGACGAAGTTGCCGAAATCGGTGCTGCGCGCTCGCAGCGCCGCATCGGTTGCGTCGAGCTTCGCCGCCGCGCGCGTAAAATCGGCGACGAGGCGCCCGCCATGCGGTCCAAGCCCGGCCGCGAGCTGCGCCAGCCAGCGCGCAGTCGCCCGCTGCGCGGCAGGAGCGGGCTTTATGCGGCGCAGAGTGTCGGGATCGCCGTCGTGTCTCGGCAGCGTGTAGACATCGCTTCTGAAGTCGTCCGAGGCATCGAACATCGCAAGCTCCACGAGCGACCGGTCGGCTCGGCCGATATAACCCCAGCTGCGGACCTCTTTCTCGGGCCAGTCGCTGGCGACCTTCGCGATGCGGCGCTCGAACGCGTCAAGGAAATCGGGCCGGGAACGGCTCGGCGCAGTGCGGCGCCACGCCGCCTTCGCGTCGTTCACGACGGTATCGAAGGCGGGGTAGACCTGCCGCCAGCCGTCGTCGCCATACTCGAAGCGCCGCATGTTGGCCGCGATCTCTATCTCGGCGCGGCGCGTTGGCGGATCGCGCGGCGGCGGTAGCGCGTCCTTCGGCGGCGCAACGATACCGCTCTTCCTGAGCAGGATCACAGTGACGGTTTTGGCGTTTGAGAGGTTTTTTGCCAGCAGGCAGGGGCCGGGCTCCTGCCATGAGATATCATGATCATGGCCGCCAAGGAGGTAGGCGAAGCCGCGTTTGTGCCAGAGGCCGCCGAGTGTCTCTTGCACCTGCTTATCCTCGTTGCGGTTCATGTGGGAGAGGGCCACGAACGCGCCCAGCCGCGAATCCGCCTTGACCTGCTCTACGATCTTGGGCAGCACTTCGTGCCAGCGCCGCGTCTCGAACCCGCCGCGGGCTTCCGCCTGCGCGATGGTCTCTTCCCCCGCAAAGCCGGCGATGGCGAGGAACGGATCCTTCCGAGGCCATAAGGCGAGCTCGGCGATCGGCGGATAACCAGTGTCGCGCGGCCGCAGGTTGCTGGCCACGACCTTGAATCGCGCCGCGGCGAGGCTGCGCTTGAGCGCCTCCGGACCGCGGTCAAACTCGTGGTTGCCCAGGAGCGCCCAATCGACCCCGCAATGGCCGAGCAGCTCGATCATTTGCCCGCCCTCGGAGTGGAGCTTCACATTCATGAGCGAGGGTGAAAGGAAATCGCCGGCGTGGAGCACGAGCGTGCGGTCCTCGCCGAGCTTGCGCTTGACATAGCGCGAGATGCGCTTCACCAGGGTGGCGATGCGCGCCATTCCGGGCACGTCGGGAAGACGTTCCTCGATGCGGTAGGTGTCGTTGAGGTGGATGAGGACGGCGGCAAGGTCGTCCTCGTCGGCGAGCGCCGCAATCTTTCCCGCCAGCGGAAAGCCGAGCATGGAGGAGCTGAGGACATCCAGCGCGGCCACCAGGCGCCGCCGGTGCTCGACGGCGCCAATTCCCATTTGTTTCAGCTGCTCCTCGCTGAGCGTCAGCAACGCTTCTTCGTCGATCCTGTTCTCGCGGAAAACGGGCTCGTAACCCTCCAACCCGATCGTTCTCAGCCAATCCGCGATTTCCATTTTCGCCCCGTCAAGCAAAGTGATCGGTCGGCGTTGTCGGCGGCCGAGCCGGATCAGACGCCAGCGATGTGAGACCGCCGCGCGGTGGAACCCCCCGGCAAATTTTATCCGCATTAAACTAAGCCAGTAAACTTGGTCCGTTAGCTCTGTTCACAAAAACCAGTTCGCAACCGACTCTCCGCTGGAGCAAAGGAGATTCGAACTCTCCGTCCCACCCCTGAACGCCAGCGGTTCCGAGGGGCGCCACATGGGTAACGCGCACCGCTCCTGGTTTCGGAGTCGCCCTTCTGAGAAGCGCCATCATTGTGCGGGGGTCTCGGCCACGGCACCGGCCGCGGCGAGGAATAAAAATGGAGCAACTCTATTAGTCCATTTCCGCGCCGACGCGGGCCGACTTTGCGAAAAGCTGCGCTCGGGACCATCACTATGTGGCGAACCGGAGCGAGCTGTGCTCAACGGATGACCTCGGCCTGTCTTTT
>DASXXT010000226.1:0-5359 GCA_036502965.1 Roseiarcus sp. | reverse complement strand
GTCGAGAGCGGCTTCGCGGACTTCGGGGCTCAAAGCGAAAATCTTCGCATTCATGGCGGCGCGTTGCTCGTTCGTCAGAACGTATTTTTCTGACGGTGCTCAGGATAACTGCACAAGCTCGCCGGGACTTCGACGACCAGGCATGAAACAAGGTTATCCGATGAAAGCTAAGTGCTGAATTGCACAGAGGTTGATTCGGGTAGCATGTTGGTATGTGACCCCTGCACCAAGGTTCAGTTAGTCCGGGGCATGCTGGCCATGTCGGGCAAACTGCTTGCGGGCGGTATCGGTCACACTCTCAGCGCCTGGTCGAGATCGGCGATGAGATCGTCCGGGTTTTCGATTCCGACCGAGAGGCGGATCAGAGCCGGCGTGATCCCGAGGCGGATTTGTTCGTCGGGCGGAACGTCGGAATGGGTCATGGCCGCGGGGTGCGAAGCCAGGGTCTCGGTTCCACCCAGGCTGACGGCGAGCTTGATCACTTCGAGCCGGTCCAGCACAGCGAAAGCTTCGGCCTCGCCGCCCCTCACCTCGAAGCTGAAGGTCGAGCCTGCGCCCTTGCACTGACGTTCGAAGACCCGCCGATCAGGGTGGTCCTCGGGCAAAAAGCCCAAATACCAAACTGAGGCGACCGCAGAGTGGCCGCGCAGAAACTCCGCCACCTTGCGCGCGCCCTCGGCGGCGGCGGTCATCCTCAGCTTCAACGTTTCGAGTGAGCGCATCAACAGCCAGCCGGTGTTGGGATCGCACATCGTGCCGAGGATCGTGCGCATGCCGCGGATCGGCTCGAGCGCCGCGGCCGTTCCCGAGCAGCCGCCCGCGATCAGATCGGAATGGCCGCCGACATATTTGGTCAGCGAGGTCACGACCAGATCGGCGCCGTGGGCCATGGGCGTCTGGTACAGGGGCCCAAGCATCGTATTGTCGACGATGACCGCCGGGCGCTTTCCGTCCTCGCCCCTGAGGCTGTCGGCGAGCTGCCTGGCGCGGCCGATGTCCACGAGGCCGTTGGTCGGATTGGCTGGCGTCTCGAGATAAAGCGCCGCGATCGGGCCGATGGCGCGCGCCCGGTTCACCGCTTCCTCCATCGCCTTTGCGCCGCTCTCGGCCGGGAAGCCGATCGGGGTCACGCCGAATTGCGGCAGAATCCTCTTCAGGAGAAAATCGGTCCCGCCATAGACCGGGCCCGAATGAACGATGACCGAGCCGGGCCGCGCATAGGCCCAAAGGCTGGTCGAAATCGCGGCCATGCCCGAGGCGAATGTCAGATTGGCCTCGGCCTCGTCCCAGATTGCCAGCCGGTCCTCGAGCATTTCGAGATCGGGGTTGTTGATCCGGCTGTAGATGAGGCCCGGTTCTTCGTTCGGCCGTTTCTGGCGCAGGCCATAGGCCAGTTCGAAGAATTCCTTGCCGTCCTGGGCGGTGCGGAACACGAAAGTCGAGGTGTGAAAGACCGGCGGCTTCAGCGACCGCTCCGACAGGAACGGATCGTAGCCATAGCCCATCATCAAGGTTTCCGGCGCGAGCGCCCGATTGCCGAGGACCCTCTTGCGCCATCGTTGGTCGGACATGCGTTTCGCCTTCAAGCGCCGTTTAGCAGCGTGGCTCATCTTTTAAAGCAGGACTCATGGACTCGGAAACGTCGTGGCCTTGTGGCCTAAGTCCACGACTCCGGCCGACGCGCTCCATAGCCCGTCGAAAAACAGGCGTCCTTCCGGACGCCCTATGGAGCGCGTCTACGCATCCCCCACGATCGCGCGATACGTCTTGCTGATCAATTCATCGACCAGCGGCGGCGGCCGCTCGCGCCGCTCAAGGTGCGGCTTCACGGCAGCGATCGGGACTTCCGCCAGCACGAATGCCGCGCGACGCATCTGAGCCGGACCGGCGCGAGCGAAGGCGGCGCGAGCAAACGTCCGCAAGCAGGCCTCGAAGCGCTGAGCCTGAGCGGCCACGCCGCGCCTGAGCGGCGCTGGCCAGTCCCCATGAACGAAATCGTGGCGGCTATAGAGCATGAGCAGCCGCGCCTCGTCCAAATGCTGACGCGCCCATGCCGGCGTGTGGAGCGCGGCCCTGAGGCCGTCGCCCGCCTCGATCGCGGCGACAAAACCCTCCTGATAGGCGAGCACGCTCTTGAGCCATACTTCACCCAACAGCGCGTCGCGCGAGGCGAAGCGATGGTAGAACGAACCCTTGGGCGCACCCATCCGCTCAGCGACGGAATCGACCGTCAAGGCCTTAGGTCCTCGCTCGGCGATGAGGGCGCGGGCCGCGGCCAGGAATCCGGCCTGATCGAATTGCGCTCGTCCCATGGTTGTAGACTAGTTCGTCTAGACGATCGCGTCTAGATATGATACGTCGAAGCGACGGGGGCGAAAAAACGGAGGATGTTCCGATGTTGGAGACCAAGGCAAAGCCTGACGCCGTTGACGTAAGCCGCCTGTTGGCCGGCGCGGCGAAGACGACGCGAAGCGCGCGCTATTGCTGGCTCACGACCTCGACTGAAGCGGGCGCCCCCAATGTTCGCCCGATGGGGCGGGTGCTGAACGACCCCGGCGAGGACGAGTGGAAGATCCGGTTCCTTACCGACGGGCGTTCCCAAAAGGCGGCCGACATGCGGCGCGCCAAGGAGGTTTCGATCCTCTTCCAGCACGACCCCGACCTCGCCTTCGTCACCTTGATCGGCAAGGCCGCGCTGCACGAGGACGGGTCCGAGACTCGCAGCCGTTGGAAAGCCGCTTATGACGTCTACTTTCCCGGCGAAACAGATCGGGCGAATGCAATTTTTGTCGAGGTCGAGGTCGAGCGCATGGAGCTCTGGATCCGCGGCGTCACGCCAGAGCCGTTCGGCCTGCGGGCGACGGTGCTCGAGCGGGACGTCAGCGGCTGGCGTTTGATCGGCGGATAGAGATTTGAATCGTCCCGTCATCGCGAGCGTGAGCGAAGCGATCCAGGGATGAAGGGCCGAAGCGGCGGCTCTGGATCGCCGCGTCGCTTCGCTCCTCGCGATGACGGTCCGGTCCGAACGCGCCTCGCGCTAGTCCGGCTCCATGCCCGCGGTGAGCTCGACCGGCCGCCCGTGCGGCGTGCGCAAGTAAGCACGCTCCCATTGCTGCTCGCGCTCGTCGACCTCCGCGCGGGTGACGCTGCCGCTTTCCGCAAGCACCCGCTCGAGCGCCGCGAGCACCGCGCGGTAATAAGTTTCGCGGTCGTCTGGCGCAGCCTTAAGCGCCTCAATCTCGGCTCCGAGCGTCTCGGCCCAACGCGCGGATGAGATCGCGCCGCTTTTGACGAGAAGGTCGGCGAGCGCGAGCGTTTGCGCGTGCCATGGCTCGCCAAACACCGGCTCGCCGTCCGTGGCCTTGAGAAAGCCTGAGCCAAGTTCAGGCCGGTTCAAGATAGCTCTCCCAAAGATCAACGAACACGCGGTCGCCGCTCCCTTTCGCCTCCGGCCAAAGGTCGGAGGAAGCGAAGCCCACGGTGTAGAGATGCTCGCCCCGCTTCTCGCCGCGCGCCGACGCGTCGGCCAGCACATGGCCGCCGTGATGGCCATGGATCTCCCCTGCCCTTCCCCGCACATATCCGGGCAGGCGCGTATGGCCGAAGCCGCCATCGAGCCGGCATCGCACGTTCTCGCCAAGCGCGAAGCGCGGCGACGTGTTGACGTTGATGGCGAAGCTTCTCGGGTCCTTCGCCGCAGCGCGCGCGGCCTCCGGGGTTTGCGGCGGACGACTCGGCTTCGGCGCAAAAACCGCGGTACCAGCCTTGACCTCGTCCAGCGTCAGATAGCCCTCGTCGATCATCTGCGCAGCTAGCGTCGTCAGCCATTGGTCGAAATAAGGCCGCGTCAGATAATCGACCGGACCGGTGAGCTCGCGGCAATGACGGAACCAGTCGATCGTCCAGCTCGTCGCCGCGGCCGACGCCTGCTTGATGCCGAAGGCGCGCATCTCCCAGTCGGCGTGAAAGGGCCTGTCGTCGGCCTTATCGACGATAGGCCCAAAGCCCTCTTGTCCGCCGAGGTCGTGAACGCCGTCCATCAGGCTTTCGCCCGCTTGGGCTTGAGATCGCGCTCCGTGCCGATCATCGAATTGCGGGTGACCAGCTTGGCGAGCGCCGCCTCGTCCCGATCTTCGACGCCCTCCGGCCTCTCGGGCACAACCAGATAGCGCCGCTCGGAGGTCGAATCCCAGACCCGCACTTGGGTTCCATCATCAAGCTTGACGCCGAACTCCGCCAGCACGGCCCGCGGATCGCGCACCGCGCGAGCGCGATATTCGTTCGACTTGTACCAGGATGGCGATAGGCCCAGCAGCGAGAACGGATAGCAGGAGCAGAGCGTGCAGACGACGAGGTTATGCACTTCCGCCGTGTTCTCAACCGCTTGCAGATGGCCGGTGGCATGGCCGGCAAAACCGAATTCGTCGATCGCCGCGGTTCCATCGGCCAGGAGCCGCGCTTTGAACGCCGGATCGCTCCAGGCGCGCGCGACGACGGCGGCGCCGCGCTTCGGTCCGATCTCGTCGCGATACATTTCGATCCAGGCGTCGACCGCGGCGGGATCGATCAGCCGCTTTTCCGCAAGCAGGCCTTCCAGCGCCTTGGTGCGCAAGGCCGGCTCTGACGGCAAATGCGAATGGAGTTCCTGGTGGATATGGGAGATTGCTTTTGAATCGAAGCTCGCCATCGCGCGCCTCCTTCCGGCCGGCCGGTCAGCCTACCACGCGCCGGCGCGCAGTAAAGGCGGCGCGGCTCCCCCTCCCACTTCGGGAGAGGGCTGGGGTGAGGGTTTCAGCAGGGCGAGAACCGCCATCTCCTCGCCCGTCAGACCTGCCGAGGTCGATACGCTGACCTCCTGCACGGCCTCGAGGACGAACCCGCCGCTCAAATAGGCGTTCGCAATTGCGGGATGGATGTAGGACTTGCGGCAGACGGCCGCCGTGTTCCCCAAAGCGGCGGCGACTTTTTTGACCGCGGCGCTCATGACGCGCTTGGCCTGTGTCGCGCTTGTGAATGGATCGGAGGTCGCGAGAAGCCGCGCCACTAGCACCGTGCCGGCCCAGGTGCGAAAATCCTTGGCGGTGATGTCGCCGCCCGTGATCTCCCTGAGATAAGCGTTGACATCGCCCGACGAGACCGCGTGCAACGTCTTCTCCTCGTCGAAATATTGCAGGAGGTCCTGTCCGGGCAGCTCCTGGCAGGCCCGGATGACCCGCGCGACGCGCCGGTCCCGCATCGCAAGCGACCATTGCTTGCCGCTCTTGCCGGTGAACTGGAAACGAACCTCGGAACCCTCAACCGCGACATGATCGCTTCTGAGGGTGGTGAGGCCATAGCTTTGATTGTTTCTTGCGTATTC
>DASXXT010000225.1:0-15776 GCA_036502965.1 Roseiarcus sp. | reverse complement strand
CGGGTGTTGGCGAGGACGAAGTCGCGCTTCCCGTTCGAGGACTGACTTCCACTCACACCCGCCAGCGCAAAGCCGAAACCAGCGCGAACAGGCGCCGAGCCGTCGCCTGGTCAATGTCGATCGTGCCGGTCAGCCGCTGGGCCATAAGGTCCGCGCCTTCATTGTGCAGCTTCGTGCGTTCGCGGTCGATCGCCTCGATCTGGCGCGGGCTTGAGGTCCGGATCGCCGAATAATACGTCTCGCAGACGAGAAAGTAGTCCTTGAGCAACGGCCGGAACGGCGTCATCGACACCACGATCGTGGCCGCGGTCTCGCCATTGGCGGTTTGGACCTCGAAGGTCAGCTTCGATTCCTCCTGCGAGATCTTCAAGACGTAGGGGCCATCGTCGCGACCCGGCACGCCGAAAGAATTTTCCTCAATCAGGTCAAAGATCGCCACCGCCCGCTCGTGATCGACATCCGCCACGCCGCGCGGGATGGTCGCCTCGTCCAAAATGACCTCGGCGAGGCGATTGCGGCTCTTGGCCGGTTTGCGGCTCATGGGCGATTCGCGCGAAGCCGCAACGCGACCGAGCGTGCGTGCGCTTCGAGCCCCTCGGCTTCGCCGAGCGCGATCGCCGCCGCGCCGAGAGCTTCGAGAGAACGAGCGTCGCATCTGAGCAGCGACGTCCGCTTCATGAAGTCGAGGACGCCCAGTCCTGACGAGAAGCGGGCCGAGCGCGCGGTCGGCAGAACGTGGTTCGATCCGCCGACATAGTCGCCGATCGCTTCGGGCGTATGGGGCCCAAGGAAGATCGCGCCGGCGTTGGCGATTTTGTCGCTGAGCGCCTCAGCGTCATGCGCCATGATCTCGAGATGCTCCGGCGCCAGCCGATCGACGAGCGGAAGCGCGGCTTCGAGCGACGGGCACAGGATGACGGCGCCGTTGTCGCGCCAGCTCGCGCCGGCGATCTTCGCTCGCGGCAGGCTCTCAAGCTGACGCTCCACTTCCGCTTCCACCGCGCGCGCGAGGCCTGCATCGTTGGTGATGAGGATCGACTGCGCCGCCTCGTCGTGCTCGGCCTGCGCCAAAAGATCGGCGGCGACAAAGCGCGGATCGGCGCTGCGGTCGGCGAGGACCACCACTTCGCTGGGCCCAGCGATCATATCGATGCCGACGACGCCGAACACTCGCCGCTTGGCCGCCGCGACATAGGCGTTCCCGGGGCCGACGATCTTATCGACCGGGGCGATTGTGTCCGTCCCGAAGGCCAGCGCGGCAATCGCCTGCGCGCCGCCGACCCGATAGATCTCGTCCACGCCAGCGATGCGCGCCGCGGCGAGCGCCAGCGGATTGATGTGGCCGTCGGGCGTCGGCGTGACCATCGCCAGGCGGCGGCAGCCCGCGACCTTGGCCGGCACGGCGTTCATAATGACCGAGGAAGGATAGCTCGCGGCCCCGCCGGGAACGTAGAGGCCGACCGCGTCGATCGGCCGCCACCGCCAGCCAAGCTGGACACCGAGCGGGTCGGTAAAGAAAAGGTCGGCGGGCTTCTGGCGCAGGTGAAAATCCATCACCCGGGCATGCGCAAGCTTGAGCGCTTCGAGCGCTTTTTTCTCGCAGGCGCCGATCGCCGCTTCGATATCGGCGGCGCCAACCTTAAGTCCAATTCTTCCGATTTCGATACGCTCGAAGCGCAGCGACAATTCGGCGAGCGCCGCATCGCCGCGATGTCGCACATCGTCGATGATGTCGGCGACCGTGAGGTCGACGTCGGCCGACGACTCACGCTTGGCGGCGACGAGCGACGCAAAGCGCCGCTCGAAATCCGCCGATTGCATATCGAGCGCCACGGCCATGGCTAAGCGGAACTCTCCATCCTAAGCTTTGGCACAAAGCTGACCCTCATCCGGCGCGATAGCCCGTCGAAAGACGGGCGTCTTTCGACGCCCTATCGCGCCACCTTCTCCCCGAGGGAGAAGGGAGAGCGAGCGCCGCCGCGCCTCCTCTCCCTCTGGGAGAGGGTCGGGCGAGGGTCTGCGCCCCTCATACGCGAACTCACCTCATGGCGCCACGCGCTAGACACCCGACGTATCAGTCAGGGCGTGGCCGGGGCAGGCCTCGGCAGGGATGCGGTGCCCCATGTCGCGGAGCTCGACCTCGACGCACTCGACTTCGAGACGCACGAGCGCGCCGTCGGCGAAGGCGAGGATGATGATGCCGGCCGGCGGATCGGTCTTCTCGAACGTCACCGCTAACAGATTAAGCGTCGCATCCGAGTTGACCTCCGTGAGGCCGAGATGCGAGACCTTCAACACGCGGTCGAACCTCAGCACGCTGGAGACGCGCTCCTCGGGCCCGGTCTTTGCGCCGACCCAGTCGTAGCGCATGCCGGCAACAACGAATCGACGCTGGCGCGGCAGCCAAGTCATATCGACGCGCTTGACGCAGGTGTTCTGAACATGCGCGGAAATGACGCCCAGACCCTCCCGGTCGAGCGCGATCAGCTTGAGCGCCTGCCCGCGAGCCGCCATCGACCTAGCCCGCGATGCGCGCGATGTCGGCGCCGCAGGCGCCGAGCTTTTCTTCCAGCCGCTCGAAGCCACGGTCGAGGTGATAGACGCGATTGACGATCGTCTCCCCTTCCGCCGCAAGGCCGGCGATGACGAGCGAAACCGAGGCCCGCAGATCGGTCGCCATCACTGGTGCGCCGCGCAGGCGTTTGACACCGCTGACCACGGCCGTGTCGCCTTCGAGCTTGATGTGCGCGCCGAGGCGGGCGAGCTCCTGGACGTGCATGAAACGGTTCTCGAAGATGGTCTCCTTGATGCGCGAGACGCCTTTCGCGCGCGTCATCAGCGCCATGAACTGCGCTTGCAGATCGGTCGGGAACCCGGGAAACGGCGCCGTTGTGATGTCGACCGCGCTGATGCCTGCGCCATTGCGCCTCACACGCACCCCTCGGTTGTCGCTGCTTACCGTTGCACCGGCTTGGGTGAGCGTGTCGAGGGCCTCCTCCAACAGATCCTCGCTCACGCCCTCGAGCACAAGGTCGCCGCCGGTCATCGCCACCGCGGTCGCGTAGGTTCCCGCTTCGATGCGGTCGGGCAGAACGCGGTGATGGGCGCCGTTGAGGCGGGCGACGCCGTCAATTTCGATTGTCGACGTGCCGGCGCCCCGGATGCGCGCGCCCATCTTGTTAAGGCAGGCCGCGAGATCGGCGACCTCCGGTTCGCAGGCCGCGTTGCGGATCAGCGAAGTCCCATGCGCGGTCGACGCCGCCATGATCGCCACATGCGTTCCCCCAACGGTGACCTTGGGAAACTCGATCTCCGCTCCCGTAAGGCCCTTCGGCGCTTTCGCCACGGCGTAGCCGCCGTCAATCTCGATTTGCGCGCCGAGCTTCTCCAGCGCCATCAGCAACAAGTCGACCGGCCGGGTGCCGATCGCGCAGCCGCCCGGCAGCGAGACGCGCGCCGCGCCCATACGCGCGATGAGCGGCGCGACCACCCAGAAGCTGGCGCGCATTTTCGCCACCATTTCATAAGGCGCGGTCGTGTCGACGATGGTGCGGGCGCGCAAGTGCGCCGTCTGGCCTGTGCCGGTCTCCTCGCCGACGCGCTTGCCGTCGACCGAATAGTCGACGCCGTGATTGCCAAGGATGTAGGCGAGTTGAGCGACGTCGGCGAGACGCGGCAGATTTTCCAAAGTTAGCGTCTGATCGGTCAGTAACGACGCGATCATCAATGGCAGCGCCGCGTTCTTCGCCCCTGAAATCGGGATCGCCCCGTTCAGTGTCGCGCCGCCGCGAATTTGTATGCGATCCATCCCCGGTCCCTCTCACTCAAAGTCACTCGCCGAAGGAAGGTCGCCGCCCGCGACCGCCTCCGTCAGTCCCTCGGCTCGCCGGATGGCGGCCTCGGTTCGTCCGACGGCTGACCCTCGACCTGCCGCGCCCGGCTCTGCGCCTTGCGCCGCTTCAAATTTTCCCTGAGCGACGCGGCGAGGCGGACCCGCCGGAGATCCTCACGCGTGGCTCGGGGTTCGTCCCGACTCATGCCGGGTCCTTAGTTGTCTGACGCCGCGATGCGCGACGCCCCGCCCTCGGCTTGATAGGGCCAAGGCCAACGGCGAAGCAAGCGTCGATATCCTGATTTTCCTGCGATCGTTCGGCCTTCTCGATCAGGCTCAATGCGGCGGCGCGAGCCTCGTGAGTGATTTCTGCGCCGGCAAGCATGCGGGCGATTTCTTCTCGCCGCTCGGTCGCGCCGAGCCGCGAAACGCCAGTCGCGACGCGCTCGCCCCCGCCAACGTCGCTTTTGACGATCCGATAGTGGTTCTGCGCCCGCGCGGCCACCTGCGGCGCATGCGTCACCGCCAGCACCTGAGCCCCGGCCGCGAGCCGCGCCAGGCGCTGACCCATCGCGTCAGCGACGGCGCCGCCAACGCCGGTGTCGATCTCGTCGAAGACCAAGGTCGGCGCGGTGCCGCGCTCCGCCAGTCGCACCTTGATCGCGAGCAGGAACCTGGCGAGCTCGCCGCCCGAGGCCACTTTCATCAAGGGGCCCGGCCGCGACCCGGGATTGGTGCGAACGAAGAATTCCGCGCGGTCGTACCCACTCGGCGAAACGATCGTGTCGTCGCTCCTCAAATCGACGCTGAACTCGGCCCGCTCGAGCTTGAGCGGCGCCAATTCCGCGCTCACCGCCGCCTCCAGTTCGCGGGCGCTCTTCTCGCGCGCGACGCTAAGCGCGCTTGCCGCCTCGGCATAGGCTTCAGCGGCGCTCTTCACGCTAGCTTCGAGGCGGCCGACCTCGCTGCGGCCGGCGGCGAGCGCCGCAAGGTCGTCGGCGAATTTCTGCGCGACCGCCGGCAGGTCTTCGATCGCAACGTTGTGCTTGCGGCCCATCGCCCGGAGCGCAAAGAGGCGCTCCTCGCAACGCTCAAGCTCGTGAGGGTCGAACGCGCTGGCCTCGAGCGCGTCCTCGACCTCGCGCGTGGCGCGCTCGATCGCGTCGATCGCTTCATCCAGGGCCTTCACACTCGGCTCAAGCAGCGCCGGCGCCTGCGGTAGGCGGCGCTGCAGTCGGCGCGAAAGGGAAAGCAAAAGCGGCAGAATGGCGGTTTCGCCGGTCAGGTGATCGCGCGCGTCGCGGATGTCGGCTGCGACCTTCTCGCCTTGCATCATCGCGTGCCGGCGCGCGGCGAGCGTCTCTTCCTCGTTTGGCTGGACAGCGAGTTTGCTGAGCTCCTCGTGCGCATGAGCGGCGAACTCGGCCTCGGCCTCCGCGGCCTTAACCCTCGCGCGCTCGGCCTCGAGCACGCGCTCGGCCTCACGCAAGTCGCCACAGGCGCGCTCGGTCGCGGCGGCCGGCGGTTCGAGCCCGCCATAGGCGTCCACCAGCGCGCGATGGGTCGACGGGTCGGTCAGTGCGCGCTCGTCGTGCTGGCCGTGAATCTCGACCAGCGCCGACGCCAGCCCCCGCAGCGCCTGGGCGCTGACGCTGCGGTCATTGACATAGGCGCGGGTGCGTCCGTCGGCAAGCTGGACCCGCCTTAGGATCAGCTCGTCGCCGATCTCAATGTCCTGCCCTTCGAGGAGCGCATGGGCCGCGTGTCCCTGCGCCAATTCGAAGGTCGCCGTCACCTGGCCTTGCGGCTGGCCGTGGCGCACCAGGCCCCCGTCGCCGCGCGCGCCGAGCGCCAGCGACAGCGCATCAAGAAGAATCGATTTCCCCGCCCCGGTCTCGCCGGTGAGGATGGTCAGCCCAGGCGAGAACTCAAGGTCGAGCTGATCGATCAGCACCACGTCGCGAATGGAGAGGCGCGAAAGCATCCAATGGCCTGATCAGGACGGGACGACCGTGTGCCAGATCGTCGAAATCCATGAGCCGCCAAAAACGTGGGGCGAGAGTCCCTTGCCCTTCAACAGGTCATAGGCGTCATGGTACCACTGGCTGTCCGGGAAATTGTGCCCAAGCACGGCGGCGGCAGTCTGCGCCTCCTCGGTGATCCCTAGCCCAAGATAGGCCTCAACCAAGCGATAGAGCGCTTCGGCCGCATGGCGCGTCGTCTGGTAGTACTGGAGTACATTCCGAAAGCGATTGATGGCGGCGGTGTAGTTGCGGCGGTTGAGGTAGAACCGCCCGATCGACATTTCCTTGCCGGCCAGTTGGTCTTGGGTGACCTGGATCTTGTATTTCGCGTCTTCGGCATAGTCCGACTTCGGATATTTCTGCACAACCGCCTGGAACGTTTCCAGGGCTTTCGCCGTCTTTTCCTGGTCGCGCGAGATGTCCGGTATCTGCATGTAATATGCATTTGCTTGCAGGTACAAAATGTAGTCCGCTTCTGGGGAGCTGGCGTAGTCCTTGAGGTAACGCTCGGCCGACGTTTCGGCGGTAGTGTAGTCGCCGGCCTGATATTGCGCATAGGTCGACATCAGAAGGCCCTTGCGCGCCCAATCCGAGGTCGGATACTGCTTGCCGAGATCGGTGAATTTCTTCGCTGCCTCAGCGGGCGAACCATTGGCCAGCTTCTCCAATCCCTGGTCATAGGTCTTGCTCGCCGGAACGTCCGGCGTGACCTCCATCTTATATTTTTCATTACCGAAGGGATTGAACTGGTCGAAGATCGAGCAGCCTGAGCCGGAAAGCGCGATGGCGATGAACGCCGCGCCGGCGAGTGAGCGGCGCGCCAGTCGCTCCCGACCGTTCGACAAGAGGGCGCCAGATTCGACGTCGGCCATGCTTCAAAGACTCGGGTTGCGGGCGGGGGAGCGCCATTTACGCCGTTCGGTGACGAAGCGGCTCATTTAGCGCACTCGCGGCGCGCGCGCCAGATTTTCGGCCAAGCGGAGATGGCGGTCAGCGGCGCATCCAGGCGAGAAAACGGGGCAAGATCGCGGCGGCCAGGGGCCGCGGCGCGGTCAATCGGCGGCGGCGAAGGCCGCGGCTCCCGCGGGCACATGCGCTCCCCCGACCCGCGCCCTGATTGCGGCTGTCGGGGCCGGAGCTTCAAGAAGCTGATAGGCTGAGCGATGCTCGAACAGCGCCTCGAGCGCCATCGCGTTGAGCCTGTGTCCGGGGCGATAGGTCCGGTAAAGGCCGAAGATGGGCGAACCCGCGAGCGACAAATCGCCGACCGCGTCGAGCGCCTTGTGGCGCACGAACTCGTCGGCGTAGCGGAGCCCTTCCGGATTGAGGATGGCGTCGCCATCGATGGCGACCGAATTCTCGAGCGACGAGCCCAGCGCGTAGCCAGCCCGCCACAACGCCTGTACATCGCTGACGAATCCGAAAGTGCGGGCGCGGGCGATATCGCGCCGGAAAGTAGCCGGATCAAGATCGAACACCCGGCGCTGGCGCCCGATCGCCGGCGATTTGAAGTCGATCTCGACGTCGAGGCGAAATCCGCTTTCGGCCGGAAGGAATTCGGCGAAACCGCCCTCGTGATCCACCCGAACCGGCTTGACGATCTTGAGGTGGCGGCGGGATCGCGCCTGCTGGGCGACGCCAACCGAATCGATCGCTCGGACAAAATCGGCGGCGGAGCCGTCCATGATGGGCGCCTCTGGCCCGTCGATCTCAACCAGCGCATTGTCGATCCGGAGACCAGAAAGGGCAGCCAGAAGGTGTTCGACGGTAGAAATGCTCGCCCCCGAGGCGTCGCCAAGCGTAGTGCAAAGCGACGTTTGCGTCACATTGGCCCGCTTGGCCTCGAGCAGGCGCTCGCGTCCGCCGGGCAATCCAGTGCGCAGGAACATAACGCCGGTGTCGACATGGGCAGGATGGAGGACAACTTGAGCAGGCGCCGCCGAGTGGACGCCGACGCCCTGGATGACCACACGATCGCGCAGCGTTGTCTGAGACCCAAACCGCATCAACTGCACCCGGACTTTCGCCCGGCCCTGGTTCGCGCCGTCGGCTGCGATGCGAAGCGCTCAAGCTCCGCACTGCGTCGCTACTCAAAGCTGCCGATCGTCGTCCGCCCGCCGCCACCAAAAAGCCTGGCCACAGCTCCTGAAAAGCCAGACTAGGGGCGGGGCGCCCCCGGGACAAATCACCTTTAGTGAACAAAAGTTACAACGCCCGTGCAAACATTGTCTGATATTTTTCAACACTTTAGATATTTTACCAACAGTTAACCGTAAACGAGGGTGACGCCTTCAGGTCACCCTCGGTCGCAGAGCCGAGGCTTCGCAAGACGCCGAATCATTTCTGCTGCCGACGCAAAAAAGCCGGGATGTCGAGATGATCGTCCTCCGAGACTGGAGGACGCGGAACGGCCCGGCCATGGGGGTCAAGCGCGCCCGGGGAGCGCGCCGGGCGCGGCTGAGCGCGGCCAGGATCGGCCGGAGCCAAAGCCTGGGGCCGCTGAAGCGGCGTCACTGACGCCGGGGGCGCTGCGACGCCCGGCGCGGGAGCGGCCTCGCCATCGTGACGCGTGATGCCGAATGCAGCCAGCTTCTCCAGGAGCGACCGGCGGCGCGTTTCCGGGGCGGGGAGGGCGTTTTGCGCCTCGCGCATCGCGCGCAGTTGGTTCTGAGCCAGCTGCGGCAGGTCCTCGATCTGCGGCATGCGGGGCGCCCGAACGACCGGCTGCTCCGGGGCGGGCGGAATGAATTCCTCGTCCGCCGGTTCCTCGGTTTCGGGGCGGGCGTCGATCGGCTCGGGGAAGGCGGCGACAGGCCCGACGGAGTCCTCCTGGCCGGCAAGCGCGGCGGCAGGCGGGTCAGCCTGGGCTAAGGCGGGGCGAGCCGAGCGGGGCGGCGCGAAGGCGCGCGGTCGCGCAAAGGCTTCGGCCCTCGGCTGGGCGTTGACCGGCTCGATCTCTCCGATCGCCTCCTGATCGATGCCGGTGGCCACGACGGAAACGCGCACCACGCCGTCGAGCGCCGAATCGAAGGTGGCGCCGAGAATGATGTTGGCCTCCTCATCGACCTCCTGGCGAATGCGGCTCGCCGCCTCGTCGACTTCGTATAGCGTGAGGTCGTTGCCGCCGGTGATCGAGATCAAAAGGCCGCGCGCGCCCCGCATCGAGGTCTCATCAAGCAGCGGATTGGCGATCGCCGCTTCGGCGGCCTGCACCGCCCGCTTGTCTCCCGCTGCTTCGCCGGTGCCCATCATCGCCTTGCCCATTTCACTCATGATCGAGCGCACATCGGCGAAATCGAGGTTGATGAGCCCTTCTTTCACCATCAGGTCGGTGATGCAGGCGACGCCGGAATAGAGAACCTGGTCGGCCATGGCGAAAGCGTCGGCGAAGGTGGTCTTTTCGTTGGCGACGCGGAACAGGTTTTGGTTGGGAATGATGATCAGCGTGTCGACCGCCTTCTGCAGGTCGGAGATCCCGGTCTCGGCAATCTTCATCCGACGGCCGCCCTCGAAATGGAACGGCTTGGTGACCACGCCGACGGTGAGAATGCCCATTTCGCGCGCGGCCCTGGCGATGACCGGCGCGGCGCCGGTGCCGGTGCCCCCGCCCATGCCGGCGGTGACGAACACCATGTGGGCGCCGGCGAGGTGATCGCGAATCTCCTCGGACGCTTCCTCCGCGGCCGCCTTTCCGACCTCGGGCTTTGACCCGGCGCCGAGGCCCTCGGTCACCTGAAGGCCCATCTGGATGATGCGCTCGGCCCGTGAGGAGGTCAGCGCCTGCGCGTCGGTGTTGGCGACGATGAAATCGACGCCCGACAAGCCGGACACGATCATGTTGTTGACCGCGTTGCCGCCGGCGCCGCCGACGCCGCACACCATGATTCGTGGCTTCAATTCCCTGAGTTCCGGCGCCTTCAGATTGATTGACATGCTAGCCTCATTGGTTGGACGCCCGCCGGCGCCGATTGGAATGCGTGTTTTTCCCTTCACCTACGCCCTCGCCTCCGGCGAGCGCCTGATACGCGCCTTAAAAACTCTCCTTGAGCCACCGTCCGACCCGTGCCGCGTAGCCCGCTTCGCCATGATGATGATGACCAGCATGCGGGCGCGTGATTCCGAAATATTCGAGGCCGGCCATCTGCGGATAAACCATCAACCCGACCGCGGCGGCGAAGGACGGGCTCTTGCCGGATTCCGGCAGCCCTTCGATCCCGAGCGGCCGCCCGACGCGCGCCTGGCTGGAAATCGTCGCGCGCGCCAGCTCCGGCAGCCCCGTCAGCTGGCAGGCGCCCCCGGTCATCACCAGTCTGCGGCCGGCCTGAGCGGCGTACCCTGACGCCTTGAGCCGGTCGCGCACCAGTTCGAGTATCTCCTCCACCCGCGGACGGATGATTCGCACCAGCTCCGACTTCGGCAGATGGCTTGGATGATCCTGGTCGTCGCCCAGCCGGTGTACGGTGATGGTTTCCCGGTCGTCGGAGGGCGAGGCGATGCAAGCGCCGTACAAGGTCTTGAGGCGTTCCGCGTCGCTGACCGAAACGTTCAGCCCGCGGGCGACGTCCCTCGTGACGTGGGCGCCGCCGAGAGCCAGCGCGTCGAGATGGATGAGCCGCCCGCCGGAGAACACCCCGACGGTCGTCGAGCCGCCGCCGAAATCGACCACCGCGGCGCCGAGCTCCGCCTCGTCGTCGACAAGCGTCGAGAGCCCCGCCGCGTAGGGCGTCGCCACCATCGCCTCGACCCGCAGATGGCAGCGTTCGATGACCAGCATCAGATTGCGGGCGGTCGCCGAATCACAGGTGGCAAGATGAAGATCGACGCCGAGATCGTGGCCGACCATGCCTTTCGGATCGCGCACGTCCTTGATCGAGTCGAGCCGGAAGGCGGTCGGAAGCGCGTGCAGGATTGTCCGCCCGGGTTCACTTTTCGCCGCCGCCGCTGCTTCGAGCACGTGGTGAAGGTCGTGCTCGGCGACGGTCTTGCCGCGCAACTTCGCATCCGCGCCGTGGCGGCGCGAAGCGAGCCTCCCGCCGGACATGTTGATGATGACTCCGCCGACCTCAACGCCGGCCATGCGCTCGGCGGCGTCGATAGCGAGGCGCGCGGCGTGCTCTGCCGCATGAAGATCGACCACCGCGCCGCCCTTGACCCCGTTCGAGCGCTGATGACCAATGCCGAGCACCTTGCATCGGTGGGTTCGTCCGCGCAGCGCCTCAGACGGCTCCATCGGCGTCAGGCGGGCGATCAGGCACACGATCTTGGAAGCGCCGATGTCGAGCACCGAGAGAATGGCGCTCTTGCGCGCCGGGATCTGGCGCATGCGGGGAGCGAGCGATCTCAGGCTCATGGCTGGGCGCCCTTCTTAGCCATGTGGGCTTCCGCCCAGGCGGTGGCCGAATCTTCGGTCAACCGCACGAACACCCGGCCCGGAACACGGAAGTCGAGCGCCATCGCGTCCTTCTCCAAGACCCGGGACCGATGCTGAAGGGTGAGAAGCTCGGCGATCGCGGCTTGAGGATTGACTTCCGGCAACTTGATGTCGGCGCCCGACTTCAGCCGCAGATTCCAGCGCCGCTGACCGACCAGGACGCCCGCCTCGACGCGCGGTCTCAGTTCGTCCATCGCGTCCAGCAGCCCGACATATTCGCGTACGCGCCCGTTCGCGCCTTCACCGACCACAAACGGGAGATCGGCGTAGCGACTGTCGGTAACCTCGTCGATCGGCGCCCCGTTGGCGGCGATTGCGCTGACGTCTCCATCCTTTTGCCAGACGGCGTAGGGCGTGCGCTCGACGATGTCGATGACGACCTGGTTGGGATAAAGCTTGCGCACGCTCGCCTGCTTGACCAGCGGATTGGCCTCGAGCCGCGCCTTCGCGTCGGCAACGTCGAAAAACGGCAGCGATCGGCTCGCATCGATACCTGCGATCGCGAGGATCCTGGACTCGCTCATGTGCGTAGCGCCGGAGACCGTCACCACAGCGACGCCGAGGCCGATCGAACGCGCGACCCAATCGCCGGCGCGCGCCGTTTGCGCTACGACCCCGTCGAGCTGGCCGCCTCGCTCGGCGCCAAGAAGCGCCGCGCCGAGGAGAACGAAGAGCGTCAGCGCGATATCGAGCTTGTGCGGCGCGGGACGGTCCAGCCGAACGCGCCAGCTCAACGACGCCCGCGCCGCCCGCTCGGCGCGCAGCAGCACCTTGTGCGGGGCCGCTTCGGGCGCAACCGAGGCCAGCGACGATCGCGCCACCTGTCCCCATCCGAGCATTCCGCTCAACCTTCCCACGACCCGTCCTCCACCATCCGGGAGCCCGGCATACCCAACGAAAGGGCCGGTTTGGGCGGCCCGTTCCGGCAGGGGCGACGTCGCCGTCGGGCCCGACCGGGCGTTGACTCCGAGACTGACGAGTTCGCCTTCATCGCCCGCCGTCCCGCGGATAAAAGTCGACGCGCTTCATGCTGCGACAACTCGGAGCCGACAGGCCCCGGCGTGAAGTTGTGGGCCTTATAGTAAATATTCGGTTTAAGAATCCCCGACGGAATGGCGTACGAGTCGCACCTTCAGTCTTTTGCGTCATTTTCAGCCAACGTTTGGGAAGTGGGAGGACGATGGTTTGGAGCCAGCCGCCGCCGCGGGAACCCGGACGGCCGTGATTCGGACCGAGGAGCGCCGCCCGCTCTCTCCGCCGGTCAGTCCCTATGACCGCGAGTGGCTTCATCGCCCGCCGATTCCCTGACATTGCGCAACGACGCAAAGTTAAGGCACGATTAAGTCCAACGGCTTAACGATGCGTTAACCTCAGCGAATCGCGGCGCGGAAAACCGGGCGGCGCGGGGCCGATTGTCCATAAGGATTAAGTTTTTCCCTCTAGCGTCCGCGTGCGCCAGCTCGTGGCGAGCCCGCGGCGCTATCGATGGAAAATCGATGTCCGGACAACTCGACTTTGCGCTCAAGCCCGGCGTCCAGCCGGGCGACAGCGCCTTTCTCCTCAATTCAGGCCGCCATCGGTTAGCCTTCGACCCATTTCCTGGCCGCACTATCGCGCTCGCCTTCCTCGGATCGACCTTAGGCCCGGCGGCGGAGGCCGCGCTTGCGGCGCTCTCGGCCAACAGGCGCCTGGTCGACGATGGCAAGGCCGCGTTCTAGTCGCCGAATCCGGCGCGGGGCCGGAGATCGCGCTTGAGGCCCAATTTCCCTCGATCATGTTTCTTTGGGACGGCGACGAGATGACGCGCGCTTTCGGCGCCGACCGATCCTGGGTCATCCTCGACCCGATGCTGCGCGTCATCGATGTCGCCCCTCTCGACCAGGCCGATCGGGTGCTCGGCGATTTGAGTCAAGCGCCGCCAGCGAACCCGGCTTTCGTGCCCTGCCCGCCTGCGCCAATTCTCACTCTGGCGCATGTTTTCGAGCCTGAACTCTGCGCCCATCTGGTCGCCTGCTTCGAGCAGAGCGGCGGCAAGGACAGCGGCTTCATGCAGGATGCGGGCGGGCGGTCAGTCGAGAATTTCGACAACAGCTGGAAGCGCCGACGGGATTTCCATCTGACCGACCAGCGCCTCATCGCCAGTCTTCGGACGCGAATCGGGCGAAGGATCTGCCCGGAGATCAAGAAGGCGTTCCAGATGCGCCCGACCCGGATCGAACGCGACCTCGTCGCGCGCTACGATGCCGAGACTGGAGGACATTTCGGTCCCCATCGCGACGACACCGGGATCGCAATTGCGCATCGCCGGTTCGCTGTCTCGATCAATCTCAGCGCCGACTTCGAGGGCGGCGAGATTTCGTTTCCCGAGTACAGCCCGCGAACCTTCAAGGCCGCGCCCGGAACGGCGCTCGTCTTCTCCGCTTCGATTCTTCATGAGGTGTCGCGCGTGACACGCGGGCGCCGCTATGTGTTCCTGACCTTCCTGTTCGACGAGGAGGCGGAGCGGGTGAGGCAGGCGAATTTGCGAGCTGTGCAGGAGGCGCAACGTCAGCCGCAACTCGCGGCGAGGCTCTCAGCGAGAGGTGTGGCGGCGGCACAGGCTTAGACCTGGCCGCACGGCGTCTTGATCGCCTCGCCGCTTGCCTCAGGTCGAACCGTTGGGGGCAGGCCATGGAGCTTGATGAAGGACAACTTGTCCCAATAGCCGCGCTGAAAAGCGATCTGTCCCTCGATAACATGGAAGAAGCCGCAGCCCCGCAACCCCTTCGGGTCCTTCCACTCCAGGATAGCCCACCCGCCATCCTCAAACAGGTTTTCGCGAATGCAAACCATCTCAGCCATGTCGAAGCCTGCCTTGAACATTGCTCGAATGGCCTCGCGGCCGTGAACAGGGCTTTCGGCGACCTGATGGTTGACCGCGTCCGCGCGATAAAGGGCTGCCAAGGCGTCGACATCCGCACGGTTAAACGCTTCGACCCAAGCCAGGACCACTTCCCTCGGGCTCATTGCTCCCGTCCTTTACAGTCGCCGGTAGCCGCCTCCGCTTAGACCGCTGAGAATCCGGACGAATCACGTCGGGCTCGCCTTGGGCCGCGGCCCCCCCGTCGCCCAATCGAGAAGTTCGACCGTGTGGACCACGGGTAGAGTGGTTCCGCTGGCGATCTGAGTAAGGCAGCCGATGTTGCCGGCGGCGATAAGATCAGGCGAGGTCGCGCCGATATTCGCGACCTTACGGTCACGCAGCCTGCGGGCGATCTCCGGCTGAAGCAGGTTGTATGTGCCTGCCGAGCCGCAGCACAGGTGCCCTTCCGGCGGCTCGAGCACAATATACCCCGCTTCCTTCAACAGCCGCTTCGGCTGCTCGCGGATTTGCTGCCCGTGCTGCAGCGAACACGCGCTATGGTAGGCGACGCGCTGCCCCGTCGGATTGACGTGAGCTTGCAGCCCGATCTCGCTCATGAGCTCCGTAACGTCTCGGGTGAGCGAGGAAACAATCCGAGCGGGCTCCGCGAGTTCGGGATCGTTCCGGAACATGAACCCATAGTCCTTGACCGTTGTGCCGCATCCCGACGCATTGATGACGATCGCATCGAGTCCGCCGCCCGCGATCTCTCTCGTCCAGGCCAGGATGTTGGCGCGCGCGTAGTCATGGCCGTTCTGACCGAGATGGTGGGTGAGCGCGCCGCAGCATCCCGCGCCCGCGGCGACGACGACCTCGCAACCATGGCGGGTTAAGAGCCGGATCGTCGCCTCGTTGATCTGCGGCGCGAGAACCTGTTGGGCGCAACCGCTCAAGAGCGCAACCCGGCGGACCCGCCGCCCCTCGCTCTTGAACACCTGTGGCCGGTCGACAGGCGAAGGACGCGGCAACCTCGAAGGAACGAGCGCGAGCGCCGCCTTCACCCGCTCCGGCATGAGCCCAGCGAACGGCGCGCCCAAGCGGGCCACCCGCATAGACGCGCGAAACAGGCTTGGGCTCGGCAGCACAATCCCGAAGGCGCGGCGCAACAGCCTGTCGAACCACGGTCGCTTGTACGTCTTCTCGATATGGTGTCGACCGTGATCCACGAGGTGCATGTAGTTGACGCCCGATGGGCAGGTCGTCATGCAGGACAGGCAGGAGAGGCACCGGTCGATATGCTTCACCACCTCGGGCGTGGCCGGGCGGTCGTTCTCCAGCATGTCCTTGATCAGGTAGATGCGACCCCTCGGGCTGTCGAGTTCGTCCCCGAGAAGGACATAGGTCGGGCAGGTTGCGGTGCAGAAGCCGCAATGCACGCAGGCGCGCAAGATCTTTTCGGATGCGTTGACTTCGGGGTCGGCGAGTTGAGCGGCAGTGAAGTTCGTCTGCATCACTGACCCTCCTGCATGCGTCCCGGATTGAGGACGCCGCGAGGGTCAAATCCGCTTTTCACGCGTGCGGTCAGCCGAGCGAGGCCCGCGCTCAAGGGCTCGAATACCGGCACCGACGCGCGAATGGCTTCCGGCG
>DASXXT010000224.1:0-4147 GCA_036502965.1 Roseiarcus sp. | reverse complement strand
TCCGACTGCGTCACAATACCCATGACCGAACCCATATTGATGACGGTCGACGGCCAGTCGCGCGTCGCCGAGGCGATCAGCATGGGGGCCAGATCGCGGGTCAGCGTGAAGAGCCCAGTCACGTTGACGCTGAGCACGCGGTCCCAGGCTTTCCAGGGAAAAGTTTCGAACGGTCCGCCCCAGTTCGCTCCGGCGTTGTTGATCAGGATATGCAGCCTGTCGGTCCGCCGGCGCACCTCCGCGGCCAGCGCCGCGACGCCGGCTTCGTTGGCGACCGTGCCGCCGAAACCCTCACAGGGCCCGAGCGAAGAAAGCTCCTGCGCCGCCGCCTCGCATGCTTCCGCCTTGCGCGAGGCGATCAGCACGCGCGCGCCGGCGCTGAGCAGCGCCTCGGCGCAGATCCGGCCGAGACCGGTCGCCCCGCCGGTCACCAGCGCCGTGCGGCCCCGGACGGAAAAAAGCTCGTTTGCGGCGATCATGGCTCCCTGCGCAAGTCGCGATTTGCTAGGGACCATAGCAATTCGGCGACAAACGCCAAACCGCGGCGTCACAATCGCCGCGAGGCGGCGTTTTTACTTTGAGGAAACAGTCAATGGTTCAAGAGGCGCCGCTGCATTTTGCCGTCATGGTGGGCAGCCTGCGCAAGGGTTCCTTCAACGCGGCGATCGCTCGCGCTCTTCCGGCGCTCGCGCCAGAAGGAGTGACGATCGAGCCGCTTCCTCCGGTCGGCGAGTTTCCGCTCTATAACCATGACGTGCAGGACAAGGGCTTCCCACCGATCGTCACCAGTACGGCGGAGGCGATCCGCAATGCCGACGGAATCATCATCGTGACGCCCGAATATAACCACTCCATCCCGGGCGTGTTGAAGAACGCTATCGATTGGATCTCCCGTTTGCCCAATCAGCCCTTTGCCGGAAAACCGGTGGCGCTCGAGAGCAGTTCGCCAAGCCTGTTCGGGGGCTTGCGAGCGCAACTGCATCTCCGCCATGTCTTCGTCTATCTCGATGGGCGCGTGCTGAATAAGCCCGAGGTCATCATCCCTCAGGTCAACACGAAAATCGACGCAGCGACCGGCGAACTGACCGATCCGGCGACGCGCGGCTTCATCGCCGATCAGCTCAAGGCGTTCGCCGCCTTCGTGCGCGGTTGACGGGCGACAGCGTGCCGACCACATTGTCGAGCGCCCCCGGGAGCGTTCGCATGAAAGTCTCGCTCATCCAGATGAATTCGATCGGCGACAAGGCCGCCAACATCGCCGCGGCCCAAGCGCTGATCGAGCGCGCCGTGGCCGAAGAGGGGCCGGACTGGGTGCTGCTGCCGGAACAGTTCGACTGGGCCGGCGGCTCGCGGGCGGAGAAGCTCGCCGCCGCCGAGCGCCTGCCCGGCGGCCCGGCTTATGAAATGGCGCGCGGGCAGGCGATCAAGCACCGCATCTTCGTCCACGCCGGCTCGATCATGGAGGCGATCGACGGCGAGGACCGCTATCACAACACCTCAGTCGTCTTTAATCGCGAGGGCGAGGAGATTGCCCGCTACCGCAAGATTCACCTGTTCGATGTCATGACGCCGGACGGAACCGCATATCGAGAGAGCGCGACGGTGAAGGCGGGCGACCAGGTGGTCACCTACGACTGCGAAGGCGTCACCGTCGGCTGCTCGATCTGCTACGATTTGCGGTTTCCCGACCTCTTCCAGGCGCTGGCGGAAAGGGGCGCGGAAATGATCGCGATGCCGGCCGCCTTCACGATGCAGACCGGCAAGGACCATTGGGAGGTGTTGTTGCGCGCCCGCGCGATTGAAACCGAGACGTATGTGTGCGCAAGCGCTCAGACCGGCTCGTTCACGGTCGGCAACGAGCAGCGGCAGACTTACGGGCATTCGCTCGTCGCTGACCCGTGGGGCCATGTGGTCGCCAAGGCGTCGGACGGCGTCGGGATCGTCTCCGCCCGGATCGACCCGGTCAGGGTCAAGAAAGTGCGCGCGATGATTCCGGTGGCGCAACACAAGGTCAAGATCGCGCGCGCTTGATGGAAAGCGCCGGCTCTGCACGTTTCGAGCAACGCCCAATGCGAGAGCCGTGTAGGCTCATTTCTGCTCGAGTTGCCTCACCCGGTCGGCCATTCTCTCGTGCTGGCGATGCATCGCTCGCAGTTCGTCCAGCATCCGGTCCTGATTGTTGTCGATTCGTCGAACGATCGCCGCCATGACATTCACATCGTCGCGCAGGGTAGCGACTTCGGTCGTCAGCCGCTGCAGCGCACGGCCGATATAGGCTAGATCGACGGTCTCTGGGGTGTCGCTCATATCGCGCCCTCTCGCCCCGATCATAGGCTGCGGCGTCCGGAGCGGGCAAGCCTTGGAGGGGCGCCGACGTTGCGCGGCGCCTTTTCGCAGGCGGTTACCCAACGCTCCAGGGATTGATCAGCGAGACTCGCGTATCCTCGAAATCGCCGACGTTGCGAGTGACCAGGATCAGGTCGTGGACGATCGCTGTCGCGGCGATCAGCCCGTCGATGTCGCCGCGCGGTCTGAGCGCGGCGATGCGGCCCCATTCCAGGGCGATCCGGTCGGTGACAGGCAGGATTCGATCGGCGTGATCCTGCCGCAACTGCTCGAGCCATTCCGTTAGGCGCGCCGCTGTCTGCGGGTCGGATTTGTTTCTGAGGGTGACGCCACGCATGATCTCGCCCAAGGTGAGCGCGCTCAGATAGACCCCCTCCGCGCGAACCGATCGCAGCCAAGCCACCGCTTGACGGCTGGCGCGGCGGGCCTCGGAAACGACATTCGTATCGACGAGATACAATCAGATCGCCGAGTCGCGGCTCGGCGATTTCGCACGCGCATCGACGGCGTTGACGAGAGCGTCATCCCAGTCCGGGCCGGAAAGAAGGTGGTCCACGAGTGACGGACGATCGCGCACGAGCGCGTCGTAGTCGGCGGCGGACAGGACCACCGCGGCTCGCTCGCCCCGCAAGGTGACCGTCTGCGGTCCTTCGCGTCGGGCGCGCTGCACGACTTCGCTGAAACGATTCTTCGCGTCCTGCAGAGGCCAGTCCATACGCGCTCCTGAGGCTAGACAGTCTAGATAGATCAAGAGGAGCGCGCCGTCAACGAGTCCCCTAGGGTTACGCCGGCAGACATAAGGACTTGTTAGCCCGTTTGTCCTTGGCCACGGACGGCTTGAGGCCGGAGGGCACAGCCTCGCCCGCGACAAGAGACATCATCACTTCGGACGCGTTGTCCGCCAGCCTCCGGCGGTTGCGGGCGGCGAAGCCTGAATGTCGCGGGCGTTCGCACGACGTAAGGCAGGACATCGGGGAACGACTCGCGGGCCGAGTCTCCCAGCCCGCCCGCCGAGCCACAAAATTGAACGTCCGGCCGCGATAATTGTGTTTGGCTGCGAAGCGACCGCGCGAGATAATGCAAACGCTTCAACGGACTGCGCCGCTGGCGCTTTCCTTCAACTCTACAGAGGCTAAGAGCGTTGACGGGCGCGTTGAACCGCGTGCGAAAGACGTTTGGCGGGAACAACGCGATGGCGGAAGACGAACTCGATCTTAAAGCCCTTGCCGACGACGAACTCGTCGAGCAGATGCACGACGACCTATACGACGGCCTCAAAGAGGAGATCGAGGAGGGTGTGCGCATTCTGCTCGACCGCGGCTGGGCGCCTTACAAGGTCCTGACCGAAGCCCTGGTCGAAGGCATGCGGATCGTCGGCATCGACTTTCGCGACGGCATTCTGTTCGTGCCGGAAGTGCTGATGTCGGCCAATGCGATGAAGGCCGGCATGGCGATCCTGCGCCCCCTTCTCGCGGCGACCGGCGCGCCCAAGATGGGCAAGATGGTGATCGGCACCGTCAAGGGCGACATCCACGACATCGGCAAGAACCTCGTCTGCATGATGATGGAGGGCGCGGGCTTCGAAGTGTTCGACCTCGGCGTCAACAACGGCGTCGACAAATATCTCGAGGCGATCGAGAAGCATCAGCCGGAAATTGTAGGGATGTCGGCGCTGCTGACCACGACGATGCCCTACATGAAAGTCATCATCGATACGCTGAAGGAGAAGGGCATCCGCAACGACCACATCGTGCTGGTCGGCGGCGCGCCACTCAACGAATCCTTCGCCCAGGCGATCGGC
>DASXXT010000223.1:0-9808 GCA_036502965.1 Roseiarcus sp. | reverse complement strand
GTGCATGGCTGAACAATGACCGCTTCAGACTGCATCTTCTTGATGGCCTCCATCGCAGCGATGCAAGCTTGTCTGTCGCTTCCGAAGCCGTAGCCTATGATTTTCGGAGCGCCGTCTTTGTCTTTGACCACCGCCGTCAGCATGAACGCGTGCGCCGCTGAAGCGCAGATGATCGAAACGGCCATGGCAATGAGAAGTCTTTGCATATTCATGCTCCGAGAGTCCCCCGGAGCTGACCGCCCACGATCTGAGGCTCCGGGGCCGATGGGCGGAAGCTCGCCGTCGTTAGCCGGTCGTTAGCCCGCCCTCGTCACGACCGCCCGCCTATTCCGCTAAGTCTTTGATTTATTGGCGCGCCCGAAGAGATTCGAACTCCTGACCCCCAGATTCGTAGTCTGGTGCTCTATCCAGCTGAGCTACGGGCGCGCAGGTCCGCTTAAGGGCCGCGAAAAGCGAGCCTTGAGCGACGGCGGGCTCTAGCCGCTTTTGGCGAGGCAGGCAAGAGCGCAGGTAAGAGCGAATGTCCATGGCTGCGGCTCTCGCGGCTTGCGCTGACAGGGGCCGCCCGGTAGTCAACGGCGCGTCTCATGCCTTCAGCTCCGCCGATCGCCTTCGTCAACGCGCGTCTGGTCGATCCCGTTCAGGAGACCGAGACGCGCGGCGGGCTGATCGTCATCGACGGCGTTATCGCCGGCGTCGGCGCCGGGGTGACGAGGGACCAGCTGCCGGCGGAGGTGCGGATCGTCGACTGCGGGGGCGACGTCGTTTCGCCAGGTCTCGTCGACATGCGCGCTTTCGTTGGCGAGCCAGGGGCCGAGCACCGCGAGACCATCGCCAGCGCCAGCGCCGCCGCGGCGGCGGGGGGCGTGACCACGCTTATCACCCGTCCCGACACCAGTCCGGCGGTCGACGACCCCGCGGTGGTCGACTTCATCCTGCGCCGGGCGCGTGACGACGCCAAGGTCCGCGTCCTCCCGGCTGCGGCCCTAACCAAGGGGCTCAAAGGCGAGGAGATCGCCGAAATTGGCCTACTCGCGGAAGCCGGCGCGATCGCCTTCTGCGACGGGCCCCATTCGGTCGCCGATGCGCTGACCATGCGCCGCGCCATGACTTACGCCCACGACTTTGACGCGCTCATCGCGCCGATTTGCGAGGACCGGTCGCTAAGCCGCGAGGGGGTGATGGCCGAGGGCCTGCGCGCGAGCTGGCTTGGCCTGCCCGGCGTGCCGCGAGAGGCGGAAACCGTTGTGCTCGAGCGCGATCTGCGTCTGGTCGCGCTGACCGGCGCCCGCTATCACGCGGCGCTGATCTCGAACCGTCTGTCGCTCGAGGCGATGGCGCGGGCGCGCCAGGCGGCGCTGCCGGTAACCTGCGGCGTGTCGATCAATCACCTGACCCTGAACGAGCTTGACGTCGGTGACTATCGAACGTTTCTCAAACTCAAGCCCCCGCTGCGCGCCGAGGACGAGCGCCTGGCCTTGGTCGAGGCCCTGGCCGCCGGCCTTATCGACGTCGTCTGCTCCGACCACGATCCGCAGGACGTCGACACCAAACGGCTGCCGTTCGCGGAAGCCGCGGCGGGCGCGATTGGCGTTGAAACGATGCTGTCGGCGAGCCTGCGCCTCATTGCGGGCGGACATGTCGCGCTGCCACGCATCATCCGCGCGATGACTTCGCGACCTGCCGAGATCCTGCGGCTGCCAGTCGGCAGGCTGTCGGTTGGAGCGCCGGCCGACGTCATCCGCTTCGATCCGGACGAGCCATATGTGCTCGATCCCGCCTCGCTCCATTCGCGCTGCCGCAACACGCCTTTCGACGCGGCCCGGCTCGAGGGCCGGATCAAGATGACGCTGGTTGCCGGGCGGGTCGCGCACGAATAGTCTCATTGCAAATCGGCTGGAAGCGCGCATGGTCGGGGTTTCTTACGGCGGGGCGTTGGCGCTGGCGCTCGGCTATTGTCTGGGTTCGATTCCCTTCGGGCTCGTGTTGATGAAGCTGGCCGGGGCGGGCGATTTGCGGTCGATCGGCTCCGGGAACATCGGCGCGACCAACGTCCTGCGCACCGGTCGCAAGGGGCTTGCGGCTGCGACGCTTGTGCTTGACGCGCTGAAGGCGACGCTCGCCGTCGTTTTGGCCTGGTGGGCGTTCGGACCGCCAACGGCGCTTGCTGCGGCGGCAGGCGCGGTCCTCGGCCACATGTATCCGGTCTGGCTCAAGTTCCGCGGCGGCAAGGGCGTCGCCACCTATCTTGGCGGTCTTATCGCCCTTGCGTGGCCGGCGGCGATCGTATTCGTTGTCGTCTGGCTCGCGGTCACGGCTCTAACCCGCTACTCCTCGGTGGCGGCGCTCACGGCGACGGTTGCTTCTCCAATCGCCATGGCCGCGATTGGCGAGAGCGGCGCGGCTTTGGTTTTCGCCGCGCTGTCAGCGCTGATCTGGTTCAAGCACAGCGCCAACATCGTCCGTCTTCTCAATGGCTCCGAATCGAAAATCGGGCAGAAGAATTAAAGGGGATGGCGAACAAGCCTGATTCGCGCCTTACCGACCAGCAGCGCTTCGATTGGCTGCGGCTCGTGCGCTCGGAGAATGTCGGCCCGCGAACCTTTCGGGCGCTCATCACCAACTGCGGTGGCGTCCGAGCGGCTCTGAACGCGCTGCCGGAGCTTGCGCGGCGCGGAGGCGCGAAGCGCGCTATCCGCGTTGCTTCGGTCGAAGAGGTCGAAAAAGAGCTGATCGCCGCCCGCAAACTCGGGGTGCGCTTCGTCGGGCTCGGCGAGCCGGACTATCCGCCGGCGCTGCAGGAGATCGATTCTGCGCCGCCGATTCTCGGTCTTCGAGGCCGCGCGGAGGCGTTGCGCAAGGCGGCGGTCGCGATCGTGGGCTCCCGCAACGCTTCCGCTGCGGGGCTCACGTTCGCCGAGCGGCTGGCCCGCGGCTTGGGACAAGCCGGCTACGTTATCGTCTCTGGGCTGGCGCGCGGGATCGACCAGCGCGCCCATGTCGCCAGCCTGGAGACCAGCGCCGTCGGGGTGCTCGCCGGGGGACATGGAAAGCCTTATCCGAGCGAGGCCGTGCCGCTGATGGAGCGAATGGTCGAATTGGGCGCGATCCTGTCCGAAATGCCGATCGAGTGGGAGCCGCGCGGGCGAGACTTCCCGCGCCGCAATCGGATCGTCTCGGGACTCGCCTTGGGGGTCGTGGTGGTCGAGGCGGCGCGGGGTTCTGGCTCGCTCATCACCGCGCGATTCGCGCTCGAGCAAAACCGCCAGGTCTTCGCCGTGCCCGGCTCTCCCCTCGATCCGCGCGCCCAAGGAACCAACGATCTCCTGAAGCAAGGGGCGTCAATCTGCACTGGCGCGGACGACGTGCTGACGGCGCTCGAGCCGGTGCGCTCGAACGACCTTGCCGTCATGCGCGAGGCGAGCGGCGAGCCTGGCGAACCTCTTTGGGGGGAACAAGCGCTGTACGGGGTCGATCCGCAGTCGACGCCTCGAACGCGCCCCGGCGACGAATTCGACGACGCGAGCGGAGCGCCCTACAGCACCGGCGACGAAGCCGAGGCCGCGCGCGAGCGGATCGTCGCCTTGCTCGGCCCTTCGCCAATCACGCTCGACGAACTGGCTCGGGCCGCGGAGGCTTCAGCGCGGACGGTGCGGGTGGCGCTCCTCGAACTCGAAGTGGCGGGGCGCGTCGAATATTCGGGCGACCGAGTCGCGTTGCGCACGACCGCCAACGAAATTTGAGCCCCACGGAATTGTCAATCGAACGAATTGTTCCGGTAAGGCGATCCAGTCACCGCCTCGAAAGGCTCCTCGTCCGCGCGCTCGGCATCGGCGACGGCATTGGTGCGAACATAAATTTCGCTTTCCGCTCTCGCCATCCCGAGAAAATAGGCGAGCAGGTCGAGGCGGGCCGCGATCGCCATGGCTTCGAGCTGGGCGGTCATGTCTGTGATATAGCGAGCGACATCGAGCGCTTCGCGCGTCACAGCTCCGTGCGACGGATCGTTGGCTCTTCTCAGCGGTCTAGCGAGAGCGCTCTTTCCAGCTCTCCCGTATTCTCCGCGTTTCCGTCTCTGGAAAGCTAGTTCCTCGACCATACGATACAAGTGTCCCATTCGGCAGAGCGAGGCAGACGCCTTCCCCGATCCGCTCGCAGGAAAATCGTCCTCCTCGACGCGCGGGTCGCGCTGATTCGGACTTGCCCCCCGTTTACTGCGTATGAGACGCCCATTTCCGGTCCAAAAACAAGTCGCTACTGACGCTTTTGCCGCGCCCGCGCATCCACATTAATGTTGAGCAGGGCTACGAGCGGCCGGTTTATCCGCGCGTCAGGTCGCCAAGACGGTCCAGGGCGCCCTGCAGAATATAGGCCGCCGCCATCTTGTCGACCACTTGCGCGCGACGAGCGCGCGACACGTCATTGGCGATGAGCGACCGGGCGACAACGGCAGTAGAGAACCGCTCGTCCCAAAGTACGATGGGCAAACTGGTCCGCATCGAGAGGTTGCGCGCGAAGGCCCGCGTCGATTGCGCGCGCGGATTGTCGCGCCCGTTGAGATCGAGCGGCAGCCCGAGGACGATTCCGGCGACGTCGTGTTCGGAGAAGATTCCCGTCAGGGTCTCGGCGTTCATCGCGAACGCGCCGCGCGGCAGGGTCCGGAGTGGCGAGGCTATGCGGCGCTCGACGTCGGAGATCGCAAGGCCGATGGTTTTCGAGCCAAGGTCGATGCCGATCAAGCGTGCCTTGGGAGGAAGGGTGAGGACGAGATCTTCGATTGCGATCGGATGACGCATCGCGCGAGCGGCCTATCACGGGGCGACGCGCAAGTCGACTGACGGCGTTACAAGCAATCGCAGGCGGCTCCCACATCGCTGTTTGCCAGCCAAATGTTGGCGATGTATAGGGGCGCGCCCACGTTCCAAGGTGTTTCAGGAGCTTTAGATGTCCGTCGATCTCAACACCGTCCGACGCATCGCGCATCTCGCGCGCATCGCAGTGAGCGAAGCTGAGACGCCGCATTTGCAAGACGAGATCAACGCCATTCTCAAGTTCGTCGAGGCGCTCGATGCGGTCGACGTCGACGGCGTTGAGCCGATGACTTCGGTCATTCCCATGCGGCTGCCGATGCGTGAGGACGTTGTTTCCGACGGCGACATTGCGCCGCTGGTGCTCGCCAATGCGCCGCTGACCGAGGATGGCTTCTTTGTCGTTCCCAAAGTGATTGAGTGACCTGCCGAGGCCGGACGCTCGTCTTCAAGGATCAAATTTGACCGATCTGACCTCCCTGACGCTCGCCGAGGCGCGCGATCGTCTTAAATCTCGGGCGATTTCCAGCGTCGAGATCGCCACGGCTCATCTCAAGGCGATCGAGGGCGCCAATGGGCTCAACACATTCGTCGCGATCACGGCGGAGAAGGCGCTGCAAATGGCTGAGGCCAGTGACGTGCGTCTCGCCAGGAAAGAGGCGGGTCCCCTCGAGGGATTGCCGATTGGCGTCAAGGACCTCTACGCCACCGAAGGGGTCCATACCCAAGCGTGCAGCCATATTCTGGACGGCTTCAAGCCACCCTACGAATCCACCGTCACCGCGAATTTGTGGCGCGACGGCGCGGTGATGCTGGGCAAGCTCAATATGGACGAGTTCGCCATGGGCTCGTCGAACGAGACCTCATATTACGGGCCCGTCGCTTCGCCCTGGCTGCCGCCCAACTGGAGCCGGGACAGAGCGCGCGCGGCGCTCAGTTCCGGGAAGCGCGGTCTCTTGACGCCTGGCGGCTCGTCCGGAGGCTCTTCGTCTGCTGTCGCGGCGCGCCTCTGTCTTGCCGCCACGGCGAGCGACACCGGCGGCTCCATCCGCCAGCCTGCGGCCTTCACCGGCATTGTCGGCGTCAAGCCTACCTACGGCCGGTGCTCGCGATACGGCATGGTCGCCTTTGCGTCGTCGCTCGACCAGGCCGGACCGCTTGCGCGCACCGTGCGCGACGCCGCAATCATGCTGCGGTCGATGGCCGGGCCCGACCCGAAGGATTCCACTTGCTCCCCGACCTCGGTTCCAGACTACGAAGCCGCGGTCGGACGCTCGGTCAAGGGCATGAAGATCGGCGTGCCGAAGGAGTATCGCCTCGAGGGAATGAGCAGCGAGATCGACGCTCTGTGGGCGCGCGGAGCGGAATGGCTTCGCGCTGCGGGCGCGAGCGTGGTCGACGTCAGCCTCCCGCACACGCCCTACGCGCTGCCTGCTTATTATATAGTGGCGCCCGCGGAAGCCTCGAGCAATCTCGCGCGCTACGATGGCGTGCGCTACGGCCTGCGAGAACCGGGGGCCGACATCACCGAGCTTTACGAGAAGACCCGCGCCAGGGGCTTCGGGACGGAAGTGCGACGGCGCCTCATGATCGGCACCTATGTCCTCTCCGCCGGCTATTACGATGCCTACTACGTGCGGGCGCAGAAAATCCGAACCCTCATCAAGCGCGACTTCGAGCGCGTGTTCGCCGACGGCGTCGACGCGATTCTGACCCCCGCCACGCCGTCCGCCGCCTTCGGGATCGGCGAGAGGGGCTCGGACAACCCAGTCGAAATGTACCTCAACGACGTCTTCACGGTGACCGTCAATATGGCCGGTCTCCCGGGACTTGTCGCGCCCGCGGGCTTATCGAGCGATGGCCTGCCGCTTGGGTTGCAGCTCATCGGCCGTCCGTTCGATGAGGAGACGCTCTTTGCGCTCGGCGAGACGATTGAGCAGTCGGCAGGCCGGATGACGCTTCCGGAGCCGTGGTGGGCATGAGGCGCTGGCGCAAGATCCCGACGGGCTTCGGACGAGAGTAGAGCTATCAGCATGGCGACAGACAGGGCGAGCGCGAAGCTCATCAAAGGCACGACGGGAGACTGGGAGGTGATCGTCGGTCTCGAGGTCCACGCCCAGGTGACTTCGCGCTCCAAACTGTTCTCCGCCGCTTCGACTGCATTCGGCGGCGAGCCCAACTCGCACGTTTCGCTCGTCGATGCGGCGATGCCCGGCATGCTGCCCGTGATCAACGGCGAATGCGTGGCCCAGGCGGTGCGCACCGGCCTCGGCCTCAAGGCCAGGATCAACCGCCGCTCGACTTTCGACCGCAAGAATTATTTCTATCCCGACCTGCCCCAAGGCTATCAGATCTCCCAGTACAAGAGCCCGATCGTGGGGGAGGGGGAGATCCAGGTCGAGCTCACGCCAGACCATTCCATCAAGGTCGGAATCGAGCGCCTGCATCTCGAGCAGGACGCGGGCAAGTCGTTGCACGACCAGTCGCCGACGATGAGCTTCGTTGACCTCAACCGCTCCGGGGTCGCTCTGATGGAAATCGTCTCCAAGCCCGACATGCGCTCGGCCGAGGAGGGCAAGGCGTATGTCGGCAAATTGCGCACCCTCCTGCGCTACATCGGCTCCAGCGACGGCGACATGGAGAAGGGCAATCTGCGCGCCGACGTCAATGTCTCGGTGCGCCGTCCCGGAGAAGCCCTCGGCACGCGCTGCGAGATCAAGAACGTCAACTCCATTCGCTTCATCGGCCAGGCGATCGAGGCCGAGGCGCGACGGCAGATCGCCCTCATCGAGGACGGCGGCGCAGTCGAGCAGGAGACGCGACTGTTCGATCCTGCGCGCGGGGAAACGCGCTCGTTGCGCTCCAAGGAAGAGGCGCACGACTACCGCTACTTCCCCGACCCCGACCTGTTGCCGCTTGAACTCGACGCGGCTTTCATCGACGCGCTGGCCGCGGACCTGCCGGAACTGCCTGACGCCAAACGGACGCGCTTCATGGCCGACTACGGCCTCTCGGCCTACGACGCCTCGATCCTCGTCGCCGAACGGGAGACGGCGGATTTCTTTGAGGACGCGGTCAAGCACGGCGGCGCCAAGCGCGACGCGAAGGCGGTCGCCAACTGGCTGATGGGCGATATCGCCGCGCAGGCCAACGCGCAGGGTGTCGCAGTGGCGGACGCGGGTTTGAGTCCGGCGTCTTTGGCGAGCCTCGTCGATCTCATCGGCGAGGGCGTCATCTCCGGCAAGATCGCCAAGGATCTGCTCGCGAGGCTGTTCGCTGATGACCGCGGCGCTGATCCGCGCGCGCTGGTCGAAACGCACGGTCTGCGCCAGGTGACCGACACGGGCGCAATCGACAGCGCCGTCGACGCGGTCATCGCAGCCAATCCCGACAAGGCCGAGCAGGCCAAAACGAAGCCCGGCATGTTGGGCTGGTTCGTGGGTCAAGTGATGAAGTCGACTGGCGGCAAGGCCAACCCGCAAGCGGTGAGCGACGCGCTCAAAAAACGCCTCGGCGTCTAACGCTTGAGCCGAATCACGCGTTGGAATCACTTGATTCTCGGCGCGACTCGCGCGGTGACGCGGCGCTTGCAACGTCCGAGCGACAAAAATCTGATGATGACCACCAAGAAAAATTCGATTGCGATGAGCATGCGGGCCGTTTCGATTTGATACGCTCGTCGCGGCGAATGCTGTTGCTTCTCGCGTCGCCGCACGCGTGTGAGCGCAGTTCCGCCAACGCGAGGAATGGCTCCTGCACGTGCCGCCGAGAGTCTCGGAGGCTGGCGCAATATATGGGAAAATCAGGAATCGAGCGAACTTGCGTCGGCTGCTGCGCAGAAGCCTCGCGCGCGAACGCATACGCCGTTGCAACGGAGTGAACGGCGCGCGCGAGCGCTCTCATCAATGAAGGATCAGAGGTCCGAGTGCGCGCGATAATTCGATAGTCACGGCGCTCGGCGCTTGTCGCGCGCGTGTGCAACGCTTGCGTGAAATCAAAACGAATGTACTTTTGCTCGCGCATCTGCATGGCGCAAAATTTGTGCTGAGAGCAGATGATTGAGAGGGACGTGATACATGCCGAAAGCTGCTACCAAGAAGACGGCGAAGAAGTCCGCCGCCAAGAAGCCCGCGAAGAAGTCCGCCCGCAAGGTCGTCGCCAAGAAGGCCTCGCGCAAAGGGGCGGTGAAGAAAGCCTCCGCGAAGAAGACCTCCGCCAGAAGGACGACAGCGAAGAAGTCCGCAGGCAAGAAGGGCGCGGCGAAGAAGTCGGCCGCCAAGCGCGCGGCGGCCAAGCGCGCGCCGGCCAAGCGGAAGAAAGCGATGCCAATGCCGACCCCTGGATCGTCAGACTCGTCGCCCGCCGCCTAGTCGGCTTGCGCGTTCCGACGTATCGGCTGATCAGGCGCGGTTGCCGGCGGTTCGGCCTCGCCTGATCAGCCTGTTCGTGCCTTGCGTTTGAAATCAGTGCGCGGGCTTGAGTCCACCGGCGGCCGTTTTTTGCACACGAAGAGGGCTCGAGTAGCGGGTCCGCCGTAGCCGCGAAACCAGTTTGATCTTAACCATCGCCTTGGGCGCGTCGCTGGCTTTGCGCCCCGCCTCTGGCCGCAAGTCTCTCGGTCAAGAGCCCGCTACGCGCGGCCGCCAAGCGCTTGCAATGGGGGGATGCGTCGGGCATATGTCGCGGTGCGCATTGCGCCGGGAGACGTGGCCGAGAGGCTGAAGGCGGCGGTTTGCTAAACCGTTATAGGGTTGTAAAGCTCTATCGAGGGTTCGAATCCCTCCGTCTCCGCCACCATAAGTCTATTTCAAGCGCCTAATCAGTAACTTAGCTGGAAGTAGGATAGGCGGTCCACAAATTGGTCCACAGTCTGGTTGCCGTGAGGGATGCGCAATAGCTCTCATTGTCGTGAGCGGTTGCCGGGGTTGAGGCCCCTGCTCAGAACCATCTTTTCGGATCCCCGAAGACCTGGTCCGCCGGATCGATTGTTCGGCAGATGC
>DASXXT010000222.1:0-3089 GCA_036502965.1 Roseiarcus sp. | reverse complement strand
CCTCCTGGTCCCCGATGACGAGGGGGTGCTGGCGATCCTCAAACAAACCCGCCGCCGCGCCGCGTTCCACAGCGAGGACGAGGCGCGCTTGAATGAGCGCAAGCCCTTGCGCGTCGCGGGCGATCCGTCCTCGCATCCGGTCTGGCGCGATGAGATCGCGGCCGCTCGTTCGACCGACCGGCTCATTCGCCTTGCGCGCGAAGCCCGCGCGCAAGTGCATGTGCTGCACGTCTCGACGCGCGAGGAAATGGAGTTTCTAGCCGGCGCAAAGGATGTCGCGAGCTGCGAGGCGACGCCGCATCATCTGACGCTGAGCGCCGAGGACTATGCGCGCCTGGGCACAAAAATTCAGATGAACCCGCCGGTCCGCGGCCCCGCCCATCGCGACGCGATCTGGCGCGGTCTCGAGCAGGGCGTGGTCGACGTGCTTGGCTCCGACCACGCGCCCCACACGCTCGAGGAGAAGGCCAGGCCCTATCCCGAGAGCCCGTCGGGCATGACCGGCGTGCAGACGCTCGTTCCGATCATGCTCGGCCACGTCAACGCCGGGCGGCTCAGTCTTCAGCGCTTTGTCGACCTGACCAGCGCCGGGCCGCAGCGCTTGTTCGGCATCGTTGGTAAGGGCCGCATCGCCGCCGGCTACGACGCCGACTTCACCATCGTCGATATGAAGCGGCGCGAGACGATCCGCGATTCCCGGATCGCCTCGCGCTCGCGCTGGACCCCCTATGACGGAAAGACGGTGACAGGCTGGCCGATCGGGACGATCGTGCGTGGGCGCCGGGTGATGTGGGAGGGCGAAGTCGTTGCGCCGTCGACGGGGCGGGCGGTTCGGTTCTGGGGCTGAACAGGGCGGAACCCAGATGCGAGGAGGTGGGCTGCCATTTCCGAGTCCCTTTTGAGCGATTCCAGCGGCTTGCGGCGCCATCTCCGAGTCACCCGCAACCGGCGCAATCCACGATATTAAACTATATATTATTGTTATTAATCAGGACTAACGGGCCGCGGCGAAGGGTCCTGTCTCCAAACCGGCCTTCTCAGTGCTCGATGGTGAGCTTCGCGATATAGCCCGATCGCGTCTCGCCTGCAGCGCGCGCTTCGTCATCCAGACGTCGCAGCACCCGACGCGGTAGAGTGATGTTGACGCGCTCGACGGTGTCGTCGAGAACAGCCGGATCGACCGTGACAAGCGAAAGGACCCACCCTGCAAATTCTGGCTTCGCGCGGATCGCCTCGAGCGAGGAGGGTGGCGGGATCGGATCGCCAGCGTCAAGCGCGGCTTCAATCCAGGCCAAGGACGCCTCTTCCGCCCCCGCGATTGCCTCCTCCAGTGTGTCTCCGGCTGAGAAACAACCGGGCAGATCGGGGACGACGACGCCATAGGCGGTTTGGTTAGTCTGAGACTCGATCGCGATGGGGTAATGCATCATCAAAGGCCAGCTTGTTTGCGGATGGCGGCGACAAGGCCGACGCCCAACTCGTGCTTGGGGTGTGGTACAACCACGATTCCGCGCCGTCGAGGATGAGTGAATACGTGGTGCGAGCCTCGAACGCGCTTTAAGACCCACCCGGCCTCTTTCCACTCGCGGATGAGGTCGGCGCTCCGCATAGTGTGTATTATACACACGATGCCGCGTCGGTCAAGGCGTTTTTGACTTTCTCGTACCATGATCACGATCTCCTGTGGTTCTATTTGAGCGCTTTTGTTAGTAGACCTAACAAAACGCCTCTGCCGAGTGCTGTTGGCAGCAGAGACTGACATGCAATCAGCCTATCCATAATTATATACTACAAAAATACGATGGTATCAAGATATTATTACAACTATCATGGGCTGAATTACGCTAAAACGACAGTATGCCTGTTGTCCGTGACTGACCACCGCGGTAATTCATTCAATAGTCGCCACATTACACTGTAATATGAAAGGATCGTGGTAAACGCTCATATTATGACGATGACAACCGTGCCCGTTATTGTTAGGTTACTACTCCACGATTGTTCGTGTTCACGCCCGACAGTCACGACTATTTCGGGCCGTTCGCAAGTGTTAAAGCCGCTCTCGTGTGGGCGACGCGCAACCAGATCAGCGCGCTTGAGATCGGGCCGCACCCGACCAGCGAGGGCGTCGTCATCCATAAGCCGTTCGAGCGCGCCGCCGACGCCACGACTAACCCAAAGTTAGTGGGTGACGCCATGTCGAAGGAGACGATGCCTGCGCGCGCTCACGGGGCAAGAGACGCGAAGCGCGTGTAGGTCACGAAAAGGGCATTCCGATCCATTCGAACACTCGAATTGCTCATGGCGCTACCCCATCACCTGCATCGTCAGCCAGGTCGCCGCCAGCGCTGGCTTCTGCGCCCCTTCGATCTCCACGCTGACGTCGTAGCTCAATTGCCACTCGCGCGCCGAGCGCGGCGTCACCGCGCGGAGCGTGAAATGCCCGCGCACCCGGCTTCCCGAAGGGACAGGCCGGACAAAGCGCACACGGTCGAAGCCGTAATTCACGCCGTGGGCGGCGCCCTCGATTCTTGGCAGCGCGCCATAGGCCATGGCCGACAGCAACGAGAGCGTGAGAAAGCCGTGGGCGACGGAGCCCCCGAACACGGTCGTGGCCGCCCGCTCGGGATCGACATGGATGAACTGCTCGTCCTCGGTGATCTTGGCGAAGGCATCGATCCGGTCTTGATCAATGATGAGCCAGGGGGAGACGAAACTGCGTCCGACCATCGCGGCAAGTTCGGCGGCCGGAACCCGCTTGGCATCCGCCCAATCGCTCATTCGGCGCCACCGAACATCGCGGGCGGCGGAGCGACCGAGAGGCCTCCGTCGATCGGCAGGATCGCGCCGGTGGTATAGGCGCCGCCGCGCCCGGTGAGAAACAGGATTGCGCCGGCGATGTCGTCCGGTCGCCCGAGCCGGCCCATCGGCACTGTCTTGGCCCCCCGCGCCGCGCCCGCTTCATCGCCGATTGCAAATTGCGTCATTCTGGTTGGGAACGGGCCCGGGGCGATGGCGTTGACCGTGACTTGGCGCCCGGCGAATTCCTGGGCGAGAATGCGGGTCAGATGATGCACGGCCGCCTTGGC
>DASXXT010000221.1:0-10725 GCA_036502965.1 Roseiarcus sp. | reverse complement strand
CCGGTCTTCATCAGCTCCTGGCCGCGCTCGAAGTCGGATTTGGCGAACTCGAGAGCGCTTTGGCGAGAGGTGATTTCCGCTTCCGCCGCCGCAAGCGCGTCGTTGGCCTTCTGCACGTCGGCCTTTGCCGCGCGCAGCTGCGCCTCGTATTCCGGCGAGGTGAGCTTCGCGATCATCTGCCCTCGCGTGACGCTCGACCCTTCCTCGACGGTCACTTCGGCCAGTCGACCGGGATATTTCGAGGAGACATCGACCTGGGTGGCCTCGATACGGCCGTTCGACTTGACGATGCCGTCCGGCAGCGTCTGCCCGCGCAAGCGCGCGATCAGATTTCGGACAATGCCCTGAGCGTGCGCCGAGGAAACCCATGAGATTCCACCCCTTGGCTCCCCGCTTAGGGAGAGCACGGACGCCCCGACGCCCAACAGAAGGGCCGAGGCTGCAGCGCGCCGTCGAACGCTCATCATGGGTCTCCTCCGCACGTCATCCGTAGCTGGCGTATCGCCAACGGGACCCGAAATCTCAGAGCACGGCAAACGCTTCACGCAAAGCGCAATGCGACGGCAATTCGAACGCCTTCCAGCCGCCGCTCTTAATCCAAGCCACTGGTCGCTTTACTAGGCAAGCGCCTCCATGATGTAAAGGACGAACCGGGAGGACAAGATGGCTTCAGCAAAAGGTCTGAACAAGGCCAAAAAGGCCGCGAACGAGAAGGCCTCGGAAGGCCAAGACAGACTTGGCGGCAAAGACTACGAGCGCGAGCTCGCCAGACTGCACGGCGAACTGGTCAAACTGCAGCTCTGGGTCGTAGCCAAGGGACTCAAAGTCGTGATCGTGTTCGAAGGCCGCGACGGGGCCGGCAAGGGCGGGGTCATCAAGGCGATCACCGAGCGGGTCAGCCCACGCGTCTATCGCGTCGTGGCGCTTCCTGCGCCGACCGAGCGCGAGAAGTCGCAGATGTATGTTCAACGCTACATGCGGCACCTGCCCGCCGCAGGCGAGATCGTGATCTTCGATCGCAGCTGGTACAACCGCGCGGGCGTCGAGCGGGTCATGGAGTTCTCGACGATCGATCAAGTGCAGCGCTTTCTCGAGCTGACGCCGGCAGTCGAGAAAGCCATCATCGAGTCCGGATCATCCTCATAAAATATTGGCTGGAGGTGAGCGAGGAGGAGCAGACCCTCCGGCTCGAGGCGCGGATCGATGATCCGCGCAAGATCTGGAAACTGTCGCCGATGGACCTCAAGTCTTACAGTCGATGGCACGACTATTCGCGTGCGCGCGACGACATGTTCAAGGCCACTGACACCTCATGGGCGCCTTGGCATGTGGTGCGCTCCGACGACAAGCGGCGCGCCCGCCTCAATGTCATCTCCCATCTCTTGACGCAGGTCCCGTACGAGAAGCTGCCGCGCGATAAGCCGACATTGCCGAAGAGGCAGAAGGCGCATGGATACGTGGAGTCCGACTACCCGTATAAGTTCGTGCCCGAACTTGAATGGCCAGCGAGCTAGCCGCCCTCCGCAACTCTCTGAGGGGACTGAAGCAGCGCGATCTCAGATCGGGCACTTGAGATAGGTTAGGTTAAGCGCTTCGCCTCCCGTCGCACTGTAAATAATCTGACGCGCGGACTGGACTTTTATGGTGATGGTCAGAGACAAATAACCGATCGCGTCTCTGCACTCCGTCGCGGCGGAAATTGTGTCCCTTGCACGGGTGACGGTAAGGACGCGGCAGACGCTTGACGGGCCTTCAATTTCCCCCGGCCGGATGATCACGGCCTGAGCGAACTGGTCGACAGGCCGCTTGAACGAGAGGCCGCGGCTCGTTCTTTCAAACAGCCGCGGACAGTCGGCTATCGAGGGCGCCCAAGCGCCCACCAACGCCGGGTTGATCGTCGCTGAATGCGCCGCTGCCCCGCTTGCCGCGAACACCAGTACAGGAAGCACGCCGAGGATCACGGTCCGTCCGAGCGTTCCCATGTTGGCTCCCTCGCCGGCTTTTTGGGTCTTCGGGGTCCGAAGGGCAAGACCGCTGTCCCGCTCCCACTCCAAGGTGGGAAGGTGAAGGAATCGCCGAACAAACTTCATCACCGTCGCACGCCCATAAACGTATTGTGGATCGGGGTTGGGTGATCGAACCGGTGGCGCGCGTAGCCGTACGCCGATTGGCGACGCGCGGGCCGACCGTGGGGATAGAGCGTAAGCTGATCATGTCGCATCGGGACCTTGTGACCTTGCGCGCTCTTTGGTTTGCCGGACGTGTGCGAGACGGTCTGGGCGGCGGCTGAAAACACGGGCGCACAGCATGCCATCAAAACAACGACCGCTAGAAGAGTCGCCGTGCGTTTCATCTTGTCCAGCCCTCGATGGCGACATTCAATGCTTCAGTGGCCGAGGGCGGAACAGCCGCGGCGTGCAAGCTTATCTTAGAACACCGGTTCTCCGAGCGCGATCTCAGCGAGCGGCGACAAGAGGATGACCTCGGAGCGCGCATTCTTCGCCCCGAGGATCAGCACTTCGGACTGAAAGCCAGCGATGTTGCGCGGCGGCATGTTGACGACGCAAGCAACCAGTCGGCCGACCAACTCGGCCTCGGAGTAACTGGTGATCTGAGCGCTCGACCATTTCCTGCCGACCGGGCCGAAGTCGATCTCGACTTTGTAGGAGGGATTGCGCGCGCGCTCGAACAGCCTGACCGACACGATGCGGCCAATGCGGATCTCGACCTTGGCGAAGTCGTCGTAGACGATCGGCGGCTTTTCCATCAGGCCTTCGGCGCTTCCTGATGCGCCGTAACCAGAGCAGCCAAACTCTCGAAGCGAAAGTCGTATCTGGGCGTCTTGGCGAGAACCATGGTTGCGCCGGAGCCCTCCTGGCCATGGCGCCGATGAATCCAGCACGAGGCGAGGCCTTGCTCATTCGCGGTTGCGTGATCATGAAACAAGCTCTCGGCGGTGTGCAGGATTTGATTCTTCTCAATCCCGATCGTCTTGAGCTTGGTGAGCATGTACTCGAAATTCCGGGCCGAGGGTTTGTAGGAGCCGCAGTCCTCGGCGGTGTAGACGGCGTCGAAATCGACGCCGAGCTTTTCGTTGCTGAAGGAAAAGCTCTCATTGTCGACGTTCGACAGGATCGCGAGCTTGTAGTGCCGCTTCAGGTATTGAAGCGATGCAACGGTATCAGCGAACGCCGGCCAGTTCCGAATTGACCGGCCATAGGCGACGCAGTCGCTCCGGCTTGTAGCAACGCCCCATTCCTCGGCCAGACGGCGATAAACGGTCGCCAGCAGGTCGCGATAGAGTTTGGCCGGCGTCTGGATTTGCTGCGATGACTCATGGCGCGCGTGCGCCTCGAGAAGCTCATCGCGCGTCAGCGTGCGCGACGCTTTGCTCGTCAGGGGCTTCAGGGCCTCGATCATCCCCGATTCCCAGTCGATCAGCGTGCCGTAGCAGTCGAAGGTCAAGACCTTAAAGTCGGTGAGTCTCGCCGCAGAAGTTGCATTCGATGCTGATGAACTGGACGATGTCATTGGATATTGGTGGAGCCAGACGGAATCGAACCGACGACCTCTTCAATGCCATTGAAGCGCTCTCCCAACTGAGCTATGGCCCCGATCTCGCGCTCCGATTGGGGCGAAGCGCGCCTTACTTTCCGAGGGCCGCGGTATAACCGCAAACTTGCGGCGTCCACAAGGGCCGTGGGCCAAAAAAGCCTCCGCGCGGGCCCGTCTGCGGCGGGCGGCCAGAATCCCCGCGCCGCTCAGGTTTCCTCGTCAGGGGCGATGTCGCCATCGATGAGGTTGGTGACGTCGTCGTCATCCTCCTCTTCCTCTTCCAGGAATGGGTCGTCCGGCGCCTCGTCGGCGTCCTCCTCGACCTCGATGTCGTCGACCACCGGCTCGGCAGCCTTCTCCTCGCCCGCCTCGACCTCGTCGAGCGACACGACTTCCACGCCCGCAGGCGTGGCGAGTTCGGCTTCCTCTTCCTCGGGTTTGGCGGCTGGCCGCGCGCGCGCCGCCGCGCCCTGAAACACGGTCCCGCATTTCGGGCAGATAATGGGATCCTTGTTGAGATCAAAGAATTTGGCGCCGCAGTTCTGACACTGGCGCTTGGTTCCGAGTTCGGGTTTGGCCACTGCGATCAATTCCCCGTGATTGAGGCCGGTGTTCAAGAGGGCTCCGGTTAGTCACCGCTCCCTCTCGTGTCAATGCGCTTTTTCAATGGTCGACAGGGCGCTATTGTCGGTGATACGAGCCCGGGCCGCCGCGGCCTCGCGCGGCCGCATCCCCCGGCAAGGAAGGTCGTTTCGTGTCCGCTCGCCCGTCGCCTTATTCCGCGGCGTCGCCGCTCAGCGCCAAACGCGCCCGACCGCTGAAGGGACGGATCCGGCCGCCGGGCGACAAATCGATCTCCCATCGCGCCTTTCTGTTTGGCCTTCTGACCTGTGGCGAAACGAAAGTGGAAGGGCTGCTCGAGGGCGACGATGTCCTGAGGACGGGCAAGGCTTGCCAAGCCTTGGGCGCAGTCACCGAGCGCCTCGCGCCGGGCGCATGGCGAATTCGTGGGCCTGGGCTTGGCGCGCTCTTAGCCCCGCGCGAAACGCTCGATTTCGGCAACGCCGGCACCGGCTGCCGGCTGATGATGGGCGTCGTCGGCGGCCACGGAATTACCGCGACCTTCGACGGCGACGCCTCGCTGCGCAAGCGGCCGATGCGGCGCATCCTCGACCCGCTCAGGCTGATGGGGGCCCAGGTTCTATCCGAGGCCGAAGGTGGGCGCTGCCCGATCGTACTCAAGGGCGCCCGCGATCCCGCGCCGATCGAATATCGCACCCCTGTCGCCTCGGCGCAGATCAAATCCGCCGTCCTCCTTGCTGGCCTCAACACGCCGGGCGTAACCACCGTGATCGAAGATCAAGCCTCGCGCGACCATACCGAGAAGACGCTCGCCCATTTCGGCGCGGAGGTGGTTGTCGCGCCTGAGGGCGAGGGGCGGCGGATCACGCTCGTCGGCCGACCGGAATTGCGTCCTGCGACCGTGGTCGTTCCTGCCGATCCTTCGTCGGCGGCGTTCCCTCTCGTCGCCGCCCTGATCGTTCCGGGGTCGGACATCATCATTGAGGGGATGATGATGAACCCGCTCAGGACCGGGCTTCTCGAGACGCTGAAGGAGATGGGTGCCCATATCGAGACGCTCGACAAACGTCTCGAAGGCGGCGAGGAGGTCGCGGATTTGAGGGTGCGCGCGGGCACGCTCAAGGGGGTCGATGTTCCCGCCGCGCGCGCTCCTTCGATGATCGACGAATATCCAATCCTGGCGGTCGCCGCCGCCTTCGCTTCCGGCTCAACGCGCATGCGGGGCTTAAGCGAACTTAAGGTCAAGGAGAGCGATCGCCTCGCCGCAGTCGCCGCCGGGCTCAAGGCTGCCGGCGTCGACTACGCTATCGAAGGCGACGATCTGATCGTCGAAGGCGGGCGACCGCGCGGCGGAGGAATGGTCTTCACCCACATGGATCACCGGATCGCGATGAGCTTTCTCGTCATGGGGCTCGCGAGCCTCAAGCCGATGACGGTCGACGACGTCGCGATGGTCGCCACCAGCTTCCCGGAGTTCCGCCCGACCATGGAGCGGCTCGGCGCGCAATTTAAGTAAACTTCAATCGACTGAGACCCATCGCCCCTCGCGGCTCGAGCGCGCAATCGCGTGGATCGTCCGTTCGATGGCGAGGCCGGCCTCGAAATCAATGGTCAGCGCCGGTCGGCCCAGAATGCGGTTCAGAAGTTCGTGGGCTTCGATGATCTTGAGGTCGTTGAAGCCCATCTGATGGCCGGGCGCAGAGAGGAACCGCTCATAGGGCGGATGCGCCGGGCCCATCAAGATCTGCTTAAACCCTTGCGCCTCGCGCGGCCCTTCCGCGAGATAGATTCCGACCTCGTTCAAACGCTCCTGATCGAAGACGATCGCGCCTCGGGCGCCGAACGCCTGCAGTTGAAGGCGGCTTTTCCGGCCCCAGGCGCAGCGGCTGACCTGGATCGTTCCTGACGCGCCATCCGCCATCCTAAGCAGCGCGATCGCGATGTCGAAGGTCTCGACTGGCCGGCGTCCGCCGCCGTCGGCGCGATCCGGGTAAGGCTTGCTCATCTCGCCGAACACCTCGTTTGGGGCGCCGATCAGGGTCGTGATCAGGCTCATGGGATGGACCGCGAAATCATCAAGGGCGCCGTAACCGGAGCTCGCCTGGCTGCGCCAGGAAAACGGCGCCTCGGAGTCGGCCATAAAGTCCTCGTCCATTTCGAGGCGAAAATGGGTGAGCGCGCCGATCCCGCCGCTCTTCAAGAGCGCGCCGATGTAACGGACTGCGGGGCTCTGGATGTAATTGTAGCCGAGGATGGCGACGCGGCCCGAGGCGCGCGCCGCCGCTGCCATGCGCTCGGCCTCGTCGAGCGACGGCGCCATCGGCTTTTCGCACCACACATGCTTGCCCGCTTCGAGCGCCGCGATTGCCATCGGCGCATGCAAGGCGTTGGGGGTGGTGATCGAAACGACTTCCACTCCCGGATCCGCGATCAGCGCGCGCCAGTCGTCGGTCGAGGATTCAAAGCCGAACTCGTCGGCGCGCCGCCGCGCCAGTCCTTCCTCGACCTCGCACAGCATAACGCGCCTAACGATCGGCGTGTCGTCGAACACCGCGTGGACGCCTGTCCAGGCCAGCGCGTGGCACTTGCCCATGTAGCCCGTGCCGATGAGTCCGACGCCGATCGTGCGCATCGTTCGCCCCCATTTTGCGCCCCGACCTGGCGCGCGCCCGTCAATACAAATATTTCATACGCGACACAGATTGGAATATCTGTTCTATTCGCGCCGGTGTCGGCAGAATAGCGCAGGCGCACGCAGGCGTCGCGGGGCGCGAGAGACAGCGATGAGCGACCAGGCAACGGCCGAACCGCCGGAGAGCTTCGACGACTTCCAGCGCCGGCTGATCGAGATTGAGCCCCGCCTGCCCAAGCGTCTTCGCCAGGCCGCGGCTTACGCGCTCGAGCACCCGGACGAATTTGCGCTTAGCACCGCTTCGGCGCTCGCCCGTTGCGCCGAGGTGCAAGCCTCGACCCTTGTGCGGTTTGCCCAGACATTGGGCTTCGCCGGCTTTTCCGAGCTGCAAGAGCTGTTTCGCTCGCGTCTGCGCAACCGCTGGCCCGATTATTCCGAACGCCTGCGGGCGCTGCAGCAGAACGCCCGCGACAGCGGCGATCCTGTCGATCTTCTGTTCGGGTTCGCCGATTCCGCGGCGGCTTCGATCGCCCGGCTGCGCGAGGTCGCGCAGCGGCGCGAGCTTGACCACGCGGTCAACCTTCTGGCCGGCGCTGGGACCATCCATTGCCTCGGCCAGCGACGGTCGTTCTGCGTCGCCCACTATCTCACCTATGCGCTGTCCCAGCTCGGCGTCCCGGCCTCCCTCATCGACAATGTGGGCGGGCTCGGGCCTGAAGAGCTGGCGCAGGCGGGCGCCGGCGACGCGCTGATCGCGATCAGCTTCTCGCCTTATGCCCCGTTCACGGTCGACCTCGCCAAACGCGCGCGACGCGCCGGCGTCCCGATCGTCGTGGTCACGGACAGCGCGCTCTCGCCACTCGCTGGCCTCGCGGATGTCCGGTTCGAGGTCGTCGAGAGCGATTTTGGCTCATTCCGCTCGCTGTCGGCGACATTTTGCCTGGCGATGACGCTTGCCGTAGCCGTAGGCGAAAAGCGGGCGAAAGCGGCGGCGTGATTCAGTTCATTCGGCGAGCGCCCGCCGCGCGGCGAAGGCGACCTTCGGCACCAGAAACAGCGTCGCCGCAACCATGAGCGCGATCGCGAACATCGATACGAAAGTGAGGTGAAGAGACTGTTCGAGCGCAGCGCGAAGCCCGGGTTCGCCCACCGCTTCCGAACCTTGCTCCAAGAGCTGCCGCAGCTGATCCGACGTCGCGCCTGCGTGGCCGGACCGCAGGAGGCCGAAATTGAGCACCGCGCCGAACACCGTCGCGCCGAAGGTACTGCCAAGGCTGCGAGCGAAGAGATACGACGCGGTCACGCTCCCGCGCTCGGACCAATCGACGATTTCCTGGATCAAGATGATCGAGGCGCTGCTGGAGAGGCCCATGCCGAGCCCGACGACGAGCGAGCCAAGGCCGGCCACGATCGGCGAACTGTCCTGGTTGAGGACGAGGAAAACGAGCGAGCCTAACGGAATGAGCACGCCGCCGACGCGCAGCATGGCGCGCACGCCGAAGCGCCTGAGACCGACGCGCACCCCGACGGTCGCGCCGACCGGCCATCCCAGCACCATCGCGGAGAGGGCGAAACCGCCGATCAACGGCGACTTCTGCATCACTCCCTGCACGAACACTGGCAGAAACGTGGTGAGCCCAATCATCACCATGCCGCTGAGAAGCGAGGCGCCATTGGCCGCGGCAATCGGCCGGCGTCCCCAAAGCTCAAGCGAAATCATCGGCTCCGGAGATCGGCGCTCCTGCAGGACGAACAACACGACCGCAACCACCGCGACCAGGGTGGTGAGCCCAATTTCGAGCCGCCCCGAGGTCGAAAGCGCGGTCAGATCAGCCATGATGGCGGCGATGGCGACGGTGAATATGCCGGCGCTCAGATGGTCAATTCTGCCGCGGCCGCGGACGCTTTTTTCGTGCAAATAGACCCAGAACCCTGCCGCAGCCAGCGCGCCAATCGGCAAGTTCATCCAGAAGATCCAGGCCCACGAAAAATACTGGATAATGAGACCGCCGGCGAGCGGTCCGAGGATCGCCGACAGCGCCCAGACACTGGCCAGCCAGCCTTGGATTTTTGCCCGCTCGTGCGGCGAATAGAGGTCGCCAACGATGGTCATGGCGGTCGGCTGAACGGCGCCCGCGCCGATCCCCTGAACCAGCCGGAAGACGATCAACGACGGCATCGACCACGCGAATCCGCATAAGATCGAGCCGAACAGGAAGGCCGCGATCCCGACCAGCATCACCGTCTTGCGGCCGACGAGATCAGCGAGCTTGCCGAACACCACGGTGGTCGCCGTCTGCGTCAACAGGAACGCCGAGAACACCCAGCTATAGAGCGGCAATCCGCCTAGCTGGCCGACGATCTGCGGCATGGCGGTGGAGACGATCGTCGCTTCGATCGCGATCATGAAATTCGCCGCCATAACGGCGGCGAGCACGAGCGGACGGTGAGTCGCGGAGGGAATCATCGGCGATTCTTGGGAGATGGCCCGCTACCTTAACGGACAACCCGTCCTTTCGCCAAATCGCGTTCTCGTGAACAGGACGTTTCATCCCCGGTTCTACGCTGCGACACGGTGGTCGGCCACGAGTCGCTGCACAATCGGCCCAGGATTCGGCTACACCGAAACATGGCGCCTTCCGCCCTTGCCGATCTTACCTTATCCTTTTCGACATCAGGGAGAACTTTATGCAAACCCGCCGCCTCGGCCGCACCGATCTCTCCATCGCCCCGCTGGTGCTTGGCGGCAACGTCTTCGGTTGGACCGCGGACAAGAAAACCTCGTTCGCGGTGCTAGACCGGTTCGCCGCGGCAGGCATGACCGCCATCGACACCGCCGACGTCTATTCGGCCTGGGGACCGGGGAACTCAGGGGGCGAATCGGAGACGATCATCGGCGAGTGGATGAAGGCGCGGGGAAATCGCAGCCGCGTCATCGTCGTCACCAAGGTTGGCTCGCCGATGGGCAAGGGAAAGGAAGGCCTCAAGGCCCGGTACATCGCGGAAGCGGCCGAAGCATCGTTGAAGCGGCTTCAGACGGACGTGATCGACCTTTATCTCTCGCACTGGCCGGACATTGCGACGCCGATCGAGGAGACGCTCGGCGCCTATCAGCGCCTGATCGAACAGGGCAAGATCCGCTGGTGTGGCGCCTCGAACCTCAGCGCCAAGCTGCTTGGAGCGGCGCTCGCTGCGGCCAAGGCCAAGGGCCTTCCCCGCTACGAAGTCCTGCAGCCGGAATATAGTCTCGCCGACCGACTCGAATTTGAAGGGGGACTTGCCGACATCTGCCAACGCGAGCAGATCGGGGTCATCACCTATTTCAGCCTCGCCAAAGGGTTCCTCACGGGCAAGTACCGCGGCGAGGCCGACCTCTCCAAAAGTCCGCGCGGCGAGGCAGTCAGGGCCTATCTCAATCCACGTGGATTCCGCATCCTCGACGCGCTCGAGGCGGTGGCGGCCCGCCACAAAGCCAAACCGGCGGAAGTCGCGCTCGCCTGGGCCATGGCGAGGCCCGGCGTCACTGCGCCGATCGCCAGCGCCACCTCGGTCGAACAGACCGAGAGCCTTGTCAGCGCAACCGAGCTTGCGCTGACGGGAGCCGACATGGACGCGCTCAACGCCGCGAGTGGGCCCTAACGCGCACTGCAGCTAGCCGGACGGCGCCCTCTCCTACGGGAGAGGGGTTGGGATGAGGGTTCGCAAGCGAAGCGTGATTGTCCCTTCAGTTGGTCCCTCATCCGGCGAGCCAATAGCCCGTCCGGAAGAACGGGCGTCCTTGCGGACACCCTATGGCCCGCCACCTCCTCCCGGAGGGAGAAGGGTAGGGGGAGCGTCACCTTGAGCCGGCCGGGCCGTCCGCGATGTGTGAACTGCGCGCGCCTTCTTCGCCGCGCAATTCGCGGCGCAGGATCTTGCCTACTGTCGTGTGCGGCAGCGTGTTGCGGAACTCGACG
>DASXXT010000220.1:0-2731 GCA_036502965.1 Roseiarcus sp. | reverse complement strand
CCTGAAACAAGGCCAGGGAACGATGCTCTTTCGCGACGGCAAACCTCAGCGGGCAGCCCCCTGGCCCGCAGGTCGGATGAAACGCGCGGTCGCCTCGATCACCTTCGGGAAGCCGCCGGCCCGACGGTAATGACAGGCCTCGGGGTTGGTTCTACCCTGTCTTTTCCGCGTTTCTTGCCGACTTGGGCGACAAGCTGGCCGAGATGAGAGCGAATCAGGATGAGCTGCGCCGAGCCGCGACCAATGGCGCAGCGGGGCCAAGCGTATTCTAATGGATCGGCGCGAGTCCGACAGCGGCGGGTCATCCCCCTTTCGGGCGTGCAAAGGTATGCAGCCGGCTGCACAGTTTATCCTAGGTCGCTTGTTTTCAATTCGACGAGCCGCGAGATGACTTCGCTGTAGCTCTCGTGGGGCTAGCGCAGCGCCATGAGCACCCGACGCGACTCAGCCGAGCGACCGGATGATTCCGCGGTAAGCGGTCTCTGGGAACGCCTTCAGCGTCTTCGTGCGCACGAAGCCGAGGCCCGCGAGCTGCAGCACGTAACGGGCCATGACGGCGTCGTCCGGCGCCTCGCAGATTCCGACAAAGTCGAACTCGCCCATCACCATGTAAAACTGCTTCATCTCGCCGCCCATGTCGGCCAGTAGCTTCTTGGCGGTGTCGAGCCGGCGCGGCGAGTCTTTCGCGGCCTTGATCCCAGCGTCGGTCAGGTTGAAGAGCGCGATGTAGGTGGTCATTGTTTTCCTCCCGCATGATCGCGGCGCAGCGTGGCGTACAGGCTGGCCTTGGTCGGCGCCTTCTCTATAGCGGACGGAGCCGAGAGGCACGCCCTGCCACGCCACGACGCACGAGCGCGCCGGCAAGGAGCTCCGCCTCGATTTCGCGGAAGTCGAGGCCCGCGCATGACGCGGGAACCAGCTTGCGGTGAGCCCGGCTCATCCTCCAACTCTCAACAGATCCTGCCTCGCCGCGACCATCGCGCGCTTCAGCAACAGCTCCAAGGACCCGCGCCGGTCGAGCGTCCTTATACCAAGACTCGCTGATCATAACGCATAGGCCCATTCGCGCAGTCCGATGGACATGATCCGCCAGGGCTGATCGATGAGCTTGTTCCAAGCGTCGCAACAGTGGTCGACGATGTCGTCGAAGGATTTGAAGATTCGGTTCGAGAGCCAGTTGTCGCGCATGAACTGCCAGACGTTTTCCTGCGGGTTCAGCTCCGGGCATTTTGCCGGCAATGGGATGAGCGTGATGTTGGGCGGGACGGTCAGGCGGCCGGAGAGATGCCAGCCGGCCTGATCGACGAGCAGCGCGGCGTGCGCGCCCGGCGCGATCTGGGTGGCGATTTCGGCCAGATGCAGGTTCATGGCTTCGGTGTCGCACCGTGGCAAGACGAGGGCTGCACCCTTGCCGTCCTTGGGGCAGATTGCGCCGAATATATAAGCGGAGGCGGTTCGCTGATCTCTGGGAGCGCTCGGACGCGTTCCGCGCTTGGCCCAACGGCGGGTGATCTTGTTCTTCTGGCCGATGCGCGCCTCGTCGGCGAACCAGACCTCTATGGCGTCGGGAGCGACGCCCTTCTCGCGGCTGATCTCTCCCAGGCGCTCGGGAAGACTTTTTTAAAGTCCTCAATTGCGCCTTCCGCCTGGGCGTGATGGCGAGGGCGAGCCGAGAGCTTGCGATAACCCATCTTGCGCAGCACGCGGCTCAACGTCTGCTCGGAGACGACGACGCGGAATTCTTCGAAAATCCATTGGCGGAGATCGACGATCCGCCAGCGCACGACCCCGTGAATCGCCGGGATTGGGCCGCTCTCGATGATCGCGGCGAGCGCGGTGCGATGCGCGTCGTTCAACCGCGGAGGCTGCCCCGGCGCCTTGCGGTCAATCAGGCCGTCCGGGCCCTGCGCGTTGAACTTGACCACCCAGTCGCGAACGACCTGCAGCCCGACGCCCCCGATCCTCGCCGCCTCAGTGCGCGTGGCGCCGTCGTAAATCGCCGCAAGAGCCAGCAATCGGCGCGCTTGCGGCCCGTCCTTCGACCGTTTCGCCGCCGCCCGCAGCCCACCCGAGCCATAATCATCCCGAAGACCAATTGCTGCCGCCACGGCGAACCTCCTGCGATTCGCCTAGGTCCAACAATTTCAGCCGATTCGGGAATCCCCCTCCGTGAGTCTGCATCAGCGGGGACTGGTATGAGCCCACAAGGCAGCGCGCAACCGAGATAAGGATAAAGACTAGGGCGGACAGATACGTTGACAGAGCCCATCAAAATCTGGATGTCCGCTCACGCGCTAGCGATCCTTCAAGGCCTTATCCTCATCAGCGCAGCTGGGCGCGCTTGCTGCCGCCTCCGCAATGGCGGGCGATTGCCTCTCGTCCTTCATCAAACGGCGGTTCGGGCTCGAGCCGAGCAGTATGACGCTCGGTCTCGATCAGGTCCCTAAATCGCTGTTTCCTGCGGTCGCTTGCAGCGGTTACTTGCCGCTTGGTCCCCTCGACGTTGCCTTGATCGTGCTTGTATTCTCCGTCGGAGAGCTGGCGACGTCGCGGCTCCTCTTCGCCATCGGCCTACGGGATCGTCCCTACTGAGGGACGTCGCGCACAAACTGGTGCAGCGTGATCTCCGGCCGATTGTTGAAACGAACCGGGACGACCGAGGACCCGGCACCCACTGACGTATACCCCACCATGCCCGCATGCCGCCATGCGCCAGCGCCGAAAGCGCGGG
>DASXXT010000219.1:0-2226 GCA_036502965.1 Roseiarcus sp. | reverse complement strand
ACGATCGCCATCGCCTGGCCGCCATTGGTTGGCAACGCCCAGCCGACCACCTTGACCAGATTGTCGTAAACGATGCGGCCCTCGCGCACGGCCGCGGCTATGGTGGCGAAATTGTCGTCGGCCAGCACCATTTCGGCCGCTTCCTTGGCGGCTTCCGTGCCCTTGTGGCCCATGGCGACGCCGACGTTGGCGCGCTTGAGCGCGGGCGCGTCATTGACGCCGTCGCCGGTCATCGACACGACGGCGCCGTCCGCCTGCAACGCCTCGACCAGCCGGAGCTTATGCTCGGGGCTGGTGCGGGCGAAAACGGAGGTCGTCGGCAGCGAGCGGCGAAGCGCGGCATCGTCCATCGTATCGATAGCGTGGCCGGTCAGCGCGTCGACCGTGCCCTTGCCCAAGCCCAGCTCGCGCGCGATCGCCGCGCCGGTCGAGGCGTGATCGCCGGTGATCATCTTGACGTCGATCCCCGCCGCCTTGCATTCGGCGATCGCCTGAACCGCTTCCGGCCGCGGCGGATCGATCAAGCCGACAAGGCCGAGCAGCGTGAGCCCGCCCTCTTCGACATCGGCCAATTCGAGGGTCTCGCCGCCGCGCGCCGGCTTCGAGGCGAAGGCGATGACGCGCTGGCCGCGAGCCGCGAGCCTGTCGATGGCGGCGCGCCACCGCGAGGCGTCGATCGGTTCGTCGCCGGTTGCTGAGCGCTGCGAGGCGCAGAGCTCGAGCACGCGCTCGGGCGCGCCCTTGACGGTGATGAGACTGTCCCCGCCGACCGGGTTCAAGGTCGCCATGAATCGGTGGCGGGAGTCGAAGGGAATCTCCGTGAGACGTGGCGACTCGCGTTTCGTGACCTCAGGGTCGGCGCCCGCCTTGATCGCGAAGGTGATCAGGGCGCCCTCCATCGGATCGCCGTCGACGATCCAGTCCGGGCCTGACTGTCGCAACGAGGCGTCGTTGCAAAGGAGAGCCGCGCGGGCGATTGCGCCAAGCTCTGGATAAGCGACGACGTCAATCGCAGCGCCGCCGCGAAGGAATTCCCCACGCGGCTCATAGCCGGTTCCGGTCGTCTCGAACGCATCCGATGGGGTCAGGACGGCGCCGACTGTCATCTGGTTCAAGGTGAGCGTGCCGGTCTTGTCCGAGCAAATCGTCGACACGGCGCCCAGCGTCTCGACCGCGGGAAGGCTGCGAATGATGGCGTTGCGATCCGCCATCCGCTTGACGCCGATGGCGAGCGTGATCGTCATCACCGCGGGCAGGCCTTCGGGAATTGCAGAGACGGCGACGCCGACCGCGGCCATGAACGCATGCTCGATTTCGTAACCGCGCGCCATGAAGGCAAAGACGCAGACGCAGGCGGCGAGCGCCAGGATGACGATCGTCAGACGCTGAGCGAAAACGTTCATCTGACGCAGGAGCGGCGTGGTCAGCGTTTCGACGCCCCCGACCATAGCGCTGATGCGCCCAAGCTCGGACCCGGCGCCGGTCGCGACGACGAGCCCCGCGCCTTGACCGCTTGCGACCAGCGTGCCGGAATAGGCCATCGAGGCGCGGTCGCCGAGCGCCGCGTCGGGCGCGACGGGGTCAGCCGCCTTGTCGGCCGCGGCGGCCTCGCCGGTCAGCACGGCCTCTTCGATCCTGAGGCTTGTGGCGCGCAAGAGCCTGAGGTCGGCGGGAATTCGGTCGCCGGCTTCGGTCAGCACGACGTCGCCGACCACGAGACTTTCGGCGGGAACGGTCAGACGTCGCCCGTCGCGCAGGACCGAGGCTTCGCGGGTCAGCATCGCGCGAATGGCCTCGAGCGCTTTCTCCGCCCGCCCTTCCTGGATGAACCCGATCGCCGCGTTGATGAGGACGACGGCGAGGATGACCACGGCGTCGAGAGCATGGCGCAGCAAGATGGTGACAAGCGCCGAAGCGAGGAGGACATAGATCAGGAGGTTGTTGAACTGAGCGAACACGCGCGCCAACAATGAGCGCGGCTTGCCCGCCGGCAGGCGGTTCGGCCCATCCGACTCGAGCCGCCTCGCGGCTTCCTCGGAGCTCAATCCTTGGGTCGAGGACTGGAGCCGCTCGAGCGCGGCCTCGGCCGGTTCCGAATGCCAGGGGCGTTGCGTGGTCGCGCTCAGATCCTGCATTCCCGGCCTCTCCGAAGCGCTCAGTCTCAGCCGGCCACGGCAGCGACGTCTTTGGCGCCCAGCCCCTTGGCCTCGGCGCGCGCGAACGCCT
>DASXXT010000218.1:0-4237 GCA_036502965.1 Roseiarcus sp. | reverse complement strand
AGGCGGAATCTGGAAGTCAGCGCGTTTGGAGGCGCGTGACCCAATCCACATCGCCAAAGCCCACGTGCGAACATCGTTCGACCTCAAGACGGGCGTTGTGCACGTAAGCGGCGAGATATCGCGCGCCGCGGCTGCGACGACCCTGCAGGTCACGCTTTCGCGCGGTGGCGAATTCGCCGCGCGTCTGATTTATCATTTCCGTTCGAATCGATTCGACGCGGTGCTCGCGCTTCCCGAAGCGGAGCCGTGGTCGCCGGAAGCTCCCAACCTTTATGATCTCGTCATCGAACTCATCGTCGGCGACGAGACTGTTGATGCGATCAAGAAGGTCGCCGGATTTCGACGATTCGAGGCGAAGGACGGGCGCCTCATGCTCAACGGCAAACCCTTCTACATGTTCGGGGCCCTCGATCAGGACTGGTATCCCAAGGAAGAATGCCGCCCGCCGAGCGCCGAGTTCCTCGAGCGGCGCTTCGCCAACGCCAAGGCGGTGGGGCTCAACACGCTGCGCTGCCACGTCAAGATTCCCGACCCGCTCTATTTCGATCTCGCCGACCGGCTCGGTCTTATTGTCTGGCTCGATATGCCGTACATGCAATTCCTCGCGCCGGCGACGCGCGAGGAATTGCGTCGCGTGCTCCAGACGTCGGTCGCAATCCACGGGCATCATCCCTCGATCGCAATCTGGACGCTATTCAACGAGGGCTGGGGTATCGATCTCGACGACAATCCGGACGACCGGCGCTGGTTGATCGAGACCTTCGACTGGGCGAAAACGCTGATCCCCGACAGCCTGCTTGTCGACAATTCCCCCTGCTTTCCGCGCAACTACCACCTCAAGACCGACATCGAGGATTTCCACTGGTATAACGGCTTCCCGCATCAGAACGATGCTTTCGCAGCGACGACGCGCGCCTTCGCAGGCCGCGCGAGCTGGACCTTCTCGCCGCATGGCGACGCAGAGAGGCGCGGCGACGAGCCGCTGATTTGCTCGGAGTTCGGCGTCTGGGGGCAGCCTCATCCGCGCGACATCCTGGAGCCGGACGGAAGTGAGCCGTGGTGGTTCGAAAGCGGGCACGACTGGAACCTCGGCGCCGCCTATCCGCATGGGCTCGAAACGCGCTTTCGCGACGCGCAGCTCGCGCCGATCTTCGGCGACCTCGACGGCTTCGTGAGCGCCGCCCAGGAGCTTCAGTACCGCGCGCTCAAGCTCCAGATCGAGACGCTGCGGTGGGAGCGGGCGATATCCGGCTACGTCATCACCGAGCTCAACGACGTGCAGTGGGAATCGAACGGCCTTATGGATGTTCGAAACCACCCACGCGCTTTCGCGGGAAGGTTGGCCGAGCTGCAATGTCCATGGCTTGTCATCGCGCAGGTGGCGCGCACCGCCGTTCGCGCCGGCGAGCGTTTTGACGTTGCCGTGCGGCTGGCTGGCGCCGCCGCGCCGCCTGACTGCGTGCGGCTCGCGTGGCGTTTTGCCGATGAGAGCGGCGAGGCCGCGCTTGCGCCCGATCCAACGACGATTGCGCTCCCCGCCGTCGACGCCCATGGGATTGCTATCGTTCCGCTCGAGCTTGAAGCGCGCGACCCCGCCGGACGCGTCCTGTCGCCAAATACGGTGGAATTGTGCGTCGTCCCGCCCCTGGCCGGCGCGGCGCCGTCGCTGTTCGCGATCGATGGCGCGGCTTCCAACATGCTCGCCGCGATCGGCTGGCCGAACCGCGCCGCGACGGCCGAGGAAGCCGAAACGCTTCTCGCCACGCGGCTCACGACGCCCGTCCGCGCGGCGCTCATCGCCGGCCGCAAGGTTCTGCTCATCGCCAATTCCGCCGATGCGCTGATCGACCCGGAACGAAACCTGCCGCTCAGCGACCGGCACAACTTCCCATCGATGCTGTTGAGGGAGCGCGCCGGAACGCCGTGGGATGGACAGTGGATGGGCGCCTTCACCTGGCGGCGCATGGAGGGTCCATGGTCTGGCCTGCCCGGCGGCCCGATGCTCGACGAACATTGGAGCGGGCTTTTGCCCAATCATGTGCTCACAGGCTTTCCCTCCACCGCGTTCGGCGGATTGGTCGATGCCGGCGTCGCGGTCGGCTGGCTGCATCACGCCGCCGCGTTTGTGAAGCGCAGCTTCCTCGGCAAGGGCTGGCTCACCGTGTCGACTTTCGATCTCACCTCGCCTCAAGCACAGGAAAATCCACTGGCGCCGCATCTCATGAAGGCGCTGGCGGAGAGCTGAGGGGCGTCGAAGTCCTAGGACGCCCAGGCTTGGGCGAAAGCCGCCGCCCTCCTGATTACGCTCGCTCCGCCTGACGCTGTCTCCTATTCCTTCGGTAAGCCCGCCAAAGTCGGAACGAGGCCCTCCAGCAGGAGCTTGGGAAGGCTGAGCCCGAGGGCCATCGCAACCAGGATGGCGCCCGCAGTGGCGCCGTCCACAAACGTGGCCATGAGCAACTGCACGTCGCCGTGCGCTGCGACGTCCATAACCGCCAGCAGCTCCGCCGTCATATGGAAAAGATATGCGCCGGGAAGAAGTGAGACTACGGAAGCGAAAGCGAAAGCGGCGAAGGGGAAATGCAGACGATTCGCAATGGGAGTCGCCAGCGTCCCCACAATCAGGCAGGCGATGAACGCGCCGAGCGGGGCGTTGGCGCCCCAGTCAAGCGCCACCCATCGGGACGCGTGCGCAAGCATGCCGATAGCGACAGGAAGAGGCAGGGCGCGCCAGGGCATCGAGAAGAAGGTCCCGTAGGCGGAGACCGCAACGCCGGCTGCGACGACGTCGAAGGCGAGAGGCGTCGTTGGGGCCAGACCTGGCGGCGGAAGGCTTTGCTGGCCGAGGGAAAGGCCGGCGATGAGCCCCACGCAGATGAGCAATGTCAAGAGCGCGGCATAGACGAAGCGCGCTTGCCCAAGCGCAATACGCAAGTGGGCGAAGTCGAGCGCCGCGTTTAAGAAATGAGGGCCCGGCATCAGCACCATACAGGGGCACAAGGCCAGGAGAGTCGCGTCGGCGCCCCAGAAAGAGCGAGCCGCGCCCGCGGCCACGAGACCCGAAAGCAGGGCCGCGCCGAGGACTTGCGGCAAAGCCGTTCCGCCGCGCGCGGCGATGAATCGCCGCAACACGGCTCCCGCGGCGGCGCTCAAAGCGATCAACGAGAGGCTGAAGGTAACGGCGCCCCCGAAGATCACTGCGAGCGCGGCCGCGCCGGCGCCAGCGAGACCTGCGAAGCGCAGGATCGACGTTGGTCCGAGCCGCGCGATCTCGTTCAGCGCCGCGCTGGCCCCGATCACATCGAGCCGGCGAGCGGAAACCTCATCCAACACCTTTACTGTCTCTATGACCTTGTTCATGTCGACGTCCACAGGGACGCACTCGATGGCGATGATCTTCGGTGTCTTGGGTTGGTCGACCGCTTCGAGTCGGAGGATCAGCTCGCCCCAGCTCGCGAACAGCGCGACGGAATACCCGACTGAGCGACCGACTCGCTCCACCGGCGCGATGACGCTCCGCGTGGCTTGGCCGTTTGCATAAAGCAGTCGAGCGGCAAGGTTGAGAAGCGCGCCGGCATCACCTACGGAAACCGGAGATATGGATCGGGTGTTAGCGTCCATTTGCGGCAATCAGATTTTGCGGCCGATGCGGCCTGCTTACGCCTACACCCAATCTCTCGAGCCGAAGAATCCTTCTGCGAGTTTACGCCCGCTTCTGAATGACGCCAGACGCGGAACCGGCCTTGCCGCCGAGAGACGCCCGCGCTAACAATATTGGGAAAAGCTTTTCTCAACCGTACTGGACGAGCAGGCTTTTTCAATCAAGCAAGCAGTTTGCCATGACCAACGGTCTAATCAGCAAGGCCGTCGCCCTGATTTATGAATAAGCTATTCCAACAAGCAGACACGACTGCTGCTGCTCATCTCAGGGCTCCGAGCCGGTGGTCACGATGCAACTTACAACAGAGCCGGCGCTCCCTTCGCCCAATTTGACGAACTCCTTGATGGCTTGGTACTCCCGCGGCATGCTGGAACTGCCACCCATGCTTTGGTTGGCCCAGCGGTCGAGCATGACGTGAGTCTTGACAATCGCGGCGTTTGCTGTCCGCAGCGTTTCGAGCGAACCATCCGAGGTTTCGAACAAATACTTATGCAAGCTCAGCACGAATTGCCGCGGGTTGGTTCCATTACCTAGCGGCAAGGCCGCCACGTCCTCCCAGGTTTTGAAATTCTCGAA
>DASXXT010000217.1:0-4740 GCA_036502965.1 Roseiarcus sp. | reverse complement strand
CAAAGATTTCAACGGCCGGATCAGGGTCGACTCGAACGTTCCCTATACCGAGGTCAAAACGGCATGGGAAAGCGCCTCGGTCGGAATGGTGCTGACGACTGGCCCCGAACCGTTCGGTCGAACAGCGCTGGAAGCGATGGCGAGCGGCGCCGCGCTCATCACCTCGGGGCGGGGCGGCCTGGCGGAGATCTGCGGCCCGTGCGCGGTGACGGTCGAACCGAGCGACCCCGATGGCATTGCGGCGGCGCTGGGCCAATTGCTGGATGCGCCTGATCGGCGCGCCGATCTCGCAGTCGCCGGACGCAAGCGCGTCGAGGCGCTGTTTGATATCCGAACCATCGCGCGGCAGATGGACGAATTCATCGACGCGTGTGTCGGCGAGGGGCGGGGAGCGACGTGAGGCGCGCTGCTCGCTCCCGACCGCAGACGCTGATCCTGTTGCCTTCACGCGGAGCGCCCGGTAAGTGGCGCTATCGGGCTGGGGAGGTCAATGAGTCCTGAAAAATTCGCGGTTGCCGTTGGTCTCGTGGTATTCGCCGGGGGCGCCGTCGGCCTTGTCCTCCAGCGCCTCCTGCCCGATACATTCACCACCGGCGGTCCGCGTGACATGATCGGCGCGGTTGTCGGTCTGCTCACCTTGCTGTCGGCGCTGACCATGGGCCTCCTGATCTGGACGGCCTATGGCGTCTATGCCGGCCAGAACACCGCGATCCAGACCCTTGCCGCCAAGGTTCTGCAACTCGATCTCGCGCTGGCCGACTACGGACCGGACGCAAATCCCGAGCGCGCTCGTTTGCGAACGGCGGTCGGGCAGGCCATAGACGACGTTTGGGGAGCTCGGGAAAGCGATAAGGATTTCATTGCGGAGAACTTCGCTGCGGCGGTGCGGGGGCTTCGAAACGAGGAAGGAGACCTGGCAAGCCTCCATCCGTCGACCGACGTGCAGAAGCAGTCGCTCACGTTAGCAAATTCAATCGTAGAATCAATCGGACAGGCGCGTTTGCAGATGTCTTTCGCGTTGACCAATCCCGTTTCGTATCCGCTCATCCTGATCGTGGTCGGATGGGCCACGGCCCTCTTTTGCGGCTTCGGGCTGATGTCCCGAGGCCACGCGGTGTCGGTCGTCGCTGTGCTCATCGGCGCCGTCGCGATTTCGACCGCGGTCTACATGATTCTTGACCTGAGCAGTCCCTATTCGGGAGTGTTTCGCCCCTCTTCGGCGCCGCTTCAACAGGTGTTGGAGGTCATGGGCAAAGAGTAAGAGCCTCGGGCGACTCGCGGCGCGCTCGATTTTGACTTGCCTTTGTCCCGCGCAGGCTGAAAGGCTGCGCCCGGTGACGTCGAGCTCCACGATCTTGAGACTAGAAGCGCCTGCCGGCGATCCGGCCAGAATTGCGCGCGGCGACGCGCGGTTCTGGCGCGTGAACTTTGCGCTGTTTCTCGGCAGCTTCGCCACATTCGCGCTGCTCTATTGCGTCCAGCCGCTGATGCCTGGCTTCACTCGCGCCTTTTCAATCTCTCCAGCCGCCGCGAGCCTCTCCCTGTCTGCGACGACGGGCGTGCTGGCGGTCGCGATGATCTGCGCCGGAACGCTCTCGGACGCACTCGGACGCAAGGCGGTGATGACGGCGTCGCTGGCCGCTGCTGCGGCGGCGACGCTTGCCGCCTCCTTTTCGCCGAACTGGACGACGTTTGTTGCGCTTCGGGCGCTGACCGGCTTTGCGCTCTCAGGCGTTCCGGCAGTTGCGATGGCCTATCTGGTCGAGGAGATGGATCGTTCGGCGATCGGGCTCGCGATGGGCCTCTATATCGCCGGCAATACGTTGGGAGGCATGGGCGGACGCCTGGCGAGCGCTGCGCTCGCCGACGTCGGCGGTTGGCGCGGGGCGATCGCGATTGTCGGCCTTGTTTCGCTCGGCTGCGCGGCCGCATTCGCCTTCGCGTTGCCGAGGGAGCAGAGGACCCCGCCGAAGACGGGGGCGGCGGCGCTCCTGCCGACGATTCGCGCCCATTTCAGCGACCCGGGCCTCAGGTATCTGTTCGCCTTGGGCTTCCTGCTGATGGGCGCATTCGTCACCACGTACAACTACATCGGCTTTCGGCTCGAGGCGGCGCCCTTTTCGCTGAGCCCGACGACGATTGGACTCGTGTACTGCATCTATCTCGTCGGCGCGGTCGCCTCGGCGGCGATCGGCGAACTCGCCGGCCGCTTTGGCCGGCGCCGCGTCATCGGCTTCGCCATCGCGTTCATGCCAATCGGCGTCGTCCTCACCTTGCCCGATCGTCTGTGGCTCATGATCGTCGGGGTTGGCGTTGTCACGATCGGGTTCTTCGGCGGCCATTCGATCGCTTCGAGCTGGGTGGGCTTGAGAGCCGATATAGGGAAGGCGCAGGCAAGCGCGCTCTACCTGTTCTTCTACTATGCGGGCTCGAGCCTGGCGGGCTCGATCGGCGGCTGGGTGTTCACCCTCGGCGCGTGGCCGGGGGAGGCCGCGTTCGTCGGCGCGTTGTCTCTGCTCGCGCTTCTCATCGCCCTGAAGCTCGCCCGCGTGCCCCCGCCGGCGCATCTTCGCGCTCCTTAAGCGAAGGCGGCTCGGCCATGGAATGGCGCGACGAGGGGCTCATCATCGGCGTCCGCAGGCACGGCGAGGCTTCGACGATCGTCGAAGCGCTAACCCGAGCGCACGGCCGCCATCTCGGCCTCGTGCGCGGCGGGCGGTCGGCGCGGCTGCGTCCGGCGCTCCAACTCGGCAACACGATCGGCCTCGTCTGGCGCGCCCGGCTCGACGAACATCTGGGCGCCTATGCCGTCGAGCCTCTCTCGGTCCGGGCGGGCAGGTTGATGGGAAGCGCGCTGGCGCTGGCCGGCATCAACTATGTCGCCGCGCTGGTGCGGGTGCTGCCCGAGCGCGATCCACACGGGGCGGTTTACGAGGCGGCGAGCGTAATCGCCGACGCCCTCGACGATGGCGCGCTTGCGCCAACGCTCATCGCCCGGTTCGAAGCGCAGATCCTGGCCGAGTGCGGGTTCCGGCTCGACCTTAGCCGCTGCGCCGCGACCGGCGCGACCGATCACCTCGTCTATGTCTCGCCCAGGTCCGGACGGGCGGTGAGCGCCGAGGCCGGCGCGCCCTGGCGCGATCGGCTGCTGCCGCTGCCCCCGTTCCTGCGCGAGGACGCGCGTCTCGAAGCGCAGCCGAGCGCGGAGGAGATCGCCGATGGGTTTCGTCTCACCGGCTTCTTTCTCGCCCGCGACCTGTTTGCGCTCCATGGGGAGCCATTGCCGGACTCCCGGGCCGCTTTTCTCAAGGCGGCGGCGCAGGGAGCGCGATAGCGGGCGCGGTAAGAATCAGCATCATCCGCTACCGCCTCAGCTCACTTGACGCGAGATCAGACGGATCGGGAAGTCGGCCAATCAGGCCGAAACCGATCTGGACTGCAAATCCGAGAAGCAAAACCGGATCAGGCTCCAGCCAACGCGCGGGCAGCGAACAGTGCGCGCCGGGACTGATGAAAGTGCGTCCTCGGCTCATGACGGCCAATCTCCGATCGCCCACATTAACCGATGATGAGAAGCGTGGAAGCCGGAAATTTGAGGTAAATCAATTGAAGTTGTCATCTACAGCAGTCATCACTGGAGTATCGACCGGTATAGGGTATGAGACCGCACGAAGCCTAGCCGAGAGGGGATTTCATGTTTTCGGAAGCGTGCGGAGGGTAGCCGACGCAGATCGGCTTAAGGCCGAACTTGGAGAGCGATTCACTCCTCTGAAATTTGATCTTAGGGACGCAGAGGCCATTAGGACTGCGGCCAATCTGGTTCGCTCGAGCCTTCGGGGACAGCGTCTGGGGGCGCTGGTAAACAATGCCTCGATGGGCTTGGGAGGACCTCTTGCCCTGCAACCAATTGACGAAATTCGTCAACAGTTCGAAGTCAATGTGATCGGAGCTATTGCCGTCACTCAAGAGTTCATCCCTTTATTGGGATCTGATCCATCGTTGCAGGGAAATCCCGGAAGGATTGTGAATATCAGCTCAATCGGTGGGCGTATCGGGTTTCCTCTAATTGGCGCGTATTCCGGGGACTAAATTCGCGATCGAGGGAATTTCAGAGAGTCTCAGGCGCGAACTCCTGTTGTACGGGATCGATGTTATCGTCATTGCGCCCCATTCGACAAATACCCCGCTCTTAGACAAAGCGGAGGCTCAAGATTTCAATATGTATGAAAATACTCCCTACCGAAGACCCGGCAAGCTTGTCTTGGACTTTATTGTCCGTGAGGGTCGAAAGGGTTATCACCCAAGCCAAATCGCTGAAGTGATCTACAAAGCGATAACGGTAAAGAAACCACAAGCTCGCTACAGCGTGGTTCCCAAACCGCTGGAGGCATGGTTGCTTTCTAACGTCTTCCCAACCCGACTCACCGATCGGATGATGGCCAAACAATTTGGATTGGCGAGCATTGGTCAATAAGTTAGATTGCGGTGATTGTTTACTTTGTAACTTGCCTGCAGGTCTTCGATGAATACGTTACAAGAATTTGACTACATCATAGTCGGGGCCGGTTCGGCGGGATGTGTGCTCGCAGCGCGCCTCAGTCAGGACCCGAACGTCCTGGTCGCCCTGGTAGAGGCGGGAGGGCCCGATAACGCGCCCGAGATCCAGATGCCCATCGCATTTCCGCAGCTATTCAAGACCAAATACGACTGGGACTTCGCGAGCGAGCCGGAACCGGGTCT
>DASXXT010000216.1:0-1918 GCA_036502965.1 Roseiarcus sp. | reverse complement strand
GTCGGCGGCCTGAACGTTCGAAGCGCCGATCGCGGCGTACGATCCGATGAGCCAGGCGGCCAGGACCGTTGGCGAAAACCTCGGTGAACCGAGCGGCCAGAAAGACGAACGCATGATGTCGCTCCCGTCGCCAGACCTGGGGCATGCAAGTGGTCTGTTCCGGGACGAATTCGTGGGCACGAACGCGGTTGTTACATGGCGCTTGCAAATGGAGCGCTTTCAGGCTGCGGCGCACGTGTATCGGACGATGAAAGCTCATGGTGAGCAGAGCAACCGGGTCAACTGGAACATCTCCAACATGGTGACGCCGCGCATCCTCGACAACAAGCATATCTCTTCGAAATCCGTCTTTGCGCCGACTGTCCTGTTGCGGGAAGCGCGTCGGCAAAAAGGAATCGAGGATGTAGACGTGCCGCCCGTCTGCATCCTCGATCCTGACGGCGATTTGGCGCGCCGGTTGCGCCAGAGCGGCGCGGCGAAGCCGCTCGAAGGCTGGCCCTGCACGGAACTCCACACCTTCGAGCTTGGGGGCATCGTGTCGGGATCGTGGGCCGCGTGGTCGGCGCATCTTTCGCCGATCTCATCGCCGAAGAATTATTCGCCAGTGGGTGACGGTTGCTCGTAAGCCTGACCTCGGCGGGACAGATAAAGCCATCTGGGCCGCCGCCGTATTTCGTCGTGATCGACCGTGCGTTGCGGGATGAGGGAACAAGCTATCACTACGCCCCGCCCTTTGAGTTTGCCGAAGCTGATCCTGACTTGGTGAGGACGGCGGCGGCTGCCCTTGCCACAGTCGGGCCGAATAGTGTCATCGGCCCGAGCTGGACAACGGACGCGCCCTTCCGGGAGACCGCGGAAGCTATTTGAAGCGGCGCGTTGCAAAGGGATTCTCGCGGTCGACATGGAGGCCTCGGCGCTCTACTGCTTCGCCCGCGCGGCAGGCGTTCGGGTTCTCTGTCTCGCACACGTCACCGATACGATGGGACTTGCGGGTGATGATTTTGAGAAGGGCGAAGCGGACGGAACAACGGACGCGCTTGTTGTACTCGAAACAGTGGCAACCGCCTTGCGCTCGCCGCGATCCAAAGAGTCGGGCGCGTAGAACAAGATATTAGTGGTCTATCGCGCTGTAACAACGGATCGCGGCGCGGCGAATGCGTCTTGAGGTCACAAATCTTCCCGATTTCCCACAGGACCGCCGACATGATTTCTCGACGTACTCTTTTGGCTTACGCCGTCGCCGCAAGCACATCGATCGCCGCCCCCGCCTTGGCCGCCGAAACGGTCACCTACACACCGGCGGCTTTCGACGAGGCCCAAAAGTCTGGAAAGTCCATCCTCGTGGAGATTCATGCGACTTGGTGTCCGACCTGCAAGGCGCAAGCGCCTATCCTCTCGGAGATCGAAAAAGGGGCGGACTACAAAACTCTTCTCGTGCTCCACGTCGACTTCGACGCCCAGAAAGACGCCGTGAGACGCTTCGGCGCGCGCATGCAAAGCACGCTGATTACCTTCAAGGGCGGTAAGGAAACGGGTCGCTCTGTGGGCGACACAAATCCTGACTCCCTTGCGGCTTTACTCGCCAAGGCGATCTGACGAGGACCTCGATGGGGACCCTAGCGCTCGCTTTTTTGGCGGGCCTCCTATCCATTCTGTCGCCCTGCGTTCTGCCCTTGCTCCCGATTGTCCTTGGCACGGCGGCTAGTGAGCATCGCGGCGGTCCCCTAGTCCTCGCGGGCGGAGTTGCGTTGTCCTTCGTCGCTATTGGTCTGTTTGTCGCCACGATCGGCTTCTCGATCGGGCTCGATGGTGATGTATTCCGGACTACCGCCGCCATCCTGATGATTGGCGTTGGCCTCGTGCTGACAATGCCAACATTGCAGATTCGTCTGGCGGTCGCGAGCGGCCCGATCAGTAA
>DASXXT010000215.1:0-17731 GCA_036502965.1 Roseiarcus sp. | reverse complement strand
CTCAATCCGCGATAGGCTCGGCTCTCGCTCACCGCCAGCGTGTCGGCGCTGAGCCCAAGGTCTTTATAGACGCCATGCGCGGCGATGCCGTATTCGGCCACTTCGTGCATCTCGTGCGTGCGAATCTGCAGTTCGACGCGCTGACTGCCGGGCCCGATCACCGTCGTGTGGATCGAACGATAGTCGTTCTGCTTCGGCGTCGAGATGTAATCCTTGAAGCGCCCGGGAACGCTTGGCCAGGTCGTATGCGCGACGCCGACCGCAGCGTAACAGTCAGCGACCGTATCGACGAGAATGCGAAACCCATAGATATCCGACAATTGCTCGAAGGCGATCGAGCGGCGCTCCATCTTGCGCCAGATCGAATAGGGCTGCTTCTGGCGGCCCTTCACCTCGACCTTGATGCCGCGCCGGGCGAATTGGTCGGTGAGCTCCGCCGCGATGCGCGCGATGATCGCGCCGTTCTTGGTCTTCATGGCCTCAAGACGCGTCACGATGAGCTTGTAGCCGTCCGGCATCAGGCAGCGGAAGGCGAGGTCCTCGAGCTCGTTGCGCATGCTCTGCATGCCCATGCGGCCGGCAAGCGGGGCATAGATGTCGAGCGTGTCCTCGGCGATGCGGGCGCGCTTGTCCTGCGGCATGAACTGAAGGGTGCGCATGTTGTGCAGGCGGTCGGCGAGCTTGACCAGGAGCACGCGCGCGTCGTCGGCGATGGCGAGCAGAAGCTTGCGGAAATTCTCCGCCTGTTCGGCGTGCTTGGAGACGAAGTCGAGCTTGCCAAGCTTGGTCAGACCGTCGACCAGGCCGCCGATCTCCTCGCCGAACGCCTTGTCGACTTGTTCGCGCGTGACCGTCGTGTCTTCAATTGTGTCGTGCAGCATCGCCGCCGCGATGGTGGCGTCGTCGACCTTAAGCTCGGTCAGGATGGCCGCCACTTCGAGCGGATGGGAGAAATAGGGATCCCCAGACGCGCGCTTCTGGCTACCGTGCGCCTTCATCGCGAACACATAGGCGCGGTTCAGCAAATCCTCGTCGGCGTGAGGATTGTAGCGGCGGACCCGCTCCACCAATTCGTACTGCCGCATCATCGCCGGAAGCCGACCGATCCGCGCCCGCGCCCGCGCCGCCGATTTTGTCGTGGCGACGCCGGTGCGGTTCAACCAGGACAGATCGGCGTGAATGAATGAGGGCGGGTCGGCGTTTCGCTCGCGCCCGCCGGCTCCCGCTCTCGCGCATAAGCGCAGGCCACAACGCAATCATCCGCCGCGGCGGGCGCGCGCGCAAGCTTTAATGTGAGCGCGTTCAGGATCCGGTCCGGCGCTGACGCCAAAACAAAAAACCCCGGAGCTTTCGCTCCGGGGCTGCCAGTTTCAACTGATCGGGATGCGATCAGAAGTAGCGGGTGATGCGGAGACGACCCTGGAAACCGTTGCTGTTGCCATTCCAGGCTCCCGGGATGAACGCGCCGTTGTTGAAGACCGTCCCGACAGTCGCGCTGGGTTTTTCCTGGGTCACGGCCTGATACATCAACTCGAGGTCGAAGTTGAGGTTGGTGGCCGGGTTCCAGCCAATATCCGCGCCAAGGAGCCACGTGAGGGCGCGGGGCGAGAGGACGCCGGTGCCGACGCCCAACACGTTCTGGTTCATGTTGTTCCAGAGGAGCTGGCCGTAGGAGGCTTCGAGATCGGTGTAGAACTGCGGCGTCCAGTGGTGCTCGAGCAACGCGCTAACCGACCAGGCGCGTGGAGTCGACCATTGGTTGGTCAACGGATTGAAGAAAGCGTCGGCCAAGATCATCGGCTGACCATTTCCGTTGACCTGCCCGTTTTCGCCATTCATGGCGTCTGGAAGACCCGAATACCAGACCGCGTTCTGGCTGTAGACGCCGGTGACGATGAGGTCGTCTCCCGCGCCGAAACCCCACCCGCCGAACCAGGGCTGCAGGTTGATCTTCACGCCGGCATCAACGGCCCAGCCGACCTTGCCCTCCGACGCGTTGCAGGCGACGAGGACGGCGGTGACTCCGCAGCCGAACGTGTCTTGGAAGTTGTAATCTCTCACGTTGACGTTGTGGATCACGCCCGAGACCTGGGCTTCGCCCCAGCCTTGCTTGACATGCAACGCGCCAACGACGTCGGGCCAACGCTGACCGCCAAACGACGTGGGACCGGGAACGCCGCCTGCGAAGAGCCCGGTGCCCTGAACCCCCCCGTTCTGCCCGGCGCCATAAGCGCCGGTGAGGTTGGTGCCGCCGCCCGAGCCGCCCACCGTGCCCTGGCTTTCCGCCGAGATCGTCGCCGTGAAGCCGCCGCCGAACGAGGCGGTGTAGGCGATCAGGTTCGGTTCGTTGAAGCCCTTCCGATCCGGCGAGAAGAAGTTGTTCCAGTTGTCGCCGCCGCCGATGAAGGAGAAGAACGACTGCGCCTTACCGGCCGTGATGCCCGCCCAGGTGATATACCCGGTGTTGACATAAGTGTTGGAGCCGCGAGGGCTGTCGATACCGCTGCCGACGTCCGAATTGATGTCGAAGTGACCGATCAACGGGCCATAAGCGGTGTTCGAAGCGACATCAAAGCCGAAATTGGCGCGGACGTTCCAACCGATCGCATCGCGATTGAAAATCGCATTCTTCTGGGCCGGCAGCGTGACCCTGAGAGGCGCGCCGGTGATGCCGTTGAAGATTGGCACCGTGTGGTCACCGCCTTGAACCAGGAGGACCTGGTTGAGCGCGACCGACGTGGAGTGGAACGGATCGATCGCCGCCGCGACCGCCGGCAGTATCGGGCTCGCCGAGTTGTACTGGTTGTTGATATTGCCGCCGATGAAGTGCGCGGTGACATAGCCGCTGACCTTCAAGCAGGTGTCGGAGCCCGGCAGGGTCCAGCCGGTGATGCCGCCAACATTACACACTCTAACGTATTCGACCGGCGCCGCCTTCCTGGTCGGAAGATCGGCCGCCTGCGCGCTGGCGACGGCGACAATGCCGGCCGCGGAACCGAGCAGAAGGCTCTTGATGAGCGTCATTTGTGACCTCCAGTTATAATTGGGTCTCGGTTCTCTTCTCACTTTCGACTCCCCGCGGCCCGCTCGCAGACCGAATGTTGTCGAAGGCGATCAGCCCCCTCGTCCCCTTTTGACTTCCTGATCGTGGCGCTTGCCCCTTGCAAAAGCCGCCGATCTTCCGCGATCGGGAAATCTCCCGCTCACCTGAGACACCATAGCTTCTCTAAATTTCGACACAATGGATTTTCGTCGCAAAGTGGAGTTCGGACGCGGTTTCCCCGACGATGTTGCATAATTGTCACTCGATTTCGCCCCAACCTCGCCGTAATCTGATTACCCCAGTTATATCAGTTTGTTAGCCGAACAAATCGATTGATTATTGCCCAATTTCGATGGCCTCTTGGCGGTTTCGCGGAGGGCGCAGACAGGACCGAACCTAACCCACCGGCACAAGCCGCATGGTTAATCCTCAAACGCATTTCAGCCTGATTCGCTTGGTGGTTGGACGCGGTGGAGCGGCGCGTAGCCGGAGACGCTTCCGAAACACCAGACGGCTAGCGTCGGGGTCTGAGGCCGCTTCGTCATGGGATCGATAAGCCGGCCATTCTTCCGCCGCTTCGGGCTGAAAGCGGATCGGCGCGTCGGATGCGAGCGGTCGAGCTCGCCAAGGCTTGACCAATCTCCTGTTTTTCAAGAAAAACAGACATTTTCTTTCCTATTGTCAGAATTCATGGCAGGCTTCCCAAAATGCTTCCTCAGCTGGGAACCCCAAATGTCCGATTGTCTCGAAACCGGTTCGCCGCACGCGCTCCGGCGCGACCGATCCATCGCCTCGCGCCGCAAAGTCCGCCAGACCAAGGCGGACCGTGAACGGCGGATCATGAATCTCCTCAATGCCGGCGGGTCGGCCGCGGACATTGCGAGGCTCGAGGGTCTTTCGCTCAAGCGCGTGCGAAACCTTGTTCGAGAAATCCTCGCTCAACGCATGCCCCAGCCGCCGGCCGAGTTCGTCGCGCTTCAGGTCAGCCGCCTCAGCGAGGCGCTGCTGGTGTCCTATACCGCGATGTACGGCGCCTCGACGGGAGCGAACTTCCAGGCGATCGATCGCGTCGTCAGGATCGTGCGGGAGCTCGACCGCTACCACGGCTATGTTCCCCTCGAGGCGCCGACTCGAGCCGACGATCCCCGGCTCGCGCCGCCGCCAAGTCCGCTGGCGCTGGAGGCGCCGCTCGCCGAGAGACTCGGAAATGGCGCCGCAATCGATTGAAAAGGCTCGTTTCGGACTCGGACAAACAAGCGGCTTCCCTCTCCCGCCGGGATCTTTGGGCGAAGGGCTGATCATACCCGGCCGACCCGCCTTGCGTTGACAAGCCGCCGCCCATCAGGCTAGCTCCAAGCGTCAGTCGAAGACACTTCGCGGAAGAGTCCGGCGTTCTTTCGCCGGCGCCGAAGGCGCAACCGCCCCGGAAACGCTCAGGTATTCAGGACCGCGCAAGTGATGACGCTCTGGAAAGAGGCACGCGCCTTTCATGGCGTTCGCCCACCGACGGGGGCAACCGCGTAAAGCGGGAAATCTCTCAGGTCATCGGACAGAGGGGGCGTCCGCGACGCTAAGCCGCAATGATGCGGTTGGCGCTACTGCGGGCGTTTGTCCACGACCCGCGGGCCCCATGACCGAAGCCAGCCAGAAGACGCCGCTCCACGCTCTGCACGTCGAGCTTGGCGCGCGCATGTCGCCGTTCGCGGGCTACGACATGCCGATCCATTATCCTGCGGGGGTCCTCGCCGAGCACCTCCACACTCGCAAGGCGGCCGGGCTGTTTGACGTTTCGCACATGGGTCAAGCGCTGATCGCGGGCGCCGACCACGCGGCCGTCGCGAGCTTTCTTGAATCGCTCTGCCCGGCAGACTTTCTAAACCTCGCTCCGGGTCGTCAGCGCTATACCCAACTGCTCAACGAAAACGGCGGAATCGTCGATGACCTCATGGTCACCCGCCCGCCCGGCGCGGATGGCGCGCTGAGACTCGTCGTGAACGCCGCGCGCAAGGCCGTCGACTTCGACCTCATGCGCGAGCGATTGCCCTCAGGCGTCCATCTGAGGCCACTCCCTGAGGCGGCGCTGATCGCGCTTCAGGGCCCTCTGGCGGCCACGACATTGGCGCGTCTCGCTCCAGGAGAGGGAATCGAGACCATGGCCTTCATGAGCGGGCGACCGGCGCGGCTCGCCGGTTTCGAGACCTTCGTCTCTCGCTCGGGATACACGGGCGAAGACGGGTACGAGATTTCCCTTGCCTCGGCGCAGGCGGAAAGGTTCGCCCGCCTTCTCCTCAGCCAGCCTGATGTCGCGCCGATCGGCCTTGGCGCACGCGATTCGCTGAGACTCGAGGCCGGCCTCTGCCTCTACGGGCATGAGCTCGATGAGACGGTGGACCCGATCGAAGCCGGTCTCTCCTGGTCCATTCAGAAGCGGCGCCGCGGCGAGGGCGGCTTTCCCGGCGCCAAGCGGATTCAGGATGCGCTGGCGAATGGGCCAGGCCGTCAGCGCGTTGGCATTCGGCCAGATGGCCGCGCGCCAGCGCGCGAAGGTGCGGAGATCGTCTCGATGGACGGCGCCCCGCTCGGCGTCGTGACATCCGGCGGATTCGGCCCGAGCGTCGGCGCGCCGATCGCGATGGGCTTTGTCGCGCCCGCCCATGCGGCGGTCGGAACGCCGATCAGTCTCGTGGTGCGCGGCAAGCCCTTGAGCGCGCGTGTTGTCACGCTGCCTTTTAATCCTCATGCCTATTATCGCGGTTGAGCAAGGAGACGCATAATGCCGGAAATCCGCTATAGCAAGGACCACGAATACGTCCGTATAGAGGGCGGCGAAGGCGTCGTCGGCATCAGTGATTACGCGCAGCAGCAGTTGGGCGATGTGGTCTTTGCCGAGACGCCGCCGGTCGGCAAGGCGCTGAAAAAGGGCGATCCGGCCGCCGTGGTCGAGAGCGTCAAGGCGGCGAGCGACGTGTTCGCGCCGGCTTCAGGCGAAGTAATCGCAGTCAATTCCGAGGTCGAGTCGACGCCGGGCCTCATCAACGAGGATGCGCTCGGGCGGGGTTGGCTCTTTCGCATCAAGCTAGCCGACCCGAATGAGTTGAGCAGTTTGATGGACGAACCTGCTTACGCCGATTTCCTCAAGACTTTGGGCTGAATCACATGCGCTACCTGCCGCTCGACGCGCGCGAACGCGCGGCCATGCTGACCCGCATCGGCGTTCCGGACATTGAAACGCTGTTCGCCGACATTCCTGCCGACAAGCGGATTCAGGGCCTTCTCGATATGCCTCTGGCGAAGAGCGAAATGGCGGTCGAGCGAGCGATGACGGCGATCGCCAATCGGAGCCTCGCCGCCGGATCGGCCCCGTTTTTTCTTGGCGCGGGCGCCTATCGGCGACACATTCCCGCGACCGTCGACCATCTCATCCAGCGTTCAGAATTCCTGACCAGCTACACGCCCTATCAGCCGGAAATCGCGCAAGGGACGCTGCAGGTCCTGTTTGAATTCCAGACCCAGGTGGCCGCCCTTACCGGCATGGAGGTCGCAAACGCCTCGATGTACGACGGTTCGACTGCCTGCGGAGAGGCGATGTTGATGGCTCATCGTCTGACGCGGCGCAACCGGTCAGTGATTTCCGGCGGGCTGCATCCGCAATATGCCGACGTCTGTGCGACGCTAACGCACATGGCGGAGGACAGCATCGTCCGCCTCCCGCCTGACTTGAAGGCGAGCGAAGACATCTCCGCGGAGATCGATGCTGAGACGAGCTGCGTGATTGTCCAAACCCCCGATTTCTTCGGCAATCCGCGCGACCTGACATCCATCGCTGCTGCGGCGCACGCGCATGGCGCTCTGTTGATTGCTGTCTTCACCGATCCCGTCGCCCTTGGCGCCGTGCGCTCGCCCGGCGAGATGAACGCGGACATCGCGGTGGGAGAAGGGCAGGGACTCGGGAACGGGCTAAATTTCGGCGGTCCTTATGTCGGCCTGTTTGCAACGCGCACCAAGAACGTGCGCCAGATGCCGGGGCGTCTGGCCGGCGAGACGGTTGACGCGGCCGGTCGGCGCAGCTTCGTGCTCACGCTCTCCACTCGCGAGCAACATATCCGCCGCGAGAAAGCGACGAGCAACATCTGCACCAACTCGGGTCTATGCGCGCTCGCGTTCTCAATCCATCTGACCCTGCTCGGCGCCGTGGGGCTCGAACGCCTGGCGAAAGTCAATCACGCCAACGCGGTGCAGCTTGCCGACCGGCTTTCCGCGATTGCGTCGGTCGAGGTGATCAATACGCATTTCTTCAATGAATTCGTCATGCGCGCGCCTCGGCCTGCCGCCAAACTGATCGAGGCTTTGGCTACGCGCGGAGTGATCGGCGGTTTGCCGGTCTCGCGGCTCCTGCCGGGCGCCGGACTCGACGATTGCATCATCGTCGCAAGCACCGAGACGAATACGGAAGATGACCGCGCCGCTTATGCGCAAGCGCTCGCCGATTGCCTGCGATAAAGCCGTAAGAGAGAGCGCTGTCCATGAACATGCAAGGCCGCCCGACCCGTCCCGAAACCGCCGCCGCCCCGGCGGGAGAAACCTTCACCGGAAACCGAGCGCTCGACGTGGAGGAGGCGCTCATTTTCGAGAGCGGCCGCTTCGACGCAACCGGCGTCGACGTCGACGAGCCGCCGTCCTTCCAGTCGAAGCTGGGGCCGCACGAGCGCCAGGGAGCGATCGAATTGCCCGGCCTCACCGAGCCGGAGGCGATCCGCCATTATGTGCGCTTGTCGCGCAACAATTACTCCATTGACGCTGGAATCTATCCGTTGGGCTCTTGCACGATGAAGCACAATCCTCGCCTCAACGAGAAAATGGCGCGCCTGCCCGGATTCGCCGACGTACACCCGTTGCAGCCGGTCTCGACCGCGCAGGGAGCGCTCGAAGTTATTGAAGCGCTCTCCAACGCCTTGCTGACGATGAGTGGGATGGAGGCTATCGCGATGTCGCCGAAGGCCGGCGCGCATGGCGAACTCTGCGGCATGATGGCGATCAAGGCGGCGGTCGAGGCCCGGGGGGAGGGAGAGGCGCGGCGGGTGGTGCTGGTTCCCGATTCCGCGCACGGTACGAATCCCGCGACTGCGGCGCTGATCGGCTATTCCGTGCGGTCGATACCGGCGGGCGAAGATGGAATCGTCAGCGCCGAGGCGGTGCGGAGCGCGCTCGCGCCCGATGTTGCGGCGATCATGCTGACCAATCCGAATACCTGTGGACTATTCGAGCGCGAGATCGTCGGCATAGCCGACGCGGTTCATGAGGCGGGCGCGTATTTCTACTGCGACGGCGCGAATTTCAACGCAGTGGTAGGCAAGACGCGCCCAGGCGATCTTGGCGTCGACGCAATGCATATCAACCTGCACAAGACATTCTCGACCCCACATGGCGGCGGCGGCCCGGGCGCGGGTCCGGTCGCGCTGTCGTCGCGGCTTGCCCCTTACGCGCCGGTTCCGTTCGTGGTGCGCGAAGGCGGATCGGTTCGGTTGGTCGAGCACGTGGAAGGTCGCAAGTCGTTCGGGCGCATGTGCGCCTTCCACGGGCAGATGGGGATGTTCGTGCGCGCGCTCGCTTTCATTCTCTCTCACGGCGCGGACGGGCTGCGGCAGGCGTCGGAAGATGCGGTGCTGTCGGCCAATTTCATTCGCGCTTCCCTCAACGATGTGATGAGCGCGCCGTTCGCCGATCGGCCCTGCATGCACGAGGCTTTGTTCGACGACCGGTGGCTGAAGGACACTGGGCTCACGACGCTCGACTTCGCCAAGGCGATGATCGACGAGGGATATCACCCGATGACGGTCTATTTCCCGCTCATCGTGCACGGGGCGATGCTAATCGAGCCGACGGAGTCCGAATCGAAGACGAGCCTCGACCTGTTTATCATGACCTTGCGCGACCTCGCCATTGCCGCGAAAGCGGGCGAGCGCGAGCGGTTCCAGGCGGCGCCGGTCCATGCGCCGCGCCGCCGGCTCGACGAGACACGCGCCGCCCGCCAGCCTGTGCTGCGCTGGACAAAACCTCAGCCGGCCTGACTCGAGACACGGCGCTCTCTTCCTATGACGCCGATATGACTCTAGACTGCCGGGGGTCGATCCGCGTCCGCTCGCGCCAGAGGTCTGAACCGCCATGTCATCCGGTCTGATCCGTTTTGTAATCGCGGGCCTTTTCGCCGTTTCCGCCGCTGTGGTCTCTCACGTGGGCCTCGCTCAGCAGGCGCCCGCCACGCCGCCATCAGCCCCGCCGCCGACCGCGCCATCGCCCGCGCCCGCAACTCCGCCGGGCGCGCAAGCGCCAGCGGTTCCGTCGACCGCCCCCTCCCCTACGAATCCTACGCCGGCCGCTCCCCCGGGCGCAAACCCAGCCGGGCCGGCGACGTCCGGCGAAGCCTCGACCGGCGAAACCGTCGATTTTCCGGCGCGCACGTTCGCCTATACCGAAGGCAAGGCTGACAAGGACGAAATCTATAGCGCGATTCTCAATTCGCTCAGCCTCGTCAAGCGCGACATGGACAAGGCGAACCTCGCGCCGGCAGGCCGGCCGGTCGCGGTCTTCGTCGAATCCGACGACACCGGTTTCAAATATCACGCGGGATATCCGATTGCGGCTGCGCCCGAAGGCAAATCGAGCCTCTCCGACGCGGTCAAGATCGGACAAACGCCGAGCGGCAAGGCGATGCGCTTCGAGCATCAGGGTGCATATGGAGACATCGACGCCACTTATGACGCCATCACAGCCTATCTCGACGACAAGGGAATCGACGCGCAGGACACCTTCATCGAGGAATACGCGAACGACGTGAAGGATCCGGACGATCCCACGCTGCAAGTCAATATCTATGTGCTGCTGAAGTGAAGGGTCGGCGTGCGAGCGGCGTGCTCTACTGCGCGGCCTCCGCCACGCCCGTCAGCGCGGCCGCGCCGGTCCCGAATTGCAACCGAGCCAGCCGCGCGTAGAGGCCGTTCGCCGCCATCAGCGAGGCGTGAGAGCCCTCCTCGACTAGGCGCCCCGCCTCGATGACGAGGATGCGATTCGCATTGACGATTGTCGCCAGCCGATGAGCGATCACGAGGGTCGTGCGGCCCTTCATCAGGGTTTCCAGCGCGCCCTGGACCAGGGTTTCGCTCTCGGCGTCGAGCGCTGAGGTCGCCTCGTCCAGGAGCAACACCGGCGCATTTTTGAGGATGGCGCGGGCGATGGCGATGCGCTGGCGCTCGCCACCCGACAGCGTTACCCCGCGCTCGCCAAGGGTCGTGTCGTAGCCCTGCGGCAGGGCGGAGATGAAGCCGTCCGCGGCCGCTTGCCTGGCGGCGACGACAACCGCCTCGCGAGTCGCGCCCAGCGCGCCATAGGCGATGTTGTCGGCGACGCTGGCGCCGAAGATGAAGGCGTCCTGTGGCACGAGCGCGATCTCCGCGCGGAGATCGACGGGATCGAGCCTCGAGATGTCGACCCCGTCCAGCATGACCGCGCCGTTCGCGGGATCGTAGAACCTAAGCGCCAGCTGGAACAACGTCGACTTGCCGGCACCCGACGGGCCGACGATGGCGACAGTCTCTCCCGGCGAGATGCGGAAGCCCACATCGCGCAACACGGCGTCATCTTCACGCCCGGGATAGGCGAATGAGACGTTGGCGAACGCGAAGTCGCCGCGGACCGGCTTGGCGAGCTTGATCGGCTGAGCCGGCGCGACAATGAGCGGCTTGACCGCCATGATCTCGCCGATGCGTCCCGCGGCGCCCGCCGCTTGCAAGACCTCGTTCCACACTTCCGACAATTGTCCAAGCGCGCCGGCGCCGAACACGGCGAACAGCACGAACTGCGACAACGTTCCCCCTGTCATCCGGCGGGCGATCACCTCCTGGGCGCCGAACCTAAGCACGACGACGACGCTGCCGAAAGCGAGGAAGATCGCGGCGGCGGTGACCAGCGCGCGCGCCTGGCTCATCGCCCGTGCCGCCTCATAGGCGCCGAAGGCGGCTTCGCGGTAGCGGCCGGCGGTGAATCGCTCCGCCAGGAACGACTGCATGACGCGCACCGCCGACAGGCTTTCGGCGGCGAAGGCGGTTGCGTCGGCCAGCCTGTCCTGCGCGCGCCGGGAACGCTGACGCACCGAGCGTCCGGCCGCGTAGAGCGGCAGGACGATGACAGGAATCGCCGCCACGACGAAGGCCGACAATTTCGGGCTGGTGATCACCATCATTGTGATCGCGCCGACGAACAGGAAGAGATTGCGCAGCGCGAGCGACGTTGAGGAGCCGAACGTCGCCTTGAGCTGCGTCGTGTCCGCAGAAAGGCGAGAGGCGATGTCGCCGGTCTTCTCCGCGTCGAAAAAGCTCGGATCGAGCCGGGTCAGATGAGTGAAGAGATCGGCCCGGAGGTCGGCGACCACCCGTTCGCCGAGCGTCATCACGAGGTAGTATCGGGCGCCGGACGCCAGCGCGAGCACCGCTACGACGCCGATCATGGCTAGAAAGTAAGCGCGGATCAGGCCGGCGTTGGCGTCCGAAAACCCAAAGTCGATCATGCGCCGAACTGCGATCGGCACGACGAGCGTCGCGGCGGAAGCGATGGTGAGCGCGATCATCGCCAGCACAATCCGCGTGCGGTGGGCGAAGGCGTAAGGCGCGAGCGGCTTCAAGGCGCCAAGCGAGACGCGAGACCTCTTGGCGCCGGCGTCGGCGGATGGCATTGCGCGATCAGCTCCCCAGGGCAATTCGCGGCTTTACGGACCTCTTTTTTGCCTAAATCAAGGCGGCCGGAGAGCGTGGGGCGCCATCCTTTCGGCGTCGATCGCGTTTGGCTTCACTTGCGTCAGCGGGCGGCCGGCGTTATAGCAGCGCCGACCCGAGAGAGCCGCCGGACCCCGGACGGCTCTTTGCTTATTTCGCCTGAGACCTTGACGATGAAGTCCGACATTCACCCGAATTACCACATGATTAAGGTCGTCATGACCAATGGCGCCGAGTTCATGACCCGCTCGACCTATGGCGAAGAGGGCGCGACGCTGCATTTGGACATCGATCCGAACACTCATCCAGCCTGGACCGGCGGATCGCAGCAGCTCGTCGATCGCGGCGGCCGATTGTCGCGCTTCAACACCCGCTTCGGCGGTCTTGGCATCGGCGGCAAGAAGTAGGTTGCGCCCGGGCCCTTGTAGCTGCGCTCGATGAGCGCGGCCGTCCTACGGGGCGACGAACCTAGACGCTCAGCGAGCGCGTCTACAGTCTGCGAACGCTTGTGACCTTGCCGCCGCCGCTGGCGGCGATGCGATCGCGCGCTTGCTTGAGCGGTTCGCTCACCGTCTTCATGTGCCAGCCGCTGGCGTGAAGCAGCCTGCCCGAATCGCGCATGATCCCGACGTGCCCCTTCCAGAATATGAGATCGCCGCGCGCGAACCGCGCCGCCGGGTCGTCGATGGCGATGGGCTCGCCCAGGACCGCCTCCATCATGTCGCTGTCGCGTGGCGACGCGACCCCGGCCGCCATGAGCGCTGTCTGCACCAGACCCGAGCAGTCGACGCCTTCTGACGTCCGGCCGCCCCAGAGATAGGGCGTCTCGAGAAAGAGCTCAGCGATCGCGACAATGTCCGGTTCGTGCGCGCTGCGCTCAGTGAGGCTGCGCGACCAGACGTAAAGTCCGTCCTCAGAGACTGCGAAGTCGCCCTCGCGGCCCACGATCGTCAGCTGTACGCCGAGCGAGAGCGCCATGCGCGGCGGCAGCTTGATCGCGGGGCCGGGATAGGCATGCGTACGCAACGCGGCGACCCGATGGGTCGGCGCAGACGGCGCTCCGAGCGCCGCGCTTGGCAGATAGCCGACATACTGGTCACGCTCGAGCTGCGCCCAGGCCCACCCGTCTTGCTCATCGTAAACGGTGACGCTTTCGCCGTGTAGCGCCTCGGTCTCCAGCGGCGCGTCCGCTTGGGGAGAACGCCTGAGCGGCGCGCTCGCCGCGATGATGCGCATCCCTCGCCCCTGCGCGTAGCGCGGCGCGTCGACGAGACCGCGCAGATGCTCCGCCGCAAGGTCGGCGCGGGCGGGAGTCAATCGGCGGTCAAATCGCGCAGAGGGCATTGGCGCTCGCTCGAAGTCACAATCTGACGCGTCCCGGACGCATGGCCCGGAGAAGGGACACCAAGCCGAACTAGACTCAGGTGCGCCATTCGAACCGGAAAACCGGAACATGTTCGGGAAACCCCTTCAGCCGCCGCTCGCCGAGCGCCGCGAAGCGGGCTGTATCCTCCTCGCATAGCTCGCGCACGAGCCCCGAAACGACGATGCCGTTGGCCTCGGCCTCGTTGCACAGACGGGATGCCAGCTGCACGGTAGCGCCGAACAGGTCGTTACGGTCCTCGACTGGTTCGCCGGCGTGGATGCCGATCCGAACATTCAGGGTTTCGGACGCGTCGGCGTTAAACGCGGCGAAGCCCCGCTGAATGTCGGCGGCGGCGCGCACGGCGTTCGCAACCTTGTCAAAGGACGCCATGATGCCATCGCCTGTATGCTTGACTTCGCGCCCGCCACGCGCTTCGAGCCCGCGCCGAACCAGCGCGTCGTGCGCCCGCACGAGCTCGAGCGCCGCAGCGTCGCCGAGGCGCGCCGTCATCTCGGTCGAACCAACGATGTCGGTGAACATGACCGCGCGGAAACCCGCATCGACGACCGGCGCGGCAGCTCCCGGGGCTGCGCGCGGGTCGCTGATTCGGCCCAGGAACGCCTCGACCGTGGCAAGATCGACCGGAATGATTGCGTTGGCGATTTCGCCATGCGCTTCACGATGGACTTGCTCGGCGGTGGCCGCATCGGGCGCGTGGACGAGACAAAAGGCGGAGCCGCGATCCTCGTCGAACCAATAGGCCATGTACTTGACGCCGTGTCGGTCCTGGATGTCGACATCCCTGCGGTGGGCCTCAGCGACCTGCTCCGATGTCGCGCCCCGCATGTCATGGCGGTCAATGAAGATCGGCACGCGGTCTTCCTCATTCGTCCTTCGGATCGCTCAGGGCGCCCCACCCTTATTATCGCTGGGTCGCCGTGTGATGGGAAGCACGCCGATGCCCGAGGCGACGACCGACGCCGCCAGCGTGCGGCCTTCCTGCCGTCCTATTCCCATTGTAGGATGCGGAGAAAGAAGGACTTTCCGCCATGAACGCCCTTGCCGATCGACAGGACAATTTCCGTAGCGTCCTCGACCCTTACGGCGCCGTCACCCACGAGGTGTTCAACCAGCCGGTCGAACTCGTCGACACCAACCTCTACGATTCCGACGCGGCGCTGAAGGAGGCGGTTGCGCGCGAAGGCGCGGGCTGGGCCAGCGATGCGCTCGGAGCCTTCGGCGCCCGCGCCGGGTCGGCCGAATTTTTGGAGCTGGGGACGCTCGCGAATAAGAACCCGCCCGAGCTCGACACCCACGATCGATACGGGCGGCGCGTCGATCTCGTCCGCTTCCATCCGTCCTATCACGCTCTGATGAAAACCTCGATCGAGGACGGGCTTCACTCGTCGCCCTGGACCGATCCGGGCGAAGGCGCCCAAGTGGCACGGGCCGCGCGCAGCTACATGCATACCGAGGTCGAGGCCGGCCACGGCTGCCCGATCACCATGACCTTCGCCGCGACGCCCTGTCTCAAATTGCAAGGAGACCTCGCCGCGCAATGGCTGCCGAAGATTCAGGCGCGCGTCTACGATCCGCGCAACGTTCCCGCCGATGAGAAGCAGGGCGTGACGATCGGCATGGCGATGACCGAGAAGCAGGGCGGCTCGGACGTGCGCGCCAATACGACGCGGGCGATTCCTGTTGAGGCCGAAGGGCCAGGTCGCGCTTACGAGCTCGTTGGCCACAAGTTCTTCGTCTCGGCGCCAATGTGCGACGCGTTTCTCGTGCTGGCCCAGGCGCCGGGCGGTCTCTCGTGTTTCCTCGTTCCGCGCTGGCGCCCGGATGGAAGCAAGAACCCGCTGCAGATCATCCGCCTCAAGCGCAAGATGGGCAATGTCTCCAACGCGTCGAGCGAGACGGAGCTGCGCGGCGCGCTCGGCTGGATGGTCGGGCCGGAGGGTCGCGGGGTGGCGACGATCATCGAGATGGTCGCCATGACGCGCTTCGACTGCATGATCGGTTCGTCTGCCGGCATGCGGATGGCGATTTCGCAGGCGATCGACCATTGCCGTCAGCGGAAGGCCTTCGGCGCTTTGCTGATCGACCAGGCGATCATGACCGCGGTGCTCGCCGACCTCGCCATCGAGGCCGAGGCTGCGCTGACGCTGACCATGCGCATCGCCCGCGCGCTTGATCACCGCGACGATCCGCACGAGGACGCGCTGGTGCGCTTAGGCTCCGCGATCGGCAAATACTGGATCTGCAAGCGGACCCCGGGCCACGCCTATGAAGCGCTCGAATGTCTCGGCGGTTCGGGGGTGATGGAGGATAGCCCAATGCCGCGCCTCTACCGCGAAGCGCCGGTCAACGCGATTTGGGAGGGCAGCGGCAACGTGCAGTGCCTGGACATCGCGCGGGCGATCCAGCGCTGGCCGCAGACGCTGGAGGCCTATTTCGCCGAGGTCTCGGGGGTGAAAGGCGAGAGCGCGGCGCTCGACGCTCACGTCAGGGCGCTCAAGGACGATCTGCACGACCTCGCTGACTTCGACAGCCGGGCTCGCGATCTCTGCGATCGGCTCGCGATTGGGTTGGAGGCGGCGGCGCTGTTCCGCGCCGGGTCCCCGGTCGCCGGAGCCTTCTCCCGCTCACGCCTTGAGACCAAGGGCGCGCACAATTATGGCGCGCTGACCGGCGTCGACGCGAAGGCGATCGCGAAGCGCGCCGCGCCGCGCTGAAGCCCTCCCCAGGGAGAGGGGTTGGGGTGAGGGTGACGGGCGGCCCTCATCCGGCCCTACGGGCCACCTTCTCCTGGAGGGAGAAGGGACGCTAGCGCCCGCAATTGTCGAGTCCGAATCGAGCGTTTTCAATGGCTTGCGGCGCCATTTCCGAGTCTCTCGGGATCAGCCCTTCGAGCGACAGTGGAATTTGCGATGGCGCCGCGAGCCGCAGATTCTCCGGCGCTCGAGTAGGCCCGCCACCGGGCGCAAATCCGTGATAGCGGTCGAGGCTCGCGCACGATCCTGACCACGCGATCGACCGCCTCAAAGTTCGCTCCCGCCACGGAAGTGTGCATCGTGGTGTAGGACACGAGCAGCGCTTCGTGGAGGCGGCTGATCTGAAGCGCGAGGAACTCGGCCGGAGGCTGCGGCATGCGCTGGGAGAGGATTTCGCGAACAAGATTGCGCATCCGCTTGAGCGAGAGACCCTCTCGCGCCGCGGTCTCGGCGATCGAAACGCCGCGATTGAGAAGGCTGATGATCCGCGCCTCACGCTCGGCCCTGTTCAGGCGCGCCGCTCTTCGCGTCGCGGCGGACCTTTCCCGCCGAACAGGGACCGGGGACGGAGTTTCAGGATCCGACTTCTGGATTTCGCTCATTGTCGTCATGAGCACAAATATAGAAACATTGTGCGCCGTTCAGCAAGAAATTGTCTGATTTCCAAAAATCTGAGGCCCGGCCTGAACGCCAGAGCAAAGGCGGCGTCATCATCCGCTAGGAGAGGTCGGCGCCGCATCGGGCGCCGCTTAGGCCAAATTGCCCTCGCTGCCGGGCTCTTCCACCAGCTCCTCCAATTCCGCCATGGTCTGGTCGACGGTCCGATGATGCGGCTCTTCGTACCAGACGGAAGCGACCCTCTCGATATCGCTTGAGCTTACGCTGACGTAGGTGATGTGCGGCTGTTGTGATTCAAGGAACTCATTGATGTCGTTCTCCAGCGACTGGATTGGCGTGGTCACGGCGATGGAAAACAGCTTCACCCGCATTGCTTAACTCCGACAGGGCCTGGCGTCTTGATGAAAGGTCTCCTTTTCGCAGCAGAAGACGCGCCCTCCAAGCCTGATCTTAATCACCCGGCGTCAGATTTACGGGAAGGCGGAGCGGCTCGAGAACTCCGTGTCGCTATGACCGAAGCGGGGGTTGGCCGCTCTCCGCGAGGGCGGAGAGCGGTGGTGGCTGAGGGCCGTTAGGGCATCCTTACTTGCCCAGCGCCTTGTCGGTGATGACCGTCGTATAGGCGCCGGTCGGCTCCTTGGAGATGACCGGGTCGGAGCCGCCGGTCAAAAGCGTCTTCACCGTGCGCTCGTAGTCGGCCTTGTCGAGTTTGCCGTCGGAACCTTGAGTCAGCTTGTTGATCTCGCTCAACATCTGCGACTGGTGGTGCTCGGTCTGGGCGCCGGTCGTGTCGTTGTCGAGCACGATCTTGACGGCTTCCTCGGGATGGGCGCGCGCATAATTCCAGCCCTTCATCGACGCCTTGACGAACCGCGCCATCTTGTCGACGAAGGCCGGGTCCTTGAGCTTGTCCTCCATCACATAGAGGCCGTCCTCGACGGTGGCGACGCCCTGATCCTCGTATTTGAACACGACCAGCTGCTCGGGCTTGTAGCCGGCGTCGATCACCTGCCAATATTCATTGTAGGTCATGGTGGAGATGCAGTCGGCCTGCTTTTGCAACAGCGGGTCGACGTTGAAGCCCTGCTTCACCACCTTGACGCCTGCAGGCGAGCCGTCGGTCGGGAATTTCAGTTTGCCCATCCAGTTGAGGAACGGATATTCG
>DASXXT010000214.1:0-11185 GCA_036502965.1 Roseiarcus sp. | reverse complement strand
GACAATTCACGCACCGCCTCGCGATATCGGCGCCAAGCTGCGAGCTTCTCCGAAATCGTCTTGATAGGGGTCATATCTATTCCTCTTTTCCGGCAGGCACTGGCCTACCGCAGCGCAACATAATCACCGTTGGCGATTGGCGGTAGGCGCGAGACCAGAAGCACAGACATGCAATAAACGCATTGCAAGATTACCGGCAATCGCCGGGAAAGCACGAGAACGCCCTTAGTGTACGCAATTTCGCCCGAACAGGACCCGATTCTCCTAATAATATGAGGAGGAAAATTATTAACTGACGTTTACATATGTGAAGATATCATGACTTTCGTCATGGTGCGGTGCCGCAAAAAGGACATTTTGCTCATAGACCGCGGCCGGCCGCGCCAGCGGCGGTCTCTCCATTTCGCACCGAACGCTGAGGAAGTGCTATGATTGGAGGGCGCTTGATTTCGGTGGCGCGAGCGGCGAGACAACCGACGCCGCGGGTTATTTTCCGCGCGGCCAAGGAGCGTGAAATGGAGAACCTAATAGCCCGCGTCGCAACCGCCGCGGACTTGAGCCCCGACGTCGCGCGCAAGGCCGTGGCTCTGATTGGCGATTTCATCCAGCGCGAGGCGCCCGAGGAAGCCGTCAAGGAACTGTTCGAAAAGGCACCGGCGTTTCCGTCCATCATCGCCTCGAGCACACAGACCGGGGGAGAGGGCATGGGCGGTGGTCTGAAAGGTTTGATGGGCGTGGCTGGCGGAGCGATGGGCGGAGGCGGGCTGATGGCGCTGGGCTCGGAATTGTTGAGCCTGGGCCTCGGCATGGAGCAGATCCAGGCGGTCGGAAAGGAAGTCTTCGCCTACGCACGCGAAAAAGCGGGCGACCAGGTCGTGGGCGAAATCTCCGCTTCGATTCCGGGGCTTTCTCAATTCATCTAGCGAGACGCAGCATTGGGCGCGGTCGCAAACCTTTTTCCTGGCCATACTCAAGCCGATTGGGGCAGAGCCGCTGAAGCCGCGCTCAAGGGCGCAAGCCTCGAAACGCTCGTGTCCAAGACCGCGGATGGCGTTCGGATCGAACCCGTCTATCCGCCCGCGGAAGGCCCCAGGGCGATTCGACCCAACGGGCCTTGGCGAATCATGGCGCGACTCGATCACCCCAACGCCGACGAGGCCAACGCCCAGGCGCTCGACGACCTCGCCAACGGAGCGGACGGCCTGCAGATCGTGTCCTCCGGCGCGCTCGGCGCCTACGGTTTTGGCCTCAGACGGTTCGATTCCGCCTCGCTTCACAAGGCTTTCGATAAGGTGCGTTTCGATGCCGGGGCAAATTTCGAACTCGATCTTGGGCCCGACGGCCCCGATCAGGCGCTTCGCTTTGGCGCTCTGATCGAACGCTCGGGCGCAAGGCCCGAGGATTGCCCGGTCGCGTTTGGGCTCGACCCTTTCGCGGCCTCGGCCCGCGGACCTTTCCCGGCCGACTGGAGCGCTCAAGCGAGGCGCTATGTCGAGACCGCGCTCGCGTTGCGCAGCAAAGGTTTCCCCGGGCCCTTACTGGTCGCCGACGCGCGCGCCGTCGATGCGGCTGGCGGAAGCCCAGCGCAAGAGCTTGCCTTTGCGCTCGCGGCCGCAGTGACCCTATTGCGGCTGCTCGAAGAGGCGGGGACGCCTCTTGGCGAAGCCCGCGCCCTCATCGCGTTCCGGCTGGCGGCCGACGCCGACGAATTGGCGACATTGTCGAAATTCCGCGCGTTGCGCATCGCCTGGTCGCACGTTGAGGAAGCCTGCGGCCTTGAGTTCCGATCGGTCTTTGTGCAGGCAGAGAGCGCCTGGCGCATGATGACGGCGCGCGATCCTTACGTGAATGTGATGCGCAGCGCGGCGGCGGCGTTTTCGGCCGGCCTTGGCGGAGCTGACAGCGTCAGCGTTCTGCCGCACACTCTGGCCGCCGGCTTTCCTGACAGCCTCGCGCGGCGCCTCGCCCGCAACGCCCAGCTCATTCTCTTGCGGGAATCCAACCTCGGGTTTGTCGCCGACCCCGCCGCCGGCGCCGGGGCGTTCGAGGCGCTGACCCGGGCGCTTTGCGACAAGGCCTGGGCGCTCTTTCAGGAGATCGAGGGACAGGGTGGACTGCCGTCGGCGCTCGCGAACGGCGCGTTTCAACGACAGGTCGCCGCCAGCGCGGCGGCGCTGGCTCGAAACGCCGCTTGCCTGAAGGCGCCAATCACCGGCGTCAGCGCACACGCCGATCTCGCCGAGCGGCCGGTCGAGGTTGCCGCTGGCGCGCCTGATCGCGAGGCGTTTGCGCCCGCCGAAGGCGCGCTCATGCCCATTCGGCTCGCAGAGCCGTTTGAACGTTTGCGCGATCTTTCCGACGCCTTGCTTCGGAGCACTGGCGCGCGGCCGAGAGTTTATCTCGCCGCGCTGGGGTCTGAGGCCAGCCATCGCCGTCGAGTCCAGTTCATGCGCGAGTGGCTTGAGGTTGGGGGTTTCGAAGCCGTCTATGATGGCGAGGCTACAACGGCCGAAGAGGCGGTTGCACGCGTAAGAGGGAGCGGGGCGTTGCTCGTCTGTCTGTGCGGAACTGACGACGCATATTCCGAACAGGGGGAAGCCTTCGCGAAGGCGTTCAAGGCTTCGGGCGCGAAGGGCGTTGCGCTCGTGGGCCGGCCTGGCGAATCCGAGCGCGCGCGCGCCGCAGGCGTCGACGATTTCATTTTCGCGGGCGGTGACGCCGTCGCGGCGCTACAGAGCCTGTATGGCCATATCGGCGTTCTGATGGAGACTCGGGGAGCCATGGCGTCATGAGTCACATCCCCGACTTCTCAAAGGTTTCGTTCGCGACACCATCGAAGTCGATGGACTCGGAAGAAGAGCGAATCTGGAAGACGCCCGAAGGTGTTGAAGTCAAGTCGCTCTACGGGCCGCACGATGGCGACGGCGTTGACCTCTCGAGTGATTGGCCCGGCCTCCCGCCCTTTTTGCGGGGGCCCTATCCGACCATGTACCTCACGCAGCCTTGGACGGTGCGACAATACGCCGGCTTCTCGACCGCGGAAGAATCGAACGCCTTCTACCGCGCCAATCTCGCCGGGGGCCAGAAAGGTCTGTCTGTCGCTTTCGACCTGGCGACGCATCGTGGCTACGACTCGGACCATCCGCGTGTAGCTGGTGACGTTGGCATGGCGGGCGTCGCCATTGATTCTATTTACGACATGCGCACACTGTTTTCCGGCATCCCGCTCGATTCGATGAGCGTGTCGATGACGATGAACGGCGCTGTGCTGCCAGTGATGGCGTTGTTCATTGTCGCCGCCGAGGAGCAAGGCGTGCCGATGGCGGCGCTCTCGGGGACCATTCAGAACGACATTCTAAAGGAGTTCATGGTCCGCAACACCTATATCTATCCATCCGCGGCCTCGATGCGGATCGTCGCCGATATTTTTGCTTTCACTGCGTCGAATATGCCGAAATTTAACTCGATTTCGATCTCCGGCTATCACATGCAGGAGGCGGGCGCGACGCAGGATCTGGAGCTCGCCTATACGCTCGCCGACGGCCTCGAATATTTGCGCGCGGGCGTCGCCGCCGGGATGAGCATCGATGCGTTCGCTCCGCGGCTGTCGTTCTTCTGGGCGATCGGCATGAATTTTTTCATGGAAGTCGCCAAGCTCCGCGCCGCGCGCAAGCTCTGGGCGGGCATAGTCAAGGGCTTCGGGGCGAGATCGGACAAATCGCTCGCGTTGCGGGCGCATTGTCAGACTTCCGGCTGGTCCTTGACCGCGCAGGACCCTTTCAACAATATCGTGCGCACGCAAATCGAGGCGATGGCCGCCACGCAGGGACAGACGCAGTCGCTGCACACCAACGCGCTTGATGAGGCACTGGCGCTGCCAACGCCTTTCTCGGCTCGCATTGCCCGCAACACTCAGCTTTTTCTCATCGAGGAGACCGGAACGACGAAGGTCATCGACGCCTGGGGCGGCTCTTATTATGTGGAGCGCCTCACCGCCGAACTCGCCGCGCGGGCGCACGGACACATTGGTGAGGTCGAGAGACTTGGCGGGATGGCGAAGGCGATCGAGAGTGGCCTGCCTAAGCGGCGCATCGAAGAGGCGGCGGCGCGAACGCAGGCGCGCATCGATTCGGGTCGCCAGACGGTGATCGGCGTCAACACCTACGCGCCGGCCATCGAGCAGGACCTTAACGTATTGAAGGTCGACGCCGCCGCGGTGCGCACGCATCAAATCGAAAAGCTTAGGCGCCTCCGCGCCGAGCGAGACGAGGCGGCGACGCAGGCCGCGTTGGAAGCGCTCACCGAAGGCGCGCGAGGCCGGGCCAATCTGTTGCAACTGTCCGTCGAGGCGGGGCGGGCGAAGGCAACAGTCGGGGAAATCTCCCTGGCCCTGGAGAAAGCTTTCGGCCGTCATGTTGCGGAAGCCCGCGTCATCTCCGGCGTCTATCTATCGGAGGCTGGGCCGGACGCTCAGGCCAACGAACGCGTGATCGCAATGACCCGCGCGTTCGCCGAGAACGAAGGCCGCGCTCCGCGGGTACTGGTCGCCAAGATGGGACAGGATGGGCACGATCGTGGGCAGAAGATCATCGCCTCGGCATTCGCGGATCTCGGATTCGACGTCGAAATCGGACCTTTGTTTGCAACCCCGGAGGAAGTGGCGGCGCGTGCAGCCAAAGGGCAGGTTCACATCGTGGGCGTCTCGTCACTCGCCGCAGGCCACCTCGCGCTCGTGCCGGCTTTGAAAAATGCGCTCGGCAAGCTCGGTCTTGACAATACAATGATCGTCGTCGGCGGCGTAATCCCAAGCCAGGACTTCGCTGCCCTCCGCGAGGCCGGGGTGGACGCGATATTCCCCTCTGGCGCCGTCATCGCCGAGGCCGCGCAAGACCTGATCGAGCGGCTCAATCAACGACTTGGTTATAGTCAGCGCGTCCCCGCGTGAGGCGGACGCGGCTCGCTGATCTGCCCTGTCTCGCGGTCTAAGAGACGGTTCCAATCCCAAATTGACGCGGGTCATCCGTATACGGCCGCCCAAAGCGCTGGAATGCCGTTACGCGCCCTGCGCCAAATCGGGACGCTTGCTCCATGACGTCAGCGGCGCCGCGTTTGCCGCTTCCCATTCCAGTTATCGCCGACGGAAAGGCAGCGGGCGCTGCGATGGACCCCTTTATTGATGAAGTCGTGCAGCGGTCGATTCGTCACGCGCGGCTTATGTTGAAGCAAGGCCCTTACAATTGGCCTGTGGCGCGCCTGGCCTTGCGGAAGATTCTCGCCGATCTGGAGGCGAGATCCCCGGACCATCCAAGCCTGCCGAAACTTCGCGCCTTTATCGCCTCGAAAGATCGCGCATGGTTGCGTGAGAACCGATAGCGTTTGTCGAAGGTTCTCAAGAATGTCCCGAACGCCACAAGGCTCAATGGTTTGCAGATCGCTTGACTTGTCCCAAGGAGTGCTGAAGGTTTATGGGTTCGTGAGGCAAATAGCATCGTCGCGCTGCCCCGATTCCTCTCGCTTACGTAGCGTTGATCGTGTGCGGGGTAATTCGAGCGCGGGCCACGAGAGCCCGGCGCCACGCGCCCAAGGCGACACCATGTGTTCTCGCGCTTGCCAGGGAGGGGAGACTTGATGGCGGCGGCCGCGAATGCGCGGAGCGCGCGCGTGCGAAAGTTCATGACGCGCGGTGGCGTGGAGTTGCAATTCACCGAACTCGGTTTCGGCGGAGCGCCGCTCGGCAATCTCTATCGACCCATGACGGAGAAAGAAGCGCGCGTGATGCTGGAGGCCGTCTGGGCGGCTGGCTGTCGATATTTCGACACCGCGCCGCTCTACGGCTTGGGACTTTCCGAGACCCGACTGAACGGATTCTTGCGTCCGAAGCCACGTGGCTCCTATTTGATTTCCACCAAGGTCGGCCGGCTGCTCGATCTTTGTGAGCCGCAGAAACGTTCAGGACAGGGCGCTTTTTTTGAAACGCCCTCGCGGCGGGAGCGCTTCGATTATTCCTACGACGGCGTGATGCGCTCGCTCGAATTCTCGCTCGAACGTCTTGGTCTCGACCAGGTGGATATCGTTTACGGCCACGACGTCGATGTCGCCACCCACGGAAGCAAGGAAGCCGCCGATGCGCGCATTAGGGAATTCATGACTGGGGGCTATCGCGCTCTGGACCGATTGCGTACGTCCGGTGCGGTCAAAGCAATTGGAGTCGGGATCAATGAATGGGAGATTGCCGAGAGGTTGGCGCGCGCGGCCGACTTCGACGTTTTCCTTCTGGCGGGCCGCTATACCCTTCTCGAACAAGAGGCGCTGACCAGTTTCTTGCCGCTCTGCGAGGAAAAGAAGATCGCCGTTGTGATTGGCGGCCCATTCAACTCCGGGATACTGGCGACGGGCGTGAAGGCCGACGCTCACTACAACTATGGGCTGGCGCCGGATGAGGTGAAGGATCGGGTGCGCCGAATCCAGCATATATGTAAGAGTTTCAAAGTCGGGTTACCGGAAGCCGCGCTGCGCTTTCCGCTTGGTCATCCCGCGGTCGTTAGCGTCATCGCCGGCGCGCAACGCGCAAGCGAGGTCAGGCGGAACGCTGCAATGATGGGAGCAAAGGTGCCGGTTGGGCTCTGGCGCGCGCTAAAGACAGAGAAGTTGTTGCGCGAGGACGCGCCGACGCCACGTTGAGCGTCCTTATCCGTCCCTAAGTAAGGCCATCGATCTCGCCATTGACAACGCGGATCCTCTCAGCAGCAGGGGTGCGCGGCAATCCTGGCATCGTGCGGACGTCCCCCATCAGCACCACGACAAAGCCCGCGCCCGCGCGGAGGCGAACGTCGCGGATCCTTGGGACGTGCCCGCTCGGCGCGCCGACGAGGGAAGGATCGTCCGAGAATGAATATTGGGTCTTGGCGACGCATATCGGCAGCCGGCCCCAGCCCGCCGCCTCGAGCTCGTCAAATTTCGCTCGCACCGACGCCTCCGCCGCGATGTCGGCGGAGCCGTAAATCTCTCGCGCGATTGTTAGCGTCTTCTCCCATAAACTCATCTCGGCGCCGTACAGCGGCCGAAACTTCGCCTCGCCCGCATCCGCAAGAGCGGCGACGACACGGGCGAGATCTTCTGCTCCGGCGCCCCCTCGGGCCCAGTGATCGCATACGACGGTCTTGACCCCAAATTCGCGCGCCACCGTGTCCTCGACAAATGCGAGTTCGGCCTTGGTGTCGCTGTCAAATCGATTGATTGCGACGGCGACCGGCATTCCGAACTTTCGCAAATTGGCGATATGGCGAGCGAGATTCGCGAGGCCGGCTTCGAGCGCCGGAATGTTCTCAGCACTAAGCGCGTCTTTGGCGACTCCGCCGTGCATTTTGAGCGCACGCACCGTGGCGACCAGCACTGCCGCTGCCGGCGTAAGTCCGGCCTTGCCGCATTTGATGTCGAAGAACTTCTCGGCGCCGAGATCGGCACCGAAGCCCGCTTCGGTCACCACGTAGTCAGCGAGTTTAAGCGCCGCTCGCGTCGCCATCACCGAATTGCAGCCGTGGGCGATGTTGGCGAACGGGCCTCCATGCACCAGCGCGGGCGAAGCGTCGAGCGTTTGCACGAGATTGGGCTTGAGCGCGTCCTTGAGCAGCGCAGTCATAGCGCCGGGCGCGTTGAGATCGGAGGCGGTGATCGGCCGCTTGTCTCGCGTCCAGCCAACCACCATGCGGCCGAGCTGCTCCTCGAGCTCCTCAAGGCCGGTAGCAAGGCAGAAGGCTGCCATAACCTCCGAGGCGACGGTAATGTCGAAACCGTCCTCGCGCGGAAAGCCGTTGCCCGCGCCAAGCCCGACGACGGTCTCACGAAGCGCGCGGTCATTCATATCGAGCACCCGCCGCCATGCGACGCGCCGCTGATCGAGACGGAGCGCGTTGCCCCAGTACATGTGATTGTCGATCATCGCCGCAAGCAGATTGTGCGCCGACGTTATGGCGTGAAAATCACCAGTGAAATGGAGGTTGATCTCGTCCATTGGGACAACCTGGGCGTGACCGCCGCCGGTTGCGCCTCCCTTCATGCCGAAGCTGGGCCCGAGCGAAGGCTCGCGCAGGCAGATGATCGTTTTCCTGCCGATGCGATTGAGCGCATCGCCGAGGCCGATGGTGGTTGTCGTTTTGCCCTCGCCCGCCGGGGTGGGGCTGATCGCCGTGACAAGAATGAGCTTCCCGTCCGGTCGCTTCGAGAGACTGCTAAGAAAATCATACTCGAGCTTGGCGATGAAGCCGCCGAACGGGTGCAAGGCGGATTCGGGCGCGCCGATCTTTGCGGCGATCTCCGCGATCGGCTTCAGGCGCGCAGCGCGCGCGATTTCGATGTCAGACCGCATGAGCTAATGCCTTCCTCCGGACCCGCCGCTTGGCCGCCACGAACGGCAGGCAACGAATCCTCTGCTCCGCTTCGTTTTGCAAGCTCGAATCGTGGCGGCGCCGATGACCAGAGGGTATAACGGGCAGGCATTTCATCGTCGCTTCACGTCGCCTGGCCGGGCTCTACGCGCGAAGGAACGAGGTATGACGAAGCTGCGGCTCGCCGCGCTCACGACTGTCAGTTTGGCCGCCTTTCTCGGCCTGGCGATCGCCGGGGCGGGAGGTCCCACTCGGTTCTTTTCGCATCCGGCGCTGATCGCCGTGACGGCGGTGACGATCGCGCTTGGGTTTGCTGCGCTATTCACCGAGGGCCATATCGGCGCCGGCGTCAAGGAGGATCGCTCCAATCGTTGGGTGATCGCCGCTCTCGGCGTGCTTAGCTTCTTCGACGCCTACTTGCCGGCCTATACCGACCGGATCGACTTTCTCACCTTTGGCGGCGAAGGCGTGCGCCGGGTTGGATTTCTCCTCTACTCAGCCGGAGGCGTTCTTCGTCTCGCGCCGGTCTTTGTGCTCGGGCGGCGCTTCAGCGGCCTGGTCGCGATCCAGCCCGAACATCGGTTGGTCACCAACGGCCTCTATGGAGTCATCCGCCACCCGAGCTATCTCGGCCTCTTTGTCTCCGTGCTCGGCTGGGGGCTGGCGTTCCGCTCCGGCGTGGGCGTGGCTATCGCGGTGCTCATCCTCGTTGTCCTGCTCGCTCGCATCAAGGCTGAGGAGCGGCTGCTCAGCGAGACCTTCGGCGCTGAATACGACGCCTATCGGACGCGCACCTGGCGCCTCGTTCCGTACGTCTACTGAGCCAGTCCGAGGCGGGGCGCGCGGCGCGCATTTGCCTCGACGCGAGGCCTTCCATAAACCTCCCCCCGCCTTCTGTCGCCGATGGAAAGAAGATCTCCATGATCCGCTCCGCTTTGATGACCGTGATGACCAGCGCAGCGATCAAAGCCGGTCGCGGACTCAAACGCGATTTCGGCGAGGTCAGCGAACTGCAAGTGTCGATGAAGGGGCCTGGCGACTTTGTCAGTCTTGCCGACAAGCGCGCGGAGAAGAGCCTCTATGAGGAGCTCGCCAAGGCGCGTCCAGGCTACGGCTTTGTCCTGGAGGAGAGCGGGCGCATCGAGGGCGCCGATAAGAGTCACACCTGGCACATCGACCCGCTCGATGCGACGACCAACTTCCTGCACGCGATTCCGTTGTTCGCGATTTCAATCGGGCTGGAGCGCGAGGGGCAGATCGTCGCCGGCGTCATCTACAATCCGGCCAACGATGACATGTACGTGACCGAGAAGGGTCAGGGAGCCTTTGGCGGCAACCGCCGGCTGCGCGTGGCGGGGCGCAGCGACTTATCACAGGCGATCTTCGGCTGCGGGATTCCCCATCTGGGCAAGGCGGCCAAGCATCCTCGATTCATGGCGGAGCTGGCGGCTGTTATGGCGCGCGTCGTCAATGTGCGGCGGATGGGCTGCGCCGCGCTCGATCTGGCCTATGTCGCCGCAGGCCGCTTCGACGCATTCTGGGAGCGAGGCCTGAATTCCTGGGACATTGCGGCTGGCGCGCTATTGATTCGTGAGGCCGGCGGCTTCGTGACCGGGGCCGACGGGGAGGCCAATTTCCTTGAGACCGGCACTATCTGCTGTGGCAACGAAATCATGCATCGCGAGTTGCTCGCGCTCTTGCGCGGAGTCGCTTAACTCCGTCTGGCCGCGCCGCTTCCTACCGCCCCGCCAGATTTCCCAATTGCTTGATCGCCGAGGCGCAGGGGACCGCGCCTGCTGTTCGCGATGGCGCGCTTCCGCGTTACGAATTCGCCTCGCATCCAGCCGCTGCTAAAGGTAACGTCGCTATGATCCCGCATAACGCTGTCACGCTTGATCGACGTATGGCCGCCGGCGCCTTGCGTCCGCAATGGATTGATGCCGAGCGCCACGGAAAGCTCCCGCAACGCCGGAAGTTCCACCCTGGAGGTGCGCCGACGTCATAAGGCTGCCTGCGGGGCGAACATCTCAAACCACGCGGTAAAATCGGTACGTTGCCCGTCAGTAAGGTGCAGGGCATGTTTGGTTCGCCGCTCGAGAACATCTTCGGCGTTGGTCGCCCACTCCCTTTCCGCAAGGAAGCGGGCCTCACGCTCGTAAAGGGTTCCACCGAACTGACGCCCTAGGTCGCTGATCGACTTAGCGCCATCCAACAAACTATCGACTCTCGTGCCGTATCGTCGGGCATAGCCATATGCGACTTCCGGCGGGAGCCAGGGACGTCGCCGACGCAGCTCCTGTAGAAAGAGAGAGAAATCGGCGTCAGGAATGTCCCCTCCCGGCAAAGGCGCGTGCTTGGTCCACGCACCCGTCATCTGCGGAAAGTAGGGCGAAAGCTTTTCCAGAGCGTGCTCAGCAAGGCGGCGATAGGTGGTGATCTTGCCGCCAAAGATGGAGAGCAATGGGGCTTGGCCGGCCGGTGTCTCCAGGTCGAAGACATAGTCGCGGGTCACAGCGCTCGGATTTGCCGCCTTGTCGTCAAAGAGGGGACGCACGCCCGAAAACGAGGAGACGATCTCGTCGAACCTGGGCGCGTCCTCGAAGTAATGGTCGACGACTGATAGAAGATACTCGATTTCGCTCCGATCGACGCGCACGTCCTCGGCTCGGCCCTCGAATGGAATGTCCGTCGTGCCGATCAGGGCTAGGTCACCTTCGTACGGGTTGACGAAAACAACCCGCTTGTCGCTGTGCTGGAGGAGATAGGCTTGGCCGCCGTTCCAGAACTTGCGCGTGATAATA
>DASXXT010000213.1:0-10935 GCA_036502965.1 Roseiarcus sp. | reverse complement strand
GGTGTTCGCCATCGAGGAAAAGGAGCTTGTTGGCTGCTCGCATTAGAGTTTTTCCTGCTCCCACGAAGCAAGTGACTATCAAAGTGTTAGCGTGGATCTTCCTCCCGCAACGATCAAACCCGACCGTCGCATAAGGGGTCCGCGCAACAAAGTTTCGCCGCCGCCCGGAAATTATTCTCGCAATCGCGAGCCGAAGCGGGCAATCGTCCCGTCGAAACCACCTCAGGGCGCGTTAAGTGCGATTTTCCTTTGTCAATCTAGCGTTGCAGGCCCTCAAGCACAATTCCGGCTGGCCAGAGCAATGGCGCAACCCGGAGCCGAAGGCGGCCTATGATGCGATCATCATCGGCGCGGGCGGACACGGGCTCGCGACCGCCTATTACCTCGCCAAGGAACACGGCCTCAACAATGTCGCCGTGCTGGAGAAGGGCTGGCTCGGTGGCGGCAACACCGGGCGCAACACCACGGTCATCCGCTCCAACTACCTCTGGGAGGAATCGGCGGCGCTCTATGATCACGCCCTAAAGCTGTGGGAGGGCTTATCTCAGGAGCTGAACTACAACGTCATGTATTCGCCGCGCGGCGTGATGATGCTGGCGCACAATGCGCATGACGTCCAGGTGGGAAAACGTCACGTGCACGCCAATCGCCTGGCCGGGGTGGACAACGAATGGCTGACGCCGGAGGACGCCAAGGCCTTCTGCCCGATCCTCAACATCGCCCGCGACATTCGCTATCCGGTCGTCGGCGCAGCGCTGCAGCGGCGCGGCGGCGTGGCGCGACACGACGCGGTCGCCTGGGGCTATGCCCGCGGAGCGTCGGCGCGCGGCGTCGACATCATCCAGAACTGTGAGGCGACGGCGATCCGCCGCGACGCTTCGGGCGCTGCCTCCGGGGTCGAGACGACGCGCGGCGCGATCGCGGCCAAGAAGATCGGCGTCGTGGCTGCCGGCCATACGTCAGTGGTGATGGCGATGGCCGGCGTCCGCATGCCGCTGGAGAGCTACCCCTTGCAGGCGCTGGTGTCGGAGCCGGTCAAGCCGATGATGCCATGCGTCGTGATGTCGAACACCATACACGCCTACATGTCGCAATCCGACAAAGGCGAACTCGTCATCGGCGCCGGCACCGACGCCTACATGTCCTATTCGCAAACCGGCGGCCTGCACATCGCCAACCATACGCTGGAGGCGATCTGCGAACTCTTCCCCGCGGTGCGTCGCATGCGCATGCTGCGCAACTGGGGCGGCATCGTCGACGTGACGCCGGACCGCTCGCCGATCATCGGCCTAACGCCGGTTCCGGGCCTCTTCGTCAATTGCGGCTGGGGCACCGGCGGCTTCAAGGCGACGCCGGGCTCGGGCCATGTGTTCGCGCATACGATCGCCAAGGCCGAGCCGCATCCGCTCGCCGCACCCTTCACCCTCGACCGCTTTCGCTCCGGCCGGCTCATCGACGAAGCCGCCGCAGCGGCGGTCGCGCATTGAGCGCTGAATCATGCTGCTGATCGATTGCCCATACTGCGGCATGGCTCGCCCGGAGATCGAGTTCCGCTATGGCGGCGAAGCGCATATCGCGCGGCCCGCCGATCCGAGCGCCGTCACCGATGAAGACTGGGCGAACTTTCTTTATTTCCGCTCCAATCCGAAGGGCGTGCTCGCGGAGCGCTGGCGCCACGCGTACGGTTGCGGGCGATTCTTCAATTGCCTACGCGACACCCTGAGCGACAAGATCCTTGCGGTCTACAAAGCGGGCGAGCCCCGACCGGACATCGCCGCCGAACGAGCCGAGCGGCGCGAATGAGCCAGCCGTTTCGTCTTGCCAGCGGTGGCTCAATCGACCGTTCGCGTCCTTTCGTCTTCACGTTCGACGGCCTCGACTACCAAGGCTACGCGGGCGACACGATCGCTTCCGCGCTCATCGCCAATGGCGTGCATCTGGTCGGGCGCTCGTTCAAGTATCACCGGCCGCGCGGCATTTTGTCTGCCGGCGCGGAGGAGCCGAACGCGCTTGTCAGCCTCGCGCGCGGGCCGGGCCGATTAACCCCCAACCTGCGCGCAACCCAGATCGAGCTCTACGACGGACTAATCGCCGCGAGCCAGAACCGCTGGCCGTCGCTCAAATTCGACCTCGGCGCCGTCAACGACCTGTTCTCGCCTCTGTTCGGCGCCGGCTTCTACTACAAGACCTTCATGGGCCCGAACCTGCTCGGCAAAAATTGGGCCTGGACCCGCGTCTATGAGCCGATGATCCGCCGCGCCGCGGGCCTTGGCGTAGCCCCGCGCGAGCCCGATCCTGACCGCTATCAACGCACTTTCGATCATTGCGACGTGCTGATCGTTGGCGCTGGGCCAGCGGGTCTCGCGGCCGCGCTGGCAGCGAGCCAAGACGGCGCGCGAGTCGTCCTCTGCGACGAAAATCCTGCGCTAGGCGGCTCGCTCCTCGCCGAGGCTGAGGTCGAGATCGACGGCAAGAGCGCGCGGACTTGGCTCGACGATACGCTCGCGGCGTTGCGCTCGGCGCCCAACGTGCGATTGATGACGCGCACGCAGGCGTTCGGCTATTACGCGCAGAATTTCGTCGCGCTCAATGAGCGCATCGCCGAAGCCGATCTCATCGCCGATCCTGACTTGCCGCGCGAGCGGCTGTGGCAGACGCGCGCGCGTGAGGTCGTGCAGGCGACTGGCGCGATCGAGCGTCCGCTTGTCTTTCCGAACAATGACCGCCCGGCCGTGATGCTCGCTGATGCCGCGCGGCGCTATTGCCGTCAGTACGGCGCCAAGGTCGGCGACCGCATCGTTGTTGCGACAGCGCACGATAGCGCTTACCGCGCCGCGCTCGACCTCAAGAAAGCGGGCGTCGGCGTCGAGCTTATCGTCGATCTGCGCCCCGAGGCCAAAGGACCGCTGACTGACGCCGCGCGCGCCGCGGGCATCGAGGTCCTTGCCGGCGCCGAGATTGTTGGCGTCGACGGTCGCCTGCGGGTCGAGGCGGTTCGTGTCAAGCATCCTGGCGGAGATCGAACTGTCGCCTGCGACGCGCTCCTGATGTCGGGCGGATGGACACCGTCGGTGCACCTGTTCTCGCAATCGCGCGGCAAGCTCGTCTTCGACGGGGCGCTGCAGCTCTTCAAGCCCGGGGCGTCGACTCAACGCGAGCGGTCAGCCGGCGCCTGCAACGCGACCTTCGATCTTGCCGGCGCGCTCGCGGAAGGCGACGCGGCTGGGCGCGCCGCGGCGACGGCGGCCGGCTTTACGACACCGGGAGCGCGGACCTACACTGTCAGTGACGATCTTCCTGCCTTCGGCGCCGCGCGCGCCGAACCACCAGCCATTCGCACCGACCGTCGCGCGAAGGCGTTCGTCGATTTCCAGAACGACGTTTGCGCCAAGGATGTGAGCTTGGCGGTCCAGGAAGGCATGCGCTCGATCGAGCACATCAAGCGCTACACCACCACGGGCATGGCGACCGACCAGGGCAAGCTTTCGAACATCAACGCGCTTGCGATCGCCGCCGCTACGCTCAAGAAGCCGATCCCCGAGGTGGGCCTGACGACCTTCCGCGCGCCCTATACGCCGGTGACCTTCGGCGCCTTCGCAGGCCCAGCGCGCGGCGACCTGTTCGATCCCATCCGCCGCACGCCCATTCACGACTGGGCGGCCGAAAACGGCGCCGCGTTCGAGGATGTCGGCCCGTGGAAGCGCGCCTGGTATTTTCCGCAAGCTCGCGAATCGATGCATGACGCCGTTGCGCGCGAATGCCGCACGACCCGGGACAATGTGGGTCTTTTCGACGGCTCTACGCTGGGCAAGATCGAAGTCGTGGGCCCCGATGCGGCGACGTTTCTCGAACGCACGTACGCCAACGCCTTCCAGAAGCTCGAAATTGGACGCTGCCGCTATGGCCTCATGCTCAGCGAGGCCGGTTTTCTCATGGACGACGGAGTCATCGCGCGCTTAAAACCCGACCGCTTCCATGTGACGACGACGACCGGGGGCGCGCCGCGTGTGCTGGCGCATATGGAGGACTATCTCCAGACCGAGTTTACCGATCTCAGAGTCTGGCTCACTTCAACCACCGAACAATGGGCGACGATCGCCGTGCAGGGGCCCCGCGCGCGGGAGACAATCGGCCCCCTTATCGAAGGCATGGATCTCGCGGGTGACGCCTTTCCGCATATGAGCGTGCGCGAGACGCGCGTCTGCGGCGTCCCTTCACGACTCATGCGGGTGAGCTTCACCGGCGAGCTCGGCTACGAAATCAACGTGCCTTCGCACTTCGGTCGCGCTGTCTGGGAGGCGGCGTGGCGCGAGGTTCAAAAGCACGGAGGCTGCGCTTACGGCACCGAGGCGATGCATGTGATGCGGGCCGAGAAGGGTTATGTCATCGTCGGTCAGGAGACCGACGGCACGGTGACGCTCGCCGACCTGGGCCTCGACCGGGCGATCGGCAAGACGAAGAAAGATTTTGTCGGCAAGCGATCGCTTGCGCGCCAAGACATGCTGGCAGAGAATCGCAAGCAGCTGGTCGGGCTTCTGACCGACGAGTCGTCAATCGCGCTCGAAGAGGGCGCGCAGGTGACGGAAAGCGCGAGCCCGCCGACCGGCTCGTCCGCGCTCGGCCATGTCACGTCGTCCTATCGCAGCGCGACTCTGGGCCGTCCGATCGCGCTCGGGCTTGTCGCGGCGGGGCGCTCGCGCATCGGCGCCAAGCTCCATGTCCCGATGCCCGGCGGCGCTGTTAGCGTGACGGTCGTGGGCCCGGTTTTCTATGACAAAGCAGGAGCGCGGCTCAATGGCTGACGCTGCGCTTGGCGCTCGCTCGCCGCTCGAACGTCTTGCTCTCCCCGCGGGGCCGCGATTCGGGCTGTCGGAGGCGCCGCCGGCGGCGCGATTCATCCTGCGCGGGGGCGAGGCGGTGCGCGTCGCCTGCGGGATGGTCTTCGGCGCCGAGCCGCCTTCGCGGCTCGGTCCGGCGAGCGAGGGCGCAGGGCGCGCGGCGCTGTGGCTCGGCCCGGACGAATGGCTGTTGATCGCGGACAGCGCAGACGCGGCGGATATCGACGGCGTGCTGGAGTCGGTGCTCGAGGGAACCGCGCATAGTCTCGTCGACGTGTCGCATCGGCAGATCGGCCTCATCGCCAGCGGTCCGGCCGCGGCGCGCGTCCTCAACGCCGGCTGCCCGCTCGATATCGACCTCAAGTCCTTTCCGGTTGGCTTCGCGACCCGCACGCTGTTCGACAAGGCGGAGATCGTGCTGTGGCGTCGCGCCGCGGCGACATTCCATGTCGAGGTGTGGGCCTCGTTTGCGCCCTACCTCGTGGGGTCGCTCGCCGAGGCCGCGCGCGGCGCGCCGGAATGGTAAATGATGCGCATCAGGAGACAGGGCGAGGAAATCAGAAGCCTGCGCGACGCATTCCGGAGCAGAAAGGGGCCCATTCATGAGCCTTGAGGCAGATGAGGTGGATAGCGAGGAACCCGGCCTGTTCGAGCCGCGGCGGATCGCCTTCATCGAGAGCATCGCGAACTTGCGTCCGCGCATACACCGCTATTGCGCGCGCATGACCGGCTCGGCTTTGGACGGGGAAGACGTGATGCAGGAGGCGATCTTCGAAGCCTACCTCAAGCTCGGCTCGTTCGATGCGACTCGTCCGCTCGGCCCATGGCTCCTAAGGATCGCGCACAATCGCTGTATCGATTTCCTTCGCCGGCGGGAGGCGCGACGGGAAGCCGAGGCGGAGGCGACTGCCCCAGCGCTGGTTCACCCGCCGGAGGCCATGGGCAAGGGGGTCGACCGCGCGATCGAGCGATTGGTCATCGCGCTTCCGCCGAAAGAGAGGGCGTGCGTCCTGTTGAAGGACGTCTTCGACTATTCGCTCGAGGAGATCGCCGATCTCGTCGAATCAACGACCGGCGGCGTCAAGGCCGCCCTCAACCGCGGCCGCGGAAAACTGGCGACGCTGACCGATGTGCGCCCGCCTGAACGGAAGGCCAGCAAAGCAGAATTGGCGCTGCTTCGCCTCTATGTCGACCGATTCAACCAGCGTGATTGGCAAGGCGTGCGCGAGCTTGCGAGCGCCGACGCGCGCTTGAGGGTCGCCGATTGCTTTGCGGGAAGGCTGGCCGACTCGCCCTATTTTATCGAATACGAGCGCCCCATTATCGCCTGGCGCATGGCGCTGGGAGCGGTGGACGGTGAAACGGTCGTCGTCATTCTGCGCGACGACCCACAGGGCGCAGTTCCGTTTTCCGCGATTCGCATCGGCCTTGCCGATGGTAAGGTCGCCAGCATCACTGACTACGTCAAGTGTCCGTGGGTCTTGGAGACGGCTTCCGTCTCCCTTGCGCAACCTTAGGCGATCCAGGGCAAGCTTGCGGGAGGAGCCCAGGCGAAAAAGCTTAACTCCAACGTATCTCGGCGCGCGCCTCGCTCGTATTGAGAGTCTCAACGACAGTGAGGGCTGATCCCATGTCCATGAAGACTTATTCCGGAAGCTGCCATTGCGGAGCCGTTCGCTTTCAAGCCGACCTCGATTTCACCGAGGGAACGTTCAAGTGCAATTGCACGAGTTGCACGAAAGCGCGCTCCTGGCTCATTGTGACGCCAGCCAGCCGCTTTCGCCTCGCCGAAGGTGAAGACTCCCAAGCGGAATATCAATGGACGCCGCCGGGCCGCGCGAAGTCGACCATTGAATTTCACTTCTGCAAGAGATGCGGGATTCGCACTCCCGGGCGCGGTGAGCTTGAGGCGATGGGCGGCGCCTTTTACGCCGTTCAGGTGTCATTGCTCGACGACCTCGATCCGGACGAGCTCGCCGCCGCGCCGATCCATTACATCGATGGTCGCCACGATCGCTTCGATCGACCGCCTGACGACACTCGCTTCCTGTAACAGACGCTCAGACCCAGCGCCGAACCCTTCGGCAATAGTCGACGTAGTCCTGGCCGAAGGTTCCGCGCAGGCGCGCTTCCTCGAACGGGATCACCACCCAGTTCATGGAGGCCCACGGCGGAACAACGAGGATCAGCGGCCAGGCTCTCCCGAGCGCGAGCGCCAAACCGACATAGATGATGGTCAAGGACAGATACATCGGATTGCGAGACCATGCGTGCGCGCCGCTGACGACGAGGCGCGCCGGCTGTCCCGTCGGCTGGAGCGTCGTGCCCCGAAGCACGAACCGTCCCGCCGCGGCCGCGGCGAGCGAACAGCCCGCGACCGTGAGCGCCAAGCCCGCCCAATGCACGGCGCCGATCGCCATCCAGGCCGGCCGCCACGGCATGACCCAATCGAGCCCGACCCCGATCAGAAACGTCAGCGCGAATTGAACCGGCGGCGGGATGATCGCCAGGATCGGAGCGTTGCGCGTCGCCATGATCCGTCTCCTCAGCCGCGCGCGGCCTTGTCGCGCGCGTTCAACGCCTGAATCGCATCGCGCGCCGCTTTCCATTCGGCGTCGCCCCAACGGCGCAATTCGTAGAAATTGCCTCCGGTCGCCATTGCCTCGGCTCCGTCCATCACGATTGTCTCGCCGCTGAGCCACTCACAACCGTCTGACATCAGGAACGTCGCGAGATTCTGCAATTCCTCCATCCGGCCGACGCGGCCCATCGGATTGCGGGCGGCGGACGCGCCGGGCTCGGCGCCGGGCATGAGGCGCTTGCTCATGCCCTCGGTCGGGATTTCGCCTGGCGCGATGGCATTGAGGCGAAGTCCATAGCGGCCCCATTCCTGCGCCAACGACATGGTCATCGCCTGGAGCGCCGCCTTGCTCATCGCCGAAGGCACGACGAAAGGGCCGCCGTTGCGCACCCATGTCACGGCGATCGAGACCACGCTGCCCTTCTGCTTGGCCGCGATCCAGCGCTTTCCCACCGCCTGGGTCACGTAGAACGTGCCATGCATGACGATATTGGCGATGGCGTCGAACCCGCGCGGGGATAAGTCCTCGGTGCGGGAGATGAAATTGCCGGCGGCGTTGTTGACGAGGCCGGTGAGGGGGCCTTCGCGGAAAATCTCCTCGACCATGGCCTCGACTGCGGCGGCGTCGCGGATGTCGACGCCGTAGCTCGAGACGCGCCCGCCATGCGCCTTCACAAGCTCCTCGGCGGTCGCGTCGCAGACGCCCTTGCGCCGGCCGCAGACGGCGATTTCGGCGCCGAGGCCGAGGAACCGCTCGGCCATCGCTCTGCCGAGCCCAGTGCCCCCGCCAGTGACAAGGATTTTTTTGCTCGCAAACAAGCCGTCAACGAACATGGGCGCTCTCTCCCTGACTCGACGCTCGGCATTGGCGGCCGGATCGAGGGCTAGGGTGCGACGCGTACGCGTTTCCGGCCGGTTAGGGAAGGGCGAGGCCTATCTCGGCGCCGGGAAGGCCAGCACCTCGCTGGTATAGGTCTCCACCACCTCGCTGAACGGTTCACCGTCGGGCGTGGACAGCACCGCTCGGTGCTCGAGCACGTGGTCGGGAATCGCAAGCGAGCCCTTGTCGTCCTGAGTGGCCGCAGCGCCCATCTCCCAGCCCTTCGGCAGCGGCCGCCACAACAAGTCCGCGGATAGCGTATGGCGGCGAAAGTGGAGCGCGGCGACCGCCTTGCCAAACGGCGTGTCGGTCGTCTCCAGCACATGGTTCATCTCGGGTGTGAGCCGCGCCGGCACGTACCAATTGTCAGCTTCGGAAAGCACATGGTCGCCGCACTTGAGCCGGACGCGACGATAGCCGAGCGGTTCGTCCGGCTTGACATCGAGCGCGGCGCGCACCTCGGCCCTTGCCGGTTTGACCGCATCGCTCACCCGCTCAGCGACGATGCGTGCGGGATCAGCCAGTCTGTGATCGCCGCACCAGCGCTCAAGGGTGAGCGTCGCGCTGTCATGGGCTAGGAGATCGGCGTTGAGCGTCTCGATGAGCGCAAGCGCTTCGAGCCGGCCGACGAAGTTGTCCGGCCAGGGCGCAGGCTTGGCGGCAGACGCGGTGGCCGTCGTGAGCAGCAACAGGAACGCCGCCGCCAGCGCGCGTAACATCGTCCGCGTCATGTCTGTTCGACTTCGGCCGTGAGTTCGAACCACGCCTGTTCCGTGGCGGTCAGGGCGCGCTCGAGCTCGGCGCGCTTCGCCGCCAATTCTGCGATCTTGGCCGCATCGCCGTTGCGCGCGCTCGCTTTGGCCAGCGCTTCGTCGACCCGACGCAGGAGATCTTGGAATCGGCTCATCTTGTCTTCGAGAACGGCGATCTCCCGCTTGATCGGCTGAGGCTCGCGCCTGAGCCGCCCTGAGGACGGCTGCGCCCCGAACTCGCGCTTGGGCCTTTGTTGTGGCCGTTCGGCGCCACCCAGCACGAACCGGCTGTAGTCGGCGAGGTCGCCTTCAAACGGCTTGACCGTTCCGTTCGCCGCCAGCCACAGCCGGTCGACGCAGGCCTCAAGCAGACGCCGGTCGTGCGAGACCAGAATGCAGGCGCCTTCGTAATCGTTGATCGCCTCGATCAATTCGCCGCGGCTGTCGATGTCGAGGTGGTTGGTCGGCTCGTCGAGGATCAGAAGCTGCGGCCCGTCGAACGCGGCCAGGCCCATCATAAGGCGCGCCTTCTCGCCGCCGGACAAAGCCTCGACCTTGGTCGCGGAGCGCGCGCCGGAGAAGCCGATCATCGCCGCGCGACCGCGAATCTTCGATTGCGGCTCCCCGCGCATGCGCTCGGCGACATGGTCGTAGACGCTGCCGCCAGGTTCGAGCTCGTCGATTTGATGCTGGGCGAAATAGCCGACCTGAAGCCGGTTCGCGCGCGTTATCTTACCGGCCATCGGCTCAAGGCGCCCGGCGATGAGCTTGGCGAAGGTCGACTTGCCGTTGCCGTTCTGGCCGAGCAGGCCAATGCGGTCGTCGTCAGCAAGCGAGAGGTCGATGCGGGCGATAACCGCGCGCCCATCGTAGCCGGCGCTGACCTTGTCCATGGTCACGATCGGCGGGCTCAGGCGTTTGGCGACCGGCGGCCACTTGAACGGCTGCACATTGTCGTCGACGATCGCCGCGATCGGCTCCATCTTGGCCAGCATCTTGAGTCGCGACTGGGCCTGCACCGCCTTCGACGCCTTGGCGCGAAAGCGGTCGACGAAAGCCTGCAAATGGGCGCGCCGCTCCTCCTGCTTCTTGGCCGCCTTGCCGACAAGGATTTGCTGCTCGCGGCGCTGGCGCTCGAAGCTCGAATAGCCGCCGCTCCACAAGGTCAGCTTTCCTCGATCGAGGTGGAGGATCTGTTGCGCGACGTCGTCCAGCAGATCGCGGTCATGGCTGATGACGAGTATCGTCGCCGGGCAGGTCTTGAGATAGTCGGTGAGCCAGAGCACGCCTTCGAGGTCGAGATAGTTGGTCGGCTCGTCGAGCAGCAACAGGTCAGGCTCGGAGAACAGCACCGCGGCGAGCGCCACGCGCATCCGCCAGCCGCCAGAAAATTCCTGAAGCGACCGCCCTTGTGCGGGCTCATCGAAGCCGAGTCCTTTGAGGATTCGCGCCGCCCGCGCCGGGGCGTTATGCGCTTCGATGTCGACGAGGCGCGTGTGGATCTCGGCGATGCGCTCCGGATCGCTCGCGGTTTCCGCTTCGGCCGTCAGCGCCTCGCGCTCGACGTCGGCGGAGAGCACGAAGTCGATGAGGCTTTCCGCGCCGGCCGGCGCTTCCTGCTCGACGCTGCCGACGCGCGCGCCCTTGGGGACTATGACCGCGCCGCTCTCCGGCACGAGCTCGCCGCGGATGAGGCGGAAGAGCGTGGTCTTCCCGGCGCCGTTGCGCCCGACGAGCCCAACATGCGCGCCCGACGGCAGCGCCGCAGTGGCGGTATCGATCAGCAGGCGCTCGCCGAGCCGATAAGTGAGGGCGCTGATATGCAGCATGGCGGGCTTTTCGCGCGCCGCGCTCGCGCTGGCAAGGTCGAGTGGCCGCCGACCG
>DASXXT010000212.1:0-4438 GCA_036502965.1 Roseiarcus sp. | reverse complement strand
GCTCAATTTCGGTCGGGTTCAAAAAGGAGAAAAGCGCTTAGATATCAAATGGCTGGGGGACCTGGATTCGAACCAAGATTGACGGAGTCAGAGTCCGCTGTTCTACCGTTGAACTATCCCCCAACGGCCGGCAAGGCGCGTCTTCGTGCGTTGGCGTGGCGCGTCAATAGCGAAGCGAGGCGGGCGGCGCAAGCGCTTGGGACCGATGGCCGCGGCGTTCAATCCCGGCCTGCCGGCCTCGCGAGCTTGCGAAGACGTAGCGCGCGACCCTGCGGCTCAGACCTGCTCCACCGCCACCACACCGGGTGCGGCTTTAATCGCTCCAGCGATCGCGGCGCTGACGGAATAGCGGCCGGGGAGGCGGATTTCGACTTCGCCTTCCTGAGGCCCGAGGATCAGGACCAGCGACACCTCGCCTTCGCCCGGCGCGGTCAAGCGCCGCTCGATCGATTCGAGCGGCGTCTCGTCGCGCACGAACACCCTGAGGCCTTTTTGCCCCTTGGCGGCGGCGTCGGTGAGCCGCTCGACGTTGACGATGCGCGCGCGCACATCCTCGCCTTCCACCGCCGCCTGCAGCGCCACCAGGACATCGGCGCCTTTCTCCAGAAGGTCGCGGAACTGGTTCAAGCCCTCCTGAAACAGGATCGCCTCATAAGTTCCTGAGGGGTCGGAGAGCTGCACGACGCCGATCTTGCCGCCGTTCCTGGTCCGCCGTTCATAGCGGTCGAGCACGCTCGCCCCGAGCCGCGCGGTCGAGGCGCCGTTGCGCACCGCTCGCGCGAACTCGGCCCAGCGGGTGGCCCTCATGCGCTTGAGCGCCGCGTCATAAACATCGAGCGGATGGCCGGAGAGGAAGAAGCCGACGGCGTCGAACTCGCGCCTCAGCCGCTCCGATTCGGGCCACGGCGCGGCGCGCGCCCTGACCGGCGGCGCCTCCGTTTCTCCGAATAGCGCGTTTTGTCCAGCGGCTTTCTGCATCACCTCGCGGTTGGCGATCGCCAGCATCGGCTCGATCGCCGCAAAGGCCGCCGCCCGATTGGGCTCCAGGCAATCGAAGGCGCCGGCCGCCGCCAGGCTCTCCAGCGCCTTCTTGTTGACTGCGCGGGGATCGAGCCGCGCCGCTACCTCGCCGAGCGAGACAAACGCGCGGTCCCCGCGGGCCTGAACCAGAGCCTCGGCCTGCGCTTCGCCCACTCCCTTGATTGCGCTCAGCGCGTAATGGATCGTCGGCGCGCCGGCCTCCGTCCGCACGTCGAAATCGACCAGGGATTCATTGACCGACGGCGCCATGACCTTAATGCCGAGGCGATGCGCTTCTGCGCGGAACTCGGCGAGCTTGTCGGTGTTTCCCTTATCGAGCGTCATTGAGGCGGCGAGGAATTCAGCCGGATGGTTGGCCTTGAACCACCCTGTCCAATAGGCGATCAAGGCATAAGCCGCGGCGTGGCTCTTGTTGAATCCGTAGTCGGCGAACTTGGCGAGTAGATCGAAGATCTCGTCCGCCTTGGCGCGGCTGAGGCCGCGCTCGACCGCGCCATCGACGAAGCGGGCGCGCTGCGCGTCCATCTCCTTCTTGATCTTCTTGCCCATCGCGCGGCGCAGCATATCGGCTTCGCCGAGCGAATAGCCCGACAGCGTCTGCGCGATCTGCATCACCTGTTCCTGATAAATGATGACGCCGTAGGTCTCGTTTAAGATTGGCTCGATCATCGGGTGGATGTAGTCGGGGCGCTCCTGGCCCAGCTTGCGGGCGCAATAGGTCGGAATGTTCGCCATCGGGCCTGGGCGATAGAGCGCGACCAATGCAATGAGGTCCTCGAACCGGTCGGCCCGCATGTCGACCAGCGCCTTGCGCATGCCGCCGCTTTCCACCTGGAACACGCCGACCGTTTCGCCGCGCCCGAGCATCGCGTAGGTCTTGGCGTCGTCGAGCGGGATCGTGCCAAGGTCGATCGCTTCGCCGCGTCGGGCGATGAGGTCGACCGCCCGCTTGAGAACGGTCAGCGTCTTTAGCCCTAAGAAGTCGAACTTCACCAATCCCGCCTGCTCGACCCATTTCATGTTGAACTGGGTCGCCGGCATCGCCGACTTCGGATCGCGATAAAGCGGCGCGAGCTCAATCAGCGGCCGATCGCCAATGACGACGCCGGCGGCGTGGGTCGAGGCGTTGGAGTAAAGTCCCTCGAGCCGTTCGGCGATCGCCAGCATCCGGGCGACCTTCTGGTCCGCCTTCGCCGCCTCCTGCAGCCGCGCTTCGTCCGCCACCGCCTGCTTGAGGGTGACCGGATGGGCCGGATTCTGCGGCACGAGCTTGGCGAGCTTGTCGACCTGGCCGAGCGGCATTTCAAGCACCCGGCCAACGTTGCGCAGGACGCCGCGCGCCAGGAACGAGCCGAACGTGATGATCTGCGCGACGCGATTGGCGCCATAGCGCTCGCGTACATAGCCGATCACTTCATCGCGGCGGTCCTGGCAGAAGTCGATGTCGAAATCGGGCATCGAAACCCGCTCGGGATTGAGGAACCGCTCGAACAGGAGGCCAAACCGCAGCGGATCGAGATCGGTGATGGTGAGCGCCCAGGCGACGAGCGACCCCGCGCCCGAGCCGCGCCCCGGCCCGACCGGGATTCCTTGCGCCTTCGCCCATTGGATGAAGTCGGCGACGATGAGAAAATAGCCGGCGAACGTCATGTTGACGATGACGTCGAGCTCGAAGGCGAGGCGCTTGGAATAGTCCTCCTCGGTGCGTCCAGGCGCGAGGCCGTGTGCGGCAAGGCGGGCGCTCAGGCCCTCGCTCGCCTGACGCCTGAGCTCGTGCTCCTCGTCGACAGCCGCGCCGCGAGCGACCGAAAAACGCGGCAGGATCGGCTTTCGCGTCAAAGGCCGATAGGCGCAGCGCACCGCGATCTCGACGCTGGCCTCGGTCGCCTCGTGGAGATCGGCGAACAATTCGGTCATTTCCGTGCGCGTCTTGAACCGATGCTCGGGCGACAGGCGCCGGCGGTCGGCCGTCGACACCACCGCGCCTTCGGCGACGCACAAGAGCGCGTCATGCGCCTCGTAGTCCGAAGGCCCGGCGAAATAGGGTTCGTTGGTCGCGACCAGGGGCAGGCCGACACGATCGGCGAGAGCGATGAGCTCAGGCTCGATCGCGCGCTCGCTATCGAGCCCATGGCGCTGGATCTCGACATAGAGCCGTGAGCCGAAAACTTCGGCCAGGCGCTTGAGCCGGCCCTCGGCCAGGTCGCCAAGTCCTGCTCTCAGCGCCCGGTCGATCGGCCCGGCGGGGCCGCCGGTCAGCGCGAGGAGGCCTTGGCTTTCTTCCAGCGCGGCGAACGGAAGATGCGCATCGTCGCCATCCTTGAGATCGAGCCATAGCGCGGAGGCGAGGCGCATCAGGCGGCCGTAGCCGGTCTCGTTCTGCGCCAGGAGAACGATCGGCGCGCGGGCATTGTCCCGCTCGACGCCACGCCAGAAGGCGGGGGCCGCGTCGGCGAAATCGACCGTCATCTGCGCGCCGATGATCGGCTGCACGCCGGTCTTGGCAAGCTTCTCCGAAAACTCGAGCGCGCCGAAGAGGTTGTTGGTGTCGGTGATCGCCAGCGCTGGCATGACGTCGGCTTGGGCGAGCTTGGCCAACGTCTCGACGGTCAGCGCCCCCTCGCGGAGCGAATAGGCGCTGTGCACGTGAAGATGCACGAAACCGACGGCTTTGAGAATCGCGGGGTCCATGAATCATTGTCGCAAGCGGGGCGTCGGGCGTCGAGCGGGGCTGTGGACAGGCTCCCCTCTCCCTCGAGGAAGAGGGGTTGGGGGTGAAGGTCGGGATCATGGCGCGCTTCTTCCCTCTCCCCGTGGGAGAGGGGCAGGGGTGAGGGCCCTTGCGCCGCGCAATTCCCGGCACGATGATGCGCCATTTCCCGCGGCCGGAGGCGGCAGTGGCCGATATTTTTGTCAGCTACACGAGCAGCGATCGGGACTGGGCGTTCTGGATCGCACAGGAGTTGGAGAGGCTGGGCCACACGGCCTTCGTTCACGGATGAGAGATTTCTGCCGGCGGCGATATCCCCGCGTGGATGGAAGATCGAATCCAAAGGTCCGAACGTGTCCTCTCCGTCGTCAGTGCAGTCTATCTGACCAAGGACTATTCGAGTTGGGAGCGTCGCGCGGCGCAGTGGGCGGCCCAAAGCAAACGCCCGAACTTCTTGCTCCTTGTGTTGGTTGAAGATTGCGAGGTGCCGATCACGTTGGCGCACATCAAGCGTTGTGACGTCTTCGGTCTAAGCGAAAACGAAGCTCGGCTCTTATAGCGTTAGCTGTTGATTTGGTTCAGTGTGGGATCGGGATTGAGGACCGATTCGATGAAGGCTGAGGACTTTTCGGGGTGGCTTTCTGCGATTGCGGGCTTGAGCGCGGCGCAGCGAGGGGCGGCCTTGGA
>DASXXT010000211.1:0-8271 GCA_036502965.1 Roseiarcus sp. | reverse complement strand
GTTGCGCGCCGCCGCCGCGCGAACCATCCCCGACCTCTGGCAAGCCATTGCCGACGCCCTTCCCCGCTTCACCCCGCAAGAATGCGCCAACTATCTCGCCGCCGCAGGATACGATGCAACATGAGCGGAAAATGCTCTAGGCTGGTCGGCCAATGGCGCAGGCAGCGCGGGCCGGCTTCACGAGTCGTCCGAGCCGCGCCTCACCCGGCGGTCCACCCGCCGTCGATCGACAGGTTTGCGCCGGTGATCTGCGCGGCCGCGTCCGAGCAGAGATAGACCGCGAGCGCGGCGACCTGATCGACGCTGACGAATTGCTTGGTCGGCTGGGCGGCCAGGATCACGTCGTTGATCACCTGCTCGCGCGTCATGTTGCGCGCCTTCATCGTATCAGGGATCTGGCGCTCGACTAGCGGCGTCGAGACGTAGCCGGGCGAAATGCAATTTGCCGTAACGCCAAAGGTTGCGAGCTCAAGCGCAACCGTCTTGGTGAGCCCGGCGAGGCCATGCTTTGCCGACACATAGGCCGCCTTGAACGGCGAGGCGATGAGCGAGTGGGCGGAGGCAGTGTTGATGATGCGGCCCCATTTTTGCGCCTTCATCCCCGGAACCGCGGCGCGGATCGCGTGGAACGCCGCCGTGAGGTTGATGGCGATGATGGCGTCCCACTTTTCCGGCGGAAAGTCCTCGATCGGCGAGACATGCTGGATGCCGGCGTTATTGACCAAAATGCCGAGCGAACCCATCTTGCGCTGGGCGTCGGCGATCATCGCCTCGATTTCCGCTCCCTTGGCCATGTCGGCTCCGTTATAGAAGGCCTTGACGCCGAATTCCTTCTCAATTCTGGCGCGCTCGGCCTCGATCGCCGTCTTGTCGCCGAACCCGTTGATGACGACGTCCGCCCCTTCGTTGGCGAGGGCGCGGGCGATCGCCAGGCCAATGCCGCTCGTCGAACCGGTGACAAGGGCGTGGCGTTTGGCGAGCGACATCGGCGTTTCTCCTCATCGGACCACGCGGCGAGACCGTCCGCGCAGAGCGGTCATATTGCATTGCAGTGAAGCTTTCGAAGGCTCATTGCGCTGCAAACGTCCCGGATGACAAATTCGCGCTGAGCGCTTAGAACCCTGCGGGATTAATTCGGTCGGAGCGCGGCTGGAAAGGTATGACGGCGATGAGCCTTGCGATGTCGGAAACGCTCTGCGGGCCGCTCTCCCGCCACGCGACCGTCGGCGTTCGGATCGGCGACGGCGATGCGGCGGTCACTGTTGGCGGGGGCGCGCCGATCGTCGTTCAGTCGATGACCAACACCGACTCTGCCGACATCGAAGCGACCACGCGGCAGATCGCGGCGCTGGCACGCGCAGGCTCCGAGCTGGTGCGCCTAACCATCGATCGCGACGAGGCGGCCGCGGCCGTGCCCCACATCCGCGACCGCCTGCGGCTTAAGGGCATCAAGGCGCCGCTGATCGGCGACTTCCACTACATTGGCCACAAGCTGCTCGCCGAACATCCCGCCTGCGCCGAAGCGCTCGACAAATATCGCATCAATCCCGGCAATGTCGGTTTCAAGAACAAGCGCGACCTGCAGTTCGGCAGGATCATCGAGATCGCGATCCGTAACGGCAAACCGGTGCGCATCGGCGCCAACTGGGGTTCGCTCGATCAGGAACTCCTGACCACGCTCATGGACGAGAACGCGGCGAGCGCGGAGCCCCTCGAGGCCAGCGCGGTCACGCGCGAGGCGATGGTGAGGTCAGCGCTTTTGTCAGCGGCGCGGGCGGAGGAGATCGGGCTAAAGCGCGAGCGCATCATCCTCTCGGCGAAAGTCTCATCCGTGCAGGACCTCATCACCGTCTACCGCATGCTCGGCGAGCGCTCGGATTACGCGCTGCATCTAGGTCTCACCGAAGCCGGCTTGGGCTCGAAGGGCATTGTGGCTTCCTCCGCAGCCCTTGGCATATTGCTGCAGGAAGGGCTTGGCGACACGATCCGCATTTCGCTGACCCCGGAGCCGGGGGGAAATCGGACGCAGGAAGTCAAGGTCGCGCAGGAACTGCTGCAGACCATGGGGTTCCGCAGTTTCGCGCCCCAGGTCGCGGCCTGTCCTGGCTGCGGGCGCACGACCTCGACCGTGTTCCAGGAGCTGGCCCGCGACATCGAGACTTATCTCGCGAAGTCCATGCCGGAATGGCGCGCGGTCTATCCGGGCGTCGAGCGGCTGAACGTCGCGGTCATGGGCTGCATCGTCAACGGGCCGGGCGAGAGCAAGCACGCCAATATCGGCATCTCGCTGCCCGGAACCGGCGAAGCGCCTGCCGCCCCGGTGTTCGTCGACGGGGTCAAGACCGTCACCCTGCGCGGGCCGCGCATTGCCGAGGAATTCAAGGCGCTGGTCAATGATTATATCGTGAAGCAGTACGGGTCGAACCAGCAGGCGGCGGAATAAGGGGGGCCAGCGTGAGTCGACCGCCTCTGCCGCCTTTCAATCAGGAAACCGCGGCGCAGAAGGCGCGCATGGCCGAGGACGCCTGGAACACCCGCGACCCCGCGCGCGTCGCGCTCGCCTATACGGAAAACAGCCGGTGGCGAAACCGAGCCGAATTCTTCTCTGGGCGCCCTGCGATCGAGGCGTTTCTGACCCGCAAATGGAACCGCGAGCTCGACTATCGGCTGATCAAGGAACTCTGGGCCTTTCACGAGAACCGCATCGCGGTTCGGTTCGCCTATGAATGGCATGACGATTCAGGAAGCTGGTTCCGCAGCTACGGCAACGAGAACTGGGAGTTCGACGAGGACGGTCTTATGCGCGTGCGCCTGGCGAGCATCAATGATCTGCCGATCCGCGAACAGGATCGTCTTTATCATTGGCCGCTCGGTCGTCGTCCCGACGATCATCCAAGCTTGAGCGACCTGGGGCTCTGAGGCGAGAGCGCCTGCTCTTCACATTCGCTCTGACATTGCCCACATTGCGGCGACGAGGCCGCCTTGTACGAACCCCCTCTTCACCGAAACGAGAACCTGCCGGCGCTGCATGCGTTGATCCGGGAGCGCGTGTTCGGCCTCCTCATCAGCAACGGCCCCCAGGGGCTCGCCGCCAATTCGGTTCCGTTCGTTCTCGATGCGGCCGCATCTAAGCTCGGCACATTAAAAGTCCATCTCGCCCGCGCGAACCCCCAGTGGCGGGATCTTCAAGTTTCGCCGGACGCGCTCGTCGTGTTCCAGGGCCATGACCATTACATCACCCCGTCCTGGTACGCGACCAAGCGAGAGACCGGCAAAGTGGTGCCGACCTGGAACTACACCATGGTCCAGGCGAAGGGCCGGGCGAAGCTGATGGATGACACGTGGCTCGGCCAGCAGATCGAGGAGTTGACCCGAGCGCTTGAGTCACGCCGCGAACAGCCCTGGGCGGTCGGCGACGCGCCTGCTGATTTCGTCGCCATGCAGCGCCGGGCGATCGTCGGCATTGAGATTGAGATCCTCGACATCCGGGGAAAATGGAAGACGAGCCAGAACCGCAACGCCGCCGATCGCACTGGCGTCGTCGCCGGGCTAGAGGCGATGGGCGACGAGGACTCGCGCGCCATGGCCGAGATTGTGCGCGAGTCAAGCCGCGACTAAGGCGGCCCGCATATTTGCCTCGCGAACGAAGGCGTGATCCTATTTGCGTCGTATGGCAGAATTGGTCTGAAGGAGGAAATCGTATGGCCGACGCGATCAACCCGCTTTACACCGCTCACGGGACCGCAGTGGGGGGCCGCAACGGCCACACCCGCTCCGACGACGGAATCGTCGACCTCGATCTGTCAGTGCCGAAGGAGATGGGCGGGCCCGGAAAGCCGAACACCGGGACGCCTGAGCACCTTTTCTCCGCCGGCTACGCCGCCTGCTTTGGCGGCGCGCTGGACTTCATCGCCAAGCAGCACAAGAAGGACGCGTCGAAAGCGACGGTGAAATGCGCTGTGACCATTGGACCGCGCGAGAAGGGCGGTTTCGGTCTCGCTGTCGTGCTCGACGTGACGGATACGAGCCTGCCGCAGGCGGAGCTTCAGTCGCTAGCGGAAGAGGCGCACGAGAAGATCTGCCCCTATAGCCACGCCACGCGTGGCAACGTCGACGTCAAGGTCGTCACCCACGGGGCGTGACGCCGGCGCCTCGGCCATTCCACCACCGATACGACCAAGATCACGAAGACGGGGGTCTTCGTGATCTTCGTGGTGAACCGTTCCCTTAGCGCAATCTTCGTTCAGGCCGCCGCGGCCCCCGTCCGGCGCTGACGGAAACTGGCGTAGCCCAACCTGCGAACCCCAAGAGTATCAGCGCCCAGGTGGCCGGCTCAGGGACTGCGGTCGACGCGATGATCTGGTTGCCGCTCCGGGTCGCAAACTGCGCGCTCGCGTCCATGAAGTTTTGCGGAACGACCGATTCGCTTTGCAGGCATCCGCCATTGGTGGAATTGAGGCACCAATAGGTGTTCCCGCTGCTCTTGCCATCCTGAAAGACGAGAAAGCCGTTGTCGCTTCCGGAGAAGTTGAAATAGACGTGCGAGGCGTCGGCAGTGATGTCGGCGCCCCCGCCCCACACTACGGCGCCCGGGTCATTGTTGGTGATGATCGTCGTCACGTTAAGACCGACCAGCTGCAAACCCCAGGCGACGAAATCTGAGGGGCTGATCGTCCCCGTCGCGCCGTCCGTGGTGATCGTGCCGATGACGGCGCCAGAGCCGATCGTTTGATTCACGTTATAGACGGTTGCATTGGCCGGGGAGACCGCGGCAGCCAATGCCGCCGCCGCGCCGCCGAGCAAAACCATCTTGACCTGTTGACGCATCGCTGTACCCCATTTTTGCGCGCCGGCGTTGTGGAACCGCCCATTATCCTGGGGCCTCGCAAAGCCCCGCAGGCGCCTGCGGTAACCGAATGCCGAAGGAAGGCATGCCCGCCAGAATCCCAGAACGGAGCAGCTCTCAAGCATTTGCTAAGTCTGTCCCGTGGTTCAGCTTGCGGCTGACCGTTGGGCATTCGCTACGATCACAAGTTGTGGCTCCGGGCTTCGCGGCGCCGCGTGCGGATCGTCGTTCCCCGGGCAAGGCCCGGATGAGAAAGGCTTAAGCTCGATGATGGAGACTGCGCCGCCTCTCAGCGGGGGGACGCCGCTCGACCGGGGCTTGCGCGCTCTATGCGGAATCGCAGCCTATTACCGCATCGGCGCCGACCCGGTGCAGCTCGCGCGCGAACTGGCGCTGGAGGCCCGCCAGGCCGATGAGGGCGATCTCATCCGCGCAGCCAGGCGCGTCGGACTGAAGGCGCGCCTGGTCGCGAAGGTCACCGCCGAACGGCTGGCGACGCTGCCCACGCCAGCGATCGTCCGCATGAGCACCGGCGCGTTCATGGTGTTCGGGGGGCGCAATCCGTCGGGGCTCTGCCGGCTTGTCGATCCGATCAGCCACGCCGTCCAGGAGGCGCCGCTCGAAGACCTTGCGCGCGACATCGGCGGGCAGGCGCTTCTCGTCGCGCGCCGGATCGGCGGCGCCGGCGTCGATCCGCGCCAGTTCGGCATGCGCTGGTTCCTGCCCACGATCTGGCGCTATCGCCGTCCGCTCGGCCATGTGCTGGCCGCGTCGCTGTTCGTGCAGATTTTCGCCCTCACGACGCCCCTGTTCTTCCAGGTGGTTGTCGACAAAGTGCTGACGCATCGCGGTTATGAGACCTTGTTCGTGCTGGTCGGCGGGCTGGTCGCTATCGGCGTGTTCGACGTCGCGCTCCAATATTTGCGCACCTACGCGCTGTCGCACACCACGAATCGGATCGACGTCGAGCTCGGCCAACGCCTGTTCGCGCATCTCCTGCGTCTGCCGATCGCCTATTTCGAGACCCGATCGACCGGGCAAACGGTCGCCCGGGTGCGGGAACTGGAGACGATCCGCAGCTTCCTCACCGGTCAGGCTCTGTTCTCGGCGCTCGACCTCGTGTTCGCCTTCGTGTTCGTCGGCGTCCTGTTCGCCTATTCGTGGTCGCTGACCCTGATCGTGCTTGCCGGGATTCCGTTCTACGTCTTGATCGGCTTTTCCGTCAGGCCCCCCTTACGCGACCTGGTCAAGGAGAAATTCAATCGCGGCGCGGCGAGCCAGCAGTTCCTGGTCGAGACGATCGTCGGCGTGAATACGGTGAAGAGCGCGGCGGTCGAGCCGATCATGCGCGCGCAATGGGAAGAGAAGCTCGCGGCCTATGTCAAGACCAGCTTCGCCGCCGCGATGCTGGGCTCCGGCGGTCAGCTCGCCATTCAGTATATCAGCAAGCTGACGACGGCGGCGCTGCTTCTGTTCGGCGCCAAGGCGGTGATCGGCGGCGAGCTTACCGTCGGCGCCCTCGTCGCCTTCAACATGATCGCCTCGCAGGCGGTCCAGCCGATTCTGCGCTTGTCGCAGATCTGGCAGGACTTCCAGCAGGTGCAGATCTCGATCGAGCGACTGGGCGATATCCTCAACGCTCCCCCCGAGTTCGCCCCAACGGCGCGGCTATTGCCGCCGGCGCCGCGCGGCGCGATCGAATTTCGCCGCGTCAGCTTCCGCTATCGTCCGGGCGCGCCCGAGGTGTTGAAAGACATTTCGCTTAGCCTCCGGCCGGGCGAGACGATTGGCATCGTAGGGCCATCGGGCTCGGGCAAATCGACCCTGACCAAACTTGTTCAGCGCCTCTATCTGCCGAACGAGGGGCAGGTGTTGCTCGACGGCGCGGACTTGAACCATGTCGATCCGGCGTGGCTCCGCAGCCACATCGGTGTCGTGCTGCAGGAGAACCTCCTGTTCAATCGCACCGTTCATGAAAACATCGCCTTCGCCAATCCGGCGATGGCGCGTGCGCGCGTGATCGAGATCGCCCGTCTCGCCGGCGCCGACGACTTCATCGACAAGCTCGCCGAAGGCTACGACACGGTGATCGAGGAGCGCGGCGCCAACCTCTCCGGCGGGCAAAGACAGCGCATCGCCATCGCCCGAGCGCTGGCCACCAATCCGCGCATTCTCATTTTCGACGAGGCGACCTCGTCGCTCGATTACGAGAGCGAGCGGATCGTTCAGCGCAACATGCGCCGCATCGTCAAGAACCGCACTGTCATCATCATCGCCCATCGTTTGGCTGCGGTGCGGGGCTGCGACCGCATCGTCGGCATGGCGGATGGCCGCATTGTCGAGGTCGGCCCGCACGCCGAACTCCTGCGCCGGCCCGGCGGCCTCTACGCCTATCTTTGGAGCCTGCAGAGCCAGCCCGCGGAGATCGCCGCATGAGCGCGATCCCCGCGCCTGCGGCAGCCGACCAGGCGCCTGCCGTCGCCGAACCGTCCTCCTCGCGTGCGCTCGCGCGGCTGAAGACACCGGGCAAGACTTGGGGAATGAATCTTGGCGACCGGGAATTCCTCGCGCCGGCGCTCGAGATTCTGGAAACGCCGCCGTCTCCGGTCCATGTCGCTTTCTTATGGATCATCTGCGCCTTCGTCGTCGCTGCGCTGGCCTGGGCCTATTTCGGCCGCGTCGACATCATCGCCGCCGCGCAAGGCAAGTTTCAGCCGATGGGACAGGTGAAGGTCGTCGAGCCGCTGGAGACAGGCAGGGTCGAGGATATTCGCGTCGGCAACGGCTCCCTTGTGCAGGCGGGCGACGTGCTGGTTGAGTTCGACCACTCGGCGGCCTTGGCCGACACGAAAGGCGCGCGCGCGGAGCTCGCTTCCGCGAAAGCGGAAATCCTGCGGCGCAAGACCGCGCTCTTGAGCGCGCGGTCGCATCGTTTCGATCCCGCCCCGGGGATCGCCTGGCCGGACGACGCTGCGCCGGCGTTGCGCGAGCGCGAAACCCGTGTTCTCGCCGCCGATCTCGGACAATTGGCCGCGACCGTCGCGTCGTTTGACGCCGAAGGAGCGCAAAAAACAGCCGAACGCGACAAACTGCGCGAGACCATCGCGACGCAGAAGAACCTCGTCGCGACGCTCAAGGAGCGCGTCGACATGCGCACGAAGCTCGTTGAAGTGAAAGCGGGCGCGCGGGCCGCGGTCATCGACGCCACCGAAACGCTGCAATATCAGATCACCCAGGAGGCGAAGCAGGAGCAGGATCTGGCCTCCTTGACCGCCGGGCTCGAGGTCATCGCCCGCAATTCCGACAAGGCGGTTCAGGACTTCATCTCCGACGACGCCGGGAAACTTGAAGACGCCGAGCGGCGCGTCGAAGACGTCGCGCAGCGCCTCGCCAAGGCTCAAGCCCAGCTCGATCATTTGACGCTG